>DFYP01000088.1 GCA_002382645.1 Desulfovibrio sp. UBA4079 | reverse complement strand
GGCCGCGCTCCCGCCCAGCCAGAACGGCGCGGCCGGGCCGATGAGGTCCCAGGCCAGTCCCGCGGCCAGGCTCCCGGCCAGGGTCGCGAATCCCGTGACCATGAGGAAGAAGCCCATGGCCGTGCCCCGGCGCTCCGGCGGCAGGCCCACGGCCACGATGGCCTTGCCCACGCCCTCGGTGAGGCCCATGTACAGGCCGTAGACCGGGAAGAGCAGCCAGAGCCCCTGCGGCCCGGACAGGGCGAAGCCGAAATAGACCAGGCCGTAGAGGGTCCAGCCGCCGAACATCATGCGCCAGCGGCCGAAGCGGTCGGAAAGCGCCCCGGCGGGATAGGCCGAGGCCGCGTAGGTCAGGTTGAAGAGCACGTAGGCCGCGACGACCTGCACGTCGCCGAGGCCCAGGTTCTTGGCCCGCAGCAGGAGCAGGGCGTCGGTGCTGTTGGCGAAGGCGAACAGGCCCAGCAGGGCCAGGGAGCGCCAGTAGGCCGCGGGCAGGCCGCGCAGGGACCGGCGCAGGGGGAGCCGGGGGCCCTCCGCGCAGGCGGCGCGGATTCCGTCCTGGTCCCTGAGCCGGAAGGCGAGCCGGACCGCCACGGCCCCGGGCAGGGCCGCCAGGAGGAAGATGAGCCGGTATTGCCCGGGCAGCAGGGCCAGCAGGCCCATGGCCAGGAGCACTCCCAGGATGGCCCCGGCCGTGTCCATCATCCGGTGGAAGCCGAAGGCCCGTCCGGCCATGGACTCGGGCGCGGCGTCCGCGATCATGGCGTCCCGGGCCGTGGTGCGCAGGCCCTTGCCCAGGCGGTCCACCATGCGCGCCGCGAAGACCAGGGGCCAGGAAAAGGCCAGGGCGAGCATGGGCTTGGACAGGGCGCCCAGGCCGTAGCCCCAGCGCACGTAGGGGGCGCGGCGGCCCAGGCGGTCGCAGTGCCAGCCCGAGAGCCCCTTCATCACGCAGACCAGGGCCTCGGCCACGCCCTCCATGGCCCCGAGCACCACGGCCGGAGCGCCGAGCGCCGCCACGAGGAACAGGGGCACCACGGGATAGACCATTTCCGAGGCCACGTCCGTGAAGAAGCTGATCCAGCCCAGGGTGCGGATGGACTGGGGAAGCGGCCCCTGCGTCCCGGACGCGGCACGGTCCTGCATGGCGGAAATCCTGCGCCGCCCGGCACGGGGCCCCGGGCGGAAGTCCTCGGCCCCGGGCGGTTCCCAGGGCCACGGCCCGCAGCATAGGCAGCGCCGCGAGGCGCTGTCAACGCGCCGCCCGGTTGCGGGGCGGCCCGGAAAGGACCTGCTTGACCCGGGGCGCGCCGTACGGATATTTGATATGCGCTCGCACCTCAAAAAAAAGGAGAGCCCATGAAACGCCGCGCCCTGTTCCTGGCCCTGGCCGCGCTCCTGCTCCTGGCGGCCCAGGCCCCGGCCCAGGACCTGAAGCCCCGTGCCTGGGGCGACTTCGACCAGTACGTGCTGGCCCTGACCTGGCAGCCCGGGTTCTGCCGGGACATGCAGGAGGCGGGGCGCGGCCTGCCCGTGGAATGCGAAGACCCGGCCGCCCTGCGGGACCCGGCCGACAACCTCACGCTCCACGGCCTGTGGCCCAGCCAGCCCCGCAGCATCCGGCCCCAGCTGGAGGAGCGGGACTGGAACGGCATGGGCTGCGCCTACCTCCTGGGCGACAACGACCTGAACGACGGGGACAAGTGCGATCCCCGCTACCCCCTGCGGCCGGACACGCGCCAGGAGCTGGCCCGCGTCATGCCCGGGGCCAACGAGAGCACCTGCCTGGAGCACTACGAGTTCGCCAAGCACGGGGTCTGCTTCAACTTCGACCCGGACGCCTATTTCCTGACCGCCGCGCGCCTGGACCGCGAGGTCAAGGCCAGCGCCCTGGGCAAATTCCTGCGCGGCCACGCCGGCACAAAGGTCCGGCTCACGGATTTCCGCGCCGCCCTGGAGGCGGCCTACGGCAAGACCGCGGCCCGGGAGGCGGACATCCTCTGCGCGGGCCGGGGCAACGCCTCGTTCGTGGAGATCCGGCTCCCGATTCTCCGGGACAGGGTCAATGCGCCCCTGAGCGCGGCCTCCTTTGGCCGGAGCACCTCCAGGAACACGAAGAAGCAGTGCGGGGCGAGCTTCCTCCTGCCCGCTCATTGACGCCCCGGCCCCCCCGCTGGTATATGCTGGCCCCTGTAACATACGAAAATGTATCGCCATCCACCGGGGGTCCCGTGGTCCAGTTCCTCAAGCTCGTGCTCAGTTTCGCGCCCTGGCTGGCCTTTCTGATCATCGCCCACGGCAGCCTGCTGCGGCTCAAGATCGGCCTGGCCACGGCCCTGGCGCTCACCGTGGTCATGGGCCTGCTCCGGCTCCACCGGGGCGTGATCCTCTGGGTGGGCCTGTCCTTCTTCGCCTATGCCAGCGCGGCCGTGTTCCTGTTCGAGCACATCTGGACCATCCGGTTCATGGGCCCGCTGGCCAACGGCGCCCTGGCCCTGGGCACCTGGTTCGGCATCGCCGCGGGCAAGCCCTTCTCCCTGGACTACGCCAAGGAGCACACCGACCCCTCGCGCTGGAAGCACCCGGCCTTCATCCGCTCGAACGTGGTCATCTCCTCGCTCTGGGGCGCGGCCTTCAGCGTGAACTGCGGCCTGGCGCTCCTGAGCGCGCTCAACCCGGAGGCCCCGGCCCTGCCCAGGGAGCTGGCCTCCTACGCCGTGCTCCTGGGCACCTGCGTGTTCACGGTCTGGTATCCCGGGTACGCCAAGCGCAAGGCCATGGCCGCCGAGGGCCGCGCAGGCGATTGACAAAGCCCGGCCTTGGCCCGAGAAGCGGACTCGGAGGCGCGCCATGACGTCCGTGCTCGTGAAGACCGCCGTGCTGCTGACCCTGTCCAACGTGTTCATGACCGTGGCCTGGTACGCGCACCTGAAGAACCTGGCGCACCGGGCCTGGTGGGTGGCGGCGCTGTTGAGCTGGGGCATCGCCCTGTTCGAGTACCTCATCCAGGTCCCGGCCAACCGCATCGGCTACACGGCCCTGACCCTGCCGCAGCTGAAGATCCTCCAGGAGGTCATCAGCCTGTCGGTGTTCGCGCCCTTCGCCCTGTTCTACATGGGCCAGCCGCTCAAGCTCGACTACCTCTGGGCCTGCCTCTGCCTGCTCGGGGCGGTCTACTTCATCTTCCGGTCGTGAATAAGAAAGGCAGGGACCGGCGGCCCCTGCCTTTTTCTTGTCCTCTTCTTCTCCGCCTTCCCCGGGGCGGTCAAAAGCCCCAGGCGCAAGGCGCGAGCCAGGGGCAGGCCCGACGCGTAGTGTGACCTACGCGAGGGTCTGACCCCTGGCGATGCAACGCAGCGGATGGGAGCTTTTCACCGCCCCGCATAGCTCCCCGGGAACAGCCGCTGGAACCCCTTGTCCACCCGGGCCACGAACGCGGCGTCCCGGCGGCTGGGGTCATGGTAGCGCGGGTCGCGGATCATGGAGCGCAGCTCCTCCAGGCCCAGGGCCTGGGGCCCGTCCGCGCCCTGGTGGCGCAGGCTGCCCTCCAGGACCAGGGGCGCCACCCGGGCCAGGGCGTTGATGAGCACGGCCCGGTCCGCGGCGCCGGTCTGGTCCAGGACCTCGAGCAGCTCCTCGCCGCCCAGGCTCATGGCCGCCTGGCGCGCGGCCTCCAGCACCCGGGAGGCCTGGCCGCCGTGCTCCTGCCGGAGCCGGG
>DFYP01000171.1 GCA_002382645.1 Desulfovibrio sp. UBA4079 | reverse complement strand
CCGGTCTCCCCGGGCCCGGCCAGGCGCTCGGGCGCGAACACGGCCCCGTCCAGGGCCGAGGCCAGCCGCCGCGCCAGGTCCAGACCCGCGGGGGTCAGGGCGTAGATGGCGAGGGGCGCGGCCATGGGCCTCCTGCGGCCCGCTAGAGCTTGACCCGGCGCGCGGCGTCCAGGGTGCGGGCCAGGTCCTCCTCGGTGTGGGCGAAGGAGAGGAAGGCCGCCTCATAGGCCGAGGGCGCCAGGTTCACGCCGAGCTCGCGCATCTGGCGGTAGAAGTCGCCGTAGATCTCGGCGTCCGCGGCCAGGGCCGTGGCCANNGTCCGTCACCGGGTTCTTGGTGAAGAACAGGGTGAACAGGGAGGCCGTCTGGTTGAGCTTCACGGCCAGGCCCTTGGACTTGAGGATGGCCTTGAGCTCCAGGGCGAAGTCCTGGGTGCGGGCCTCCAGGGCGGCGTAGTCGCAGCGCTCCAGGCGCTTGAGCGTGGCCAGGCCCGCGGCCATGGCCACCGGGTTCCCGGACAGGGTCCCGGCCTGGTAGACCCCGCCGCTGGGGGCCACGTGCTCCATGATCTCCCGGCGGCCGCCGTAGCAGCCCACGGGGAAGCCGCCGCCGATGATCTTGCCCAGGCAGGTGAGGTCCGGCTTGATCCTGAAGCGGGCCTGGGCCCCGCCCAGGGCCACCCGGAAGCCGGTGATGACCTCGTCGAAGATGAGCAGGGCCCCGTGCTTGGTGCAGAGCTCGCGCAGGCCCTCCAGGAATCCCGGCTCGGGCAACACCAGGCCCATGTTCCCGGCCACGGGCTCCACGATGACGCAGGCGATCTCCTGGCCGTGGGCCGCGAAGAGCTTCTCCACGGCGGCCAGGTCGTTGTAGGCCGCCAGCAGGGTGTGGGCCACGGTGGACTCGGGCACGCCCGGGGTCCCGGGAATGGCGAAGGTCAAAAGCCCGGACCCGGCCTTGGCCAGGAAGCTGTCGCTGTGGCCGTGGTAGCAGCCCTCGAACTTGACCACCTTGTCGCGCTTGGTAAAGCCCCGGGCCAGGCGCAGGGCGCTCATGGTGGCCTCGGTGCCCGAGGAGACCATGCGCAGCATCTCCAGGTTGGGCATGAGCCGGCGCACGGTCTCGGCCAGCTCCACCTCCAGGCCGCAGGGCGCGCCGTAGCTCGAGCCCCGGTCCACGGCCTCGTGGGCCGCGCGGGTCACGTCCGGATCGCAGTGGCCCAGGATCATGGGGCCCCAACTGAGCACGAAATCGATGAGCTCGCGGCCGTCGGCGGTCCACAGGCGGCCGCCCTTGGCGCGGTCGATGAACACGGGATCGCAGCCCACGCTTTTGCAGGCGCGCACCGGGCTGTTCACCCCGCCGGGCAACACGTCCTGGGCCCGGCGGAACCATTCGGCGGAAGTGGTCATTCCTCGTTCTCCTTGGGGAAGTAGCGCATGGAGGTCTTCTTGAGCTCGCGCACGCTCTGGACCATCTGGTAGTCCGTGACGCCCGTGGACCGCGACAGGCCCTCGGCCACCTGGTCGCAGTCGCCGGGGTTGCGGCCGTGGATCATGGTGTAGAGGTTGTAGGGCCACTCCGGGTAGGTGCGCCGGATGTAGCAGTGGCTGATCTGCGGGTGCCGGGCCATGACCTCGCCCACGGCCAGGGCCTGGTCCGGGTCGTCCACCCGCCAGGCGACCATGGCGTTGTGGCCCCAGCCGGCCTTCTGGTGGCGCAGGGTGGCCCCGAAGCGGCGGATGATCCCGTCGTCCTTGAGCCGGCGCAGGAGCGCCAGCACGGTTTCCTCGTCCGTGCCCGCGGCCGCGGCGATGTCCGCGAAGGGCGCGGGGCTGTCCGGCAGGTCGTCCCCGGCCAGGGCCAGGATGCGTTCCTCCAGTGCGGTGAAGGCGTTCTTTTCCATGCCGGACCTCTTACCCGCAACGGCTCGGCCTTGCAACCGGAAGCCCGGCCGGGTAGGTTGGGCAGAGCGGGGCCCGCGCCCCGTTTCGCCGTCAGCAAGGAGTCTATCGATGCACATCGCCGTACTGGGCGCCGGTGCCTGGGGCACCACCCTGGCCGACCTGCTCTGCCGCAAAGGTTTTCCGGTCCGCCTCTGGGCCCGCGAAGAAGAGGTCGTCCGTTCCATCCGGGAAAAGCGCGAGAACACCCTGTTCCTGCCGGGCGCGAACCTCTGCCCGGAACTGGCGGCCGATCAGGACCCGGCCCGGGTCCTGGACCAGGCCGAAATGGTCCTGGTGGTGGTCCCGAGCCAGTTTTTGCGCGCCAGCCTCACGGAGCTGCGCGGGCTCCTGCCCGAAAATCCCGTGATCGTCTGCGCCAGCAAGGGCATTGAGCTGGACACCCTGGAGCCCATGTCCGTGGTGGTGGCCGAGGCCCTGGAGGGGATGAACCCCCGCTACGCCGTGCTCTCGGGCCCGTCCTTCGCCCGCGAGGTGAGCCAGGGCATGCCCACCAGCGTGACGCTCGGCTGCGTGGACCGCGAGCTGGGCCGCACGCTCCAGGAGGTCTTCTCCACCGCCTTCTTCCGGGTCTACACCAGCGACGACTTCCGGGGCGTGGAGCTGGGCGGGGCGGTGAAAAACGTCATGGCCATCGCCGCGGGCATCTCCGACGGCCTGGGCTTCGGCCACGACGCCCGGGCCGCGCTCATCACCCGGGGCCTGGCCGAGATGAGCCGCCTGGGCCTGGCCATGGGCGCGCAGGCCAAGACCTTCATGGGGCTGTCGGGCATGGGCGACCTGGTGCTCACCTGCACCGGCGACCTCTCGCGCAACCGCCAGGTGGGCCTCAAGCTGGGCCAGGGCCAGAAGCTCGCGGCCATCATCGCCGGGACCCGCTCCGTGGCCGAGGGCGTGAAGACCACCAAGTCCGTGTTCGACCTGTCCAAGAAGCTCGGGGTGGAGCTGCCCATCACCGAGCAGGTCTACCGCATCCTCTACGAGGACAAGGACCCGGCCCAGGCGGTCAAGGACCTCATGGCCCGGAGCCTGAAGCACGAGCACGAGGAGGAGGCATGAGCCGCGCCCTGATGCTCTGCTGCCTGCTGGCCCTGCTGGCGGGCTGCGGCCCCACCTGGGTGAATCCGTACATCGCCAGCCCCCGCGAGGAGGACGAGCGCTTCGACAGCGACTCGGCCCAGTGCCGGGAGGCGGCCGGGGACCTGAAGCAGGCCTACGAGGACTGCCTCACGCGCCGGGGCTGGGAGAGGCAGGACTGATGGACCGCGCCGCCGGGCCGGTGCTGGTGCTGGGGGCCACGGGCTACATCGGCGGACGCCTGGTGCCCCTGCTCCTGGAGCGCGGCTGGCGCGTGCGCGCCGCGGGCCGCAGCTTGCGCAAGATCCTGGGCCGGCCCTGGGGCAAACACCCGAATCTCGAAGTGGTCCGCGCCGACGCCCTGGACCACGAGGCCCTGACCCGGGCCATGCAGGGCTGCCAGGCGGCCTACTACCTGATCCACTCCATCACGCCGGGCGAGACGGACTTCGCGGCCCTGGACCGGCGCATCGCCTACGCCACGGTGCGGGCGGCCCAGGCCGCCCGCCTGCCGCGCATCCTGCACTTCACCGGCCTGGGCGGCGACCCCGCGCACCTCTCGGAACAGCTCAAGTCGCGCTACGAGGTGGGCGAGATCCTGAGCCTCTCCGGCGCGGCCGTGACCCAGCTGCGCGCGCCCCTGGTGCTCGGCGCGGGCGGGGCCACCTTCGAGATGATCCGCTCGCTCTGCGAGCACCTGCGGCTCATGCTGGCCCCGCGCTGGGTGGACACGAAATGCCAGCCCATCGCCGTGGACGACGTCCTGGAATACCTGGCCGGGTGCCTGGAAAAACCCGAGACCGCGGGCCAGACCTATGAGATCGGCGGGCCGGACCAGCTCACCTTCCGGGAATTGTTCCAGCTGTATGCCGAGGCCGCCGGGCTGCCCAAACGGCGCATCCTGGTCCTGCCCCTGCGCACCACCCGGCTGTCCATCGCCTGGATCAACCTGGTGACACCCATGTCCGTGTCCCTGGTCAAGCCCCTGGTGGAGCGCATGCGCCACGAGGTGCTCATCCACGACACGCGCATCCGCGAGATCCTGCCCCTGCCCCTGCTCTCCTGCCGCGAGGCCCTGGACCGGGCCCTGGCCGAGGTGCGCCGGGACGCCGTGGCCTCCTCCTGCTTCGACGCGGGCTCCACCCGCCTGCCGGAATGGGCCAAGGAGCCGCAGCCCCAGGCCAAGGTCTTCCGGGACACCTTTGCCGTGACCCTGGACGGGCCGCCGGAAACGGCCTGGAACGTGGTCAAGCGCATCGGCGGGGACACGGGCTGGTATTTCGGCACCTTCCTCTGGCGGCTGCGCGGGTTCGTGGACGAGCTGTTCGGGGGCCCCGGCCTGTCGCGCGGACGCCGCCACGTGGACACCGTGGCCATGGGCGACCACCTGGACTTCTGGCGCGTGGTGGAGGTGGACGAGCCGAGGCGGCTCCTGCTGCGGGCCGAAATGCTCGCCCCGGGCGAGGCCCTTCTGGAGTTCCGGGTCACGCCCCTGGAGGACGGCACCACGGAGCTGGCCATGACCCCGAGCTTCCAGCCCCGGGGCGCGGCCGGAATGCTCTACTGGTGGTGCATCGCGCCGTCCCATTCCCTGATCTTCCGGCCCATGCTCCGGCACATGGCCCGGGCCGCCGGGGCCCGGGTCCTGAACGGGCCCGTGCTCATCCACCAGGGAGGCTGACATGGAGCCCTCGTCCGGACCAGTGCTGGTGCTCGGGTCCACGGGCTACGTGGGCGGGCGGCTCGTGCCCCTGCTCCTGGAGCGCGGCTGGCGCGTGCGCGCCGCGGGCCGCAGCCTGGACAAGATCCGGGCCCGGCCCTGGGGCAGACATCCCAACCTGGAGCCCGTGGCCGCCGACGCCCTGGACCAGGACGCGCTCACCCGGGCCATGGAGGGCTGCTGCGCGGCCTTCTACCTGGTCCACTCCATGCGGCCCGGGGCCCGCGACTTCGCGGCCATCGACCGCCGGGCCGCCTGCAACACCACCCGCGCCGCCCGGCTCACCGGCCTGCCCCGGATCATCTACCTCTCGGGCCTGGGCGACGACCAGACCGCCCTGTCCGAGCACCTGCGCTCGCGCCACGAGGTGGGCGAACTCCTGGGCCTGGGCGGGACCCCGGTGACCCAGCTGCGCGCGGCCATGATCCTGGGTTCGGGCAGCGCCTCGTTCGAGATCCTGCGCTACCTCTGCGAACGCCTGCCGTTCATGCTCACCCCGCGCTGGGTGGACACCAAGTGCCAGCCCGTGGCGGTGAGCAACGTGCTCCACTACCTCCTGGGCTGCCTGGAGAACGAGGCCACGGCCGGGGAGACTTACGAGATCGGCGGCCCGGACCAGCTCACCTACCGCGAGCTGTTCCGGCTCTACTGCCAGGTGGCCGGGCTGCGGCAGCGGCCCATCCTGGCCCTGCCCGTGCTCACGCCCAGGCTCTCGGCCTGGTGGGTCAACCTGGTGACGCCCGTGCCCCTGGCCCTGGTGCAGCCCCTGGTGGAAGGCCTGGCCAACGAGGTCATCTGCCGGGACACGCGCATCCGCGAGCTGGTGCCCCAGGACCTGGTGTCCTGCCGCGAGGCCATTGCCGCGGCCCTGGACCAGGAGCGCCAGAAGGCCGCGCCCTCCTGCTGCTTCGACGCCGGATCGAGCTGCCTGCCCGAGTGGGCGGCCTGCGGCGACGCGGGCTATGCCGGGGGCACGGTGTTCAAGGACAGCTACAGCGTGACCCTGGCCGGAACCCCGGAGCAGGTCTGGGACGTGGTCCGGCGCATCGGCGGGGACACGGGCTGGTATTTCGGGGACCGGCTCTGGCGGCTGCGGGCCTTTCTGGACAAGCTGGCCGGGGGCCCGGGCTTCACCCGGGGCCGCAGGAGCCAGGAGGAGCCCGTGCCGGGCGAGCACCTGGACTTCTGGCGGGTGCTGGCGGCCGAGCCGGGCAAGCGCCTGCTGCTCCTGGCCGAGATGAAGCTGCCGGGCCAGGCCCTCCTGGAATTCCGCATCAGCCAAAAGGACAACGGCGCCACCGAGCTGTCCATGACCCCGAGCTTCCTGCCCCGGGGCCTCTGGGGCCCGGTCTACTGGTGGACCTTCTACCCGGCCCACGCCTATCTCTTCAAGAACATGCTCCGGAACATGGCCCAGGCCGCCGGGGTGCGCGTGCTCCACGGGCCCGCCCCCCGATGAGCGTCCTGCGCGAGGGCTTCACCACGGGCACGGCCGCCGCGGCCGCGGCCAAGGCCGCCGCGCTGTTCCTGGCCCTGCGCCTCTGCCCGGCCGAGGTGGACACGCCCCTGCCCGGCGGCGGCAGGCTGATGGTGCCCGTGGCCCGCTGCCAGGCCGAGGGCCTGGGGGCCCGGGCCGTGGTGATCAAGGACGCAGGAGATGACCCTGATGTGACAGACGGGGCAGAAATTCATGCCCTTGTTTTCCAGCAGAGCGGGTTGAGGGATGGAGAAATTGCCCTCGAAGCCGGAACAGGGGTCGGAACAGTGACCTTGCCCGGCCTGCCCGTGCCCCCGGGCGAACCGGCCATCAACCCCGGCCCCCGGGAGCAGATCCGGGCGGCCGTGGCCGAGGCCCTGGAGGAATCCGGCCTGGGCGCGGGCGCGCGGGTGGTCCTCGAGATCCCGGACGGCGCGGAGCTGGCCAAGAGGACCATGAACCCGCGCCTGGGGATTCGCGGCGGGCTCTCCATCCTGGGCACCGCCGGGGTCGTCCGGCCCTACAGCCACGACTCCTGGCTGGCCTCCATCGGCCAGGCCCTGAGCGTGGCCCGGGCCGCCGGGCTCACGGAGATCGTGCTGACCACGGGACGGCGCAGCGAACGCTTCTGGCGCGCGCTCCACCCGGAAACCCCGGAACTGGGCGTGGTCCAGGCCGCGGACTTCTTTGCCCAGGCCTGTGGCCTGGCCACGGACCAGGGCTTCGCCCGGATCACCTGGGCCCTGTTCTTCGGCAAGCTGGTGAAGCAGGCCCAGGGCCTGGAATGCACCCACGCCAAGGAAGGCTCGCTGGATTTCGGGAGATTGGCGGAACTCTGCGCCCGGGCGGGCGCGAAGGCGGAAACCGCGCAACGCGCAGCCCGGGCCAACACGGCCCTGGAAGTGCTGGAACTGTTGCGGAACGACCCGGCCCTGCCGGAACTCCTGGCCCTGCTGGCCGAGCGCGCAACCCGGGCGGCCCGGGACTTCGCCGGGCCGGGGCCGGAAATCGCCTACGCCGTGTTCGACCTGGACGGCGCGGTCCTGTTCGAGGGCTAGCGGCCCAGGTTCAGGATGAGCGCGCCCTGGCTCAGGGTGACCACGCTGACCCGCTCCTTCCGGAGCCAGTCGGCCAGCTCGGCCAGCTTGCTGGAACGGATGGGCTCGTAGGCGTCCTTGCCCACCCCGTGCAGACAGAGCACCACCCAGTCGCTTTCCACGATGCAGTTCTGGCGGATGAGGGTCTGGAGCTCCTCCACCGTGGTGACCGAGCGCACGGAATAGCGCTCAATGGCGTGCAGGTCGAAGGCCTGGGCCCGGAGCACGCCCGCGCCCTCGGGGGCCGGCTCGTTGATCCCGTCGCCCAGGGCCGCGGCCAGGGCATAGTAGCGCTTGGACAGCTCCGCGCTCTCCGGGGTCCACTGGCTGAACGGGGCCACAAAGGCGGTCACGTCCAGGCCGTGGCCGCGCAGCTCGGCCTTGGAGTCGCGCAGCTCGCGCTCGTAGGAGCCCACCTGCACGGTGAGGCTCTTGACCCCGGGGTCGAAGCGCGGAAGCACGGTGAGGGTCTTGGCCTGCTTGTCGTGGAAAAAGGCCCCGCCCGTGGTCAGCAGCTCCTGCAGCGAGCCCGTGGGCGCCAGGGGCATGTTGTCCAGGAACACGGCCACGCATTCCTCGAAGCCGTAGGGCGCGCGATAGACCGTGGCGGACCCGGCCTTGACCGGCTTGAGCGCCAGGTTCTCGTCCTCCAGGCGCAGGGGGATCATCTTGGGCCCGATGTGGTGGATGCTGTGGGAGGCGATCTCCCAGCCCCGTTTCTGGAGGTCCAGGGCCTGCTCCTTGGTCATGTAGCCCTCGTGCGGCCAGCGCACGTTCTCGGCGATGAGCGCCGTGACCGCCACCAGGCCGCGCTGCTCCAGGATCGGCAGGGCCTTTGCGTAGACCGAGGAGAGCCCGTCGTCGAAGACCAGGGTGACCATGCCCTGGGCCCGGGCGGTCCCGGCCAGGGACAAGAAGACCGCCAGCACGGCGGCCAGGATTTTCATTGATTTCATGTTCCCTCGGCTCCTTGTTCGAGTCGAATGGCTTCCCCTTAGAGGAAAGGCCCCTCCCTGGCAAGCCTCCCCCCTTCCAAGGCCGTGACGTTCCCGTTATAATCGCACCATGAACGCCGTTGAACCCGTCCATGTGGTGGGCCTGTCCCCCGGAGCCCTGACCCCGCCGCCCCACTGCCTGGAGATCCTGGCCCGCGCCCGGGTCCTGGCCGGGGGCAAGCGCCTGCTGGAGGCCTGCGGCAAGGACCTGGCCCCCCGGGCCGAGCGCCGCCTGCCCATTGCCGGGCCCCTGGAGGCCGTGCTGCGGGAGATCGAGGCCGAGCTGCCGGCCGGCGGCGTGGTCCTGCTTACCGACGGCGACCCCCTGTTCTACGGCCTGGGCAAGCGGCTCCTGGAGTCCCTGGGCCCGGAGCGCCTGGTCTTCCACCCCAACGTGACCACCCTCCAACTGGCCGCGGCGCGCCTGAAGTTCCCCTGGCAGGAGGCCGTGAGCGTGTCCCTGCACGGCCGCACGGACTACGCCCCGCTGTTCTCGGCGCTCACCCGGGCCGAGCGCGTGGCCGTGTTCACCGACGAGGAGAACACGCCCCAGGCCATTGCCCGGGCCCTGCTGGAGCGCGGCACGGACGGGTTCTTCATGACCGTGCTGGAGAACCTCGGCACCGAGCAGGAGAGCGTCCAGCATCTCACCCTGGAGGAGGCCTGGGACAAGAGCTTCGCGCCCCTGAACCTGGTGGTCTTCGAGCGCCACTATCCCCCGGAGATCCCGCCCTGCCTGGGCACCCCGGACCACTACTTCTTCCACGAGAAGGACCTCATCACCAAGCAGTCCGTGCGGGCCGCGGGCCTGGCGCTCCTGGCCGTGACCCCCGAGGCCCTGGTCTGGGACCTGGGCGCGGGCTGCGGGGCCGTGTCCATCGAGGCCGCGCACCTGGCCTTCCGGGGCCGGGTCATCGCCGTGGAGCGCCAGCGCAACCGCGCGGCCATGATCCGCGAGAACGTGCGGCGCATGGGGGCCTGGACCGTGGACGCGGTGCAGGGCGAGATGCCCGGCTGCCTCGTGGAGCTGCCCGACCCGGACCGCGTGTTCATCGGCGGCGGCCTGGGCCAGGACAACGCCGTGCTCGAGGAGGCCTGCCGCCGCCTCAAGTCCGGCGGCCGCCTGGTGATCCACTGCATCCTCCTGGACACCCTGTTCCGGGCCAAGGGGCACCTGGAGTCCCTGGGCTGGAACTTCGGCGTGACCCAGCTTTCGGCCAGCAGCACGGACCGCCTGGCCGGGGACATGCGCTTCCGGGCGCAGAACCCGGTGTTCATCCTCTGGGCCGAAAAGCCCTGAACCCGCGAGGCCCCATGACCCAGGTCTATTTCATCGGCGCCGGGCCCGGCGACCCGGAACTGCTCACGCTCAAGGCCGCGCGGATCATCGGCATGGCCGACCTGGTGCTCTACGCCGGGTCCCTGGTGCCCAGGGCCGTGCTGACCGAGGCCAGGGATTCGGCGAAGATCGTGGACTCCGCGCCCCTGACCCTGGAGGAGCAGCACACCCTGGTCCTGGACTGCGTGCGCGCCGGAGGCCTGGTGGCCCGGGTGCACACCGGCGACCCGGCCCTGTTCGGCGCGGTGCGCGAGCAGGCCGAGATGCTGGACCGGGAGGGCGTGGACTGGGAGGTGGTGCCCGGGGTCAGCGCGGCGTTCGCCGCCGCGGCCGCGGCCAAGGTCTCGTTCACCCGGCCCGGCGGGACCCAGAGCCTCATCGTCACCCGCCTGGCGGGCAAGACCCCGGTGCCGGAATCCGAAAATCTCCGCGACCTGGCCCGCCACGGCTCGGCCCTGGCGGTCTATCTCTCGGCCGGGGACGCCCCGGGCGTGCAGCGCGAGCTTCTGGCCGGGGGCCTGGACCCGGAGACCGCCGTGGTGGTGGGCCACCGGGTGGGCTGGCCCGACGGCTCGATCCTCACGACCACGCTGGGCGACATGGCCCGGGCCGTGGGCGAAGCCGGATTCACGCGCCAGGCCGTGTTCCTGGTGCTCCCCGGCCAGGGCCGGGGCGGGCGCTCGAAACTCTACGACGCGGGCTTCAGCCACCAGTACCGGAGGGGATCATGCGACGGCTCGACCTGACCACGCGCTCCCGCGAGGAGCTGTGCGACGTGACCCACGAGGTCCGGGAGATGCTGCAACGGGAGGGCTGGAAGGACGGGGCCCTGGTGCTGTTCTGCCCGCACACCACGGCCGCGCTCACGGTGAACGAGGGCGCGGACCCGGACGTGGTCCGGGACGTGGTCACGAACCTGCGAGGGCTCATCCCCAAGCGCGGGGACTACCGGCACGCCGAGGGCAACAGCGACGCCCACATCAAGACGAGCCTGGTGGGGCCCTCGCTCACGCTCATCGTGGAGGGCGGGAAACTCTGCCTGGGAACCTGGCAAAAGGTCTTTTTCTGCGAATTCGACGGGCCCCGGCAGCGGCAGCTGTGGATTCAATGGTTGCCGAACGCCTGACAGGCCGTTGCAAGCGCCCTTGTGCGCGATCCGCTCAAAAAACACGCTGGCAAGGCGCAAAAAAAACGCAAGCCCGACGCGTATCAGAAATACGCGAGGGTTTGCGTTTTTCGCAGCAACGCGGCCAGCGCGGAATTTTCAGCGGATCGCTTAGAACAAACGGCGGACCTTGTCCCAGGCCTGCAACGGCGGCTCGGCCCCGGGCCGGGGACCGGCGTTCTCCAGGCGGCTGCGCACCCCGTCCACCCAGGCCTTGACCCGGAAGCACTCGGCGCTGTCCAGCTCGCGGCCGGCCTCGGAAAGCAGATCACTGCCCGCGCGGCGCAGGGCCTCGCGATAGCCCATGCCCCGGGCGGCGTAACGGGCGGCCTTGTCTTCCATGCGGCGCTTGACTATTCTCTCGTTCATGGTCGCATCCTCCCTGATGCTTCAGTGGTGCGGCCCTCGCAGCAAATTCCGGGCCAGACCCGGGCAGCAGGCCGGAAATCCGCGCCACACGGACGTTTCCCATGGAGAACAGCCACCGCTTCTTCCGCAACGAGGCCTGCGCCTACTTTCCCTGTCACGAAACCGACGATCCGGAGAACTTCAACTGCCTGTTCTGCTACTGCCCGCTCTACTGCCTGGGCCGGGACTGCGGCGGGGACTTCCGGATCACGGCCGCGGGGGTCAAGGACTGCACGCCCTGCATGGTGCCGCACCGGCCCGAGAACTACGGCCTGATCGTGGAAAAGCTGCGGGAGGTCTGCCGCCGGACCGGCGGCTAGGGACTATTGCTCGGGTTCCAGGATGCCCAGGCGGTCCAGCTCGGCCAGGGGCTCCAGAAAGCGGATCCCGGCCAGGAACCGGCCGTCCACCGCGGCGGTCCAGATGATCTCGCCGGAGCGCTCCTCTTCCAGGACATTGTGGCCGTTGCCCACGGCCAGCACCGTGAGCACGGTGCCCGCCTCCAGGCGCTCGTACAGGGCCTCGTCGGCCGAGCGCACCTTCATGCCGCCCCGGGACATCTCGTCCACGTAGAAGCGGTGGCGCAGGCCCAGGACCAGCAGGTCGCACTGGATCCTGCCGCCCGTGGGCAGGCGCGGGTGGTGGCGGCGCTCCCGCCCGGGGGTGGCCGGCCTCATGCCCATGCGTCCTCCTAGAAGACCTCGGCCTCGAACCAGAGGATCTCGGTGTCCTTCTGGCGCCAGGCGTCCGGGGGCAGCCCGGCCTTGCGGCAGGTCTGCTCCAGGAACTGGGTGCGGTCCCACTTCCACTCCACGGCCACCTGGGGCAGGAGCAGGCCGGACTGGAAGCCCCGGCGCACGATGAGCCCGTGGCGGCCGATCTCGATCCGCTCCACGTCCGGGCAGGGCGTGATGGGCGAAAGGATGGAGATCTCCACCTCCACGTCCGCGAACTCCCGGGGCGTGAGCGGGGAGAAGCGCGGGTCCTCGAAGGCGGCTGCCTGGGCCATGTTCCAGATGGTCGTGAACAGCGGACCCGAGCCCACCAGGTGCCCGATGCAGCCGCGCAGCCGCTTGTTCAGCTCCAGGGTCACGAAGGCCCCGAGCTGGGCGCGCAGGGTCTCGGTGGGCGGCTCGGGAGGCTGTCCCGGCCCGCCCCCGGGCTTGAGCCGGGAGGCGATGGACAGGCGCACCAGGTCCTTGAGGTAGGCCTTTTCCTGGTCCGTGAGGCTGAAGCGGAAGGGCTCAGACATGGGCTCTCTCCCCTGGTTCCCGATCATCCCTTATACCCGGCCTGGGACTCTTTGGCAAAGTCCTGATCCGTTCCGGGCACCTTGCGCAGAAGCCAGAGCCCGGCCAGGAACAGGAGGACCACCGAGGACAGGCCCACGCGCTGCGAGCCCGACGCCAGGGTCAGCCAGCCCACCAGCAGCGGGCCGATGAAGGCCGTGAGCTTGCCCGAAAGGGCGAACAGCCCGAACATCTGGTTGCGGACCTCCTCCGGGGCCATGCGCGCCAGCCAGGTGCGGCTGGAGGCCTGGGCCGGTCCCACGAACAGGCCCAGGATCAGGCCGAAGACCCAGAACAGGGCCTTGGACCGGACCACGAGCATGAGCGAGGCCGGCAGGATCAGGCCCAAGAGGGACCAGACAATGACCTTCTTGGGGCCCAGCTTGTCGTCGAGCACGGCGAAGGCCGCCGCGCCCAGGCCCGCGGTGACGTTCAGCCCGATGCCGTAGAGCAGGATCTCCTCGGGCTCCATGCCGAAGCTTCCGGCGGCGTAGATCCCGCCAAAGGCGAACATGGTGGTCAGCCCGTCGTTGTAGAGCATCCGGGCGATGAGGAAGCGGGCGATGTCCTTGTAGCGGCGCACCTCCCGCAGGGAGTCGCGCAGCTGTGTGACCCCGGCGCGCACGGCCGCGCCCAGGCCCAGGCCCGTGTCCGGCTCGTCGGCCGAGAAGAAGAACAGCGGCAGGGAGAACAGCCCGAACCAGGCCGCGGTCAACAGCGCCGTGGCCCGCACGTGCTCGGCATCGACCCGGGGCAGGGCCAGCCAGGCGCCCTTGGCCACGAAGCCGTAGAGCCCAAGCACCAGGCAGAGCAGCCCGCCCACATAGCCCACGGCCCAGCCCCAGCCGGACCAGCGGCCCAGGCGCTCCGGCGGGCAGAGCGAGGGAAGCATGGCGTTGGCGAAGACCACGCCGTACTCCATGCCGATGACGCCCAGGCCCGCCAGGACCAGGGCGGGCAGGGCCCAGGACGGGTCGGGCTTCACGAACCAGAGCAGGCCCGTGGCCACCACGGACAGCAGGGTGAAGGCCGCGATCCAGGGTTTGCGGCGGCCGCGATGGTCGGCCACGGCCCCGAGCAGCGGGCCGCCGATGCCGATGACCAGGCCGGACACGGCCAGCATGTTGCCCCACTGGGCCGTGCCCAGGGCCTCGTTCTCGGCCACGGAGCGGGCGAAGTAGGCGGCGAAGACAAAGGTCTCGATGAGCGTGGAGAAGGCGCTGTTGGCCCAGTCGTAGAAGGCCCAGGCCAGGAGGCCCGCTGCGCTGTGCCTGCGCGCGGCCACGGCCGGGCCTAGAACCCCTGCTCCAGGGGCGGGGAGACCAGGCAAGGACCGGCCCCGGCCATGTCCGCGGGCGGCCGGCTGCCCTCAAGCCGCACGAAGCGGTCCTCGATGGACAGCCGCCCCTGGGCCAGCCACTGCACGGCCTGGGGATAGATGCGGTGCTCCAGCTTGAGGATGCGCGCGCCGAGCGCCTCGCCGCCCTCGCCGGGCTCGGCGGGCACCGCGGCCTGGATGATGATGGGCCCGTGGTCCATCATCTCGTCCACGAAGTGCACGGTGCAGCCCGAGATGCGCACGCCGTAGTCCGCGGCGTCGCGCTGGCCGTGGGCCCCGGGGAAGCCCGGCAACAGCGCCGGGTGGATGTTCAGGATGCGCTGGGGAAAGGAGTTCACGAAGCCCGGGGTCAGGATGCGCATGAATCCGGCCAGGATCACGGCCTCGGCCTTGGCCCCGGCGATGGCCCGCAGGACCTCGCGGTCGAAGCTGCCGCGCGTGGGATATTCGGAGTGCACCACCACCTTGGTGGGGATGCCGTGCTTGCGCGCCCGGGTCAGGCCGTAAGCCTCGGAGTTGTTGGAGACCACCAGCTTGATCTCGGCGTCCAGCGCGCCCGCCTCGATGCGGTCGATGAGCGACTGGAGGTTGGAGCCGCCGCCGGAGACGAGCACGGCCAGGGGCAGGGACATGGGCACTCCTCGTGCGCGTTTGCGCCTGAACCGTCTGACACTGAAACCGGGGCCCCGTCAAGGCGGGCGGGATGCGGCCCCCTGTCCGCGGGCGGGTGATCATTGCTTGGCACGCACTACGGTTTTGATGTACAGCCCATCCATGACCCTCTGGCGCGCCCTCCTCCTTCTGCCGCTTCTGCTGACCCTGGCCTGCCCGGCCCTGGCCCAGACCGGCGCGTTGCGCGACAAGTTTGAACCCGCGGAGCCGCCGCAGCTCCTCCAGGTCCTGCCGACCTGGACCGGGGACCTGCCGGCCATCCGCGAGCGGCACCGCGTGCGGGCCCTGGTGGTCTCCGGGCCCACCAACTTCTTCATCGACAGCCTGGGCCGCCCCCGCGGCTACATGTACGACCTCTGCAAGATCTACGAGAAGGAACTCGACCACAAGCGGGCCAAGCGCGAGCTGCCCATCACGCTCACCTTCGTGCCCGTGTTCTTCGACGAGGCCATCCAGGACCTGGTGGAGGGCCGCGGCGACTTCATCGCCCACACCCTGACCATCACCCCGGAGCGGCTGGCCAAGGTGGCCTTCACCGAGCCGCTCATCACCGACGTGCGCGAGGTCCTGGTCACCCGCAAGGAGGACCGCGACCTGGTCCGCATGGAGGATTTCGCGGGCCGCCAGATCCACGTGGTCAAGGGCTCCAGCCAGGCGGCCCACCTGAAGACCCTGAACGTGATCTTCGCCCGCCAGAACCTGCCGCCGGTGAACGTCCTCGAGGCCGCGCCCACCCAGGGCGCCGAGCACCTCCTGGAGGTCCTGGCCGCCGGGATCATCGACAACGTCATCTGCGACGACTTCGTGGCCCGGCTCTGGATCAAGGTCTTCCCCAACCTCAAGATCCACGACGCCTTCCCGCTGTCGGCCGGCAACAGCATCGCCTGGGCCGTGCGCAAGGAAAACCCCCAGCTCCTGGAGAGCCTGAACAAGACCATCGCCAGGATGAAGCAGGACTCCTCGGCCTTCGAGCGCCGCTTCGCCTCCTACTACAAGGACGCCCGCAAGCTCTCCAACCCCTTCCGCGACAGGGTCAAGGGCCCGATCCTGGAGCACTTCAAGACCTACGCCACCAACTACCGCTTCGACTGGCTCCAGTCCCTGGCCCAGGGCTTCCAGGAATCCGGGCTGGACAACTCGGCGCGCAGCCCCATGGGCGCGGTGGGCATCATGCAGGTCCTGCCCTCCACGGGCAAGGACATGGGCTTCAAGGAAGTCTTCTCGGTGGACAACAACATCCACGCGGGCATCAAGTACATGGGGCAGGTGCGCGACCGCTTCGACGAGCCGGGCATGACCCGGGAGAACCGCTTCCTGTTCGCCCTGGCGGCCTACAACGCCGGACCCAACCGGATTCAGAAGCTGCGGGAGAAGGCCGCCAAGGAAGGGCTGGACCCGAACATCTGGTTCGGCAACGTGGAGCGTCTGGCCCTGCGGACCATCGGCATGGAAACCGTGACCTACGTGCGCAACATCAACAACTACTACATCGCCTACCGGCTCTCCCTGGAGAGCTACCGGAAGAACCAGGAATACCTGGACGCCCACCGCAAGGAGCTGGCCCCGGAACGGACCGCGGTCAAGGCCAAGAAGTCCAAGGCCAAGAAGGCCAATCCCTAGCCCTTTCTCCCGATGACCAGCGCGG
The DNA here is from genome assembly GCA_002382645.1 of Desulfovibrio sp. UBA4079. Taxonomy (GTDB): domain Bacteria; phylum Desulfobacterota; class Desulfovibrionia; order Desulfovibrionales; family Desulfovibrionaceae; genus Aminidesulfovibrio. The sequence continues at coordinate 3,671 of DFYP01000171.1, read as the reverse complement.
CCTCGCCGCCCGGGTCCAGGCGCGCGATGTCCGAAAGGCCCGCGGCCTCCATCCAGGCGCGCACCTCGGATTCGGTGTAGGTGTCCCCGCGCTCGGTGTTCACCAGCATGTTCAGGGCGAAGAACGCGCCGTGCAGCGGGCCCACCCGGTCCTCGTCCATGAGGAAGTCCTGCACCGCCACCCGGCCGCCGGGATTGAGCGCCCGGGCCGCGCGCCGGACCAGCGCCCGGTTCTCCTCGGGCGCGTTGATGTGGGCCACGGCCGAGAACAGGATGAAGTCGAAGCCCTGGCCGAAGTCGGCCTCGTGGTAGTCGCCGTCCTGGGTGGTCACGCGGCCGGAGAGGCCCTCGGCGGCCACGTAGGAGCGGGTCAGGGGCGTGACCTGGGGCAGGTCCAGGACCACGGCCGAGAGTTCCGCGTTGGCCCGGCAGAAGGCCATGCTGTAGATTCCGGAGCCGCCGCCCACGTCGAGCATCCGGCGCGCGCCCGGGAGGTCCAGGGCCTTGGCCAACAGTTCGGCGCTGCCCCGGGCCCGGCGGTGCATGGCCTCGATGAAGGCCTGGGTGGCCGCGGGATCGCGCTCGCCCCGGTCGCGCACCCGGGTGCCCCGGCGCACGGCCTCGGTGAGCGTGGCCCAGCTGGCGAAGACGTTGTTGGTGTGGGACAGGCCGGAGAGGAACTCGGGGCTCTCGGCGTTGAGATAGCGCTGGGCCGCCTCGGTATTGCGGAACAGGCCGCCGTCCTTGCGCACCAGGCCCAGTCCGGCGAGCACGTTGAGCAGCCGGTCCAGGGCCCGGGGGTCCGCGCCCACGCGCTCGGCGGCCTCCTCGGATTCCAGGCCCTCCAGTCCCAGGACCGTGAACACGTTCAGCTCCACGGCCGTGAGCAGGACCCGGCTCTGCTGGAAGGCCTTGGCCAGGTCCTGGATCTGCCGCGCGTCCGTGATCTCGGGCATGGGTCCCCCTACCTGGCGGCGTCCTCCGCCAGGGCGGCCACCAGGGCCGGGATGGTGTAGTCCTCGGGCTGGACCGAGGCGGCAAAGCCGTACTTTTCGAGCGTCCTGGCCGTGACCGGGCCGATGCAGGCGAAGCGCACGTTGTTGTGCTTCTTCATCTCGTCCGCGGGCATGAGGCCGAAGAAGTTGTCCACCGTGGAGGAGCTGGCAAAGGTCACGTAGTGGACGCGGCCAGCGTCCAGGGCCGCGCGCAGTTCGGAGGCGTCCTTCTGGGTGGGCCGGGTCTCGTACACCGGGAGCACGTCCACGTGGCAGCCGGCCTTGCGCAGGTCCTCGGGCAGGACCTCGCGGGCCTCGCGGGCCCGGGGGATGAGCACGCGCTTGCCCGCAGCGCCCTTGTCCAGGAGCCCGACCACCACGTGTTCGGCCACGAACTTCTCGGGCACGAAGTCGGCCCTGATGCCCTTGGCCGCCAGGGCCGCGGCCGTGGCCGGGCCGATGGCCGCCACCTCCAGCCCGGCGAAGACCCGGGCGTCCAGGCCCAGTTCCTCCAGGTGCTCCCAGAAATATTTGACCCCGTTCACCGAGGTGAACACGGCCCAGTCATAGGTGGGCAGGGCCACCACGGCCTGCTCCACGGCCTCGTCGTCGCTGATCGGGCCCACGCTGATGGTCGGGAACTCCAGCACGCAGGCCCCGTTCTCCTGGAGCAGCGCGGACAGGTCGCTGGCCTGCTCGCGGGAGCGCGTGACCACCACGCCCTTGCCGAGCAGGGGCTTGTGCTCGAACCAGGCGAGCTTGTCGTGGAGCGAGCAGACCCCGCCCACGATGATGATGCTCGGGGCCTGGAAGCCCCGGGCCGCGGCCTCGGCGGCCACGTCCTTGAGGGTCGAGACAAAGGACTGCTGGTCGCAGCGCGTGCCCCAGCGCACCAGGGCCACCGGGGTTTCGGGCGCGCGGCCGTTCTGCATGAGGTTGTCCGCGATCATGGGCAGGTTCTTGACGCCCATGTAAAAGACCAGGGTGGAGTTGCTCCGGCCGTACACCGCCCAGTTGTGGCCGCTCTCCTCCTTGGTGGGGTCCTCGTGGCCGGTGATGAAGCAGACGCTCGTGGTGTGGTCGCGGTGGGTCACGGGAATCCCGGCATAGGCCGCGGCGGCCACGCCCGAGGTCACGCCCGGCACCACCTCGAAGGCGATGCCCGCCTCCACCAGCTCCTCGGCCTCCTCGCCGCCCCGGCCGAAGACGTAGGGGTCCCCGCCCTTGAGCCGGGCCACGCTCTTGCCCTCGCGGGCCTTCTTGATGATCAGCGCGTTGATCTCGTCCTGGGGCAGGGTGTGGTCCCCGCCCTTCTTGCCCACGTAGAGGATTTCCGCATCCTCGCGGCAGAAGCCGAGCAGGTCCGGATGGGCCAGGTAGTCGTAGATGACCACGTCGGCGGTCTCCATGATCTGCTTGCCCTTGAGGGTGAACAGGCCGAGATCGCCCGGGCCCGCGCCGATGAGATAGACCTTGGACATGCTTCCCCCTACCCCGCCACGCTGCGCAGCCGCTGTTCCAGGGCCGCGAGCTTGTCTTTTTCCTCGGCCAGGGCCGTGAGCTTGGCGCGCTCCTTGTCCACCACCTCGGCCGGGGCCTTGGCCACGAAGCCCTGGTTGGACAGCTTCTTCTCGATGAGCGCCACCTGTTCGGCCAGCTTGCCGAGCTGCTTGCCCACGCGGGCCAGCTCGGCCTCGAAGTCCACCACGCCCGTGAGCGGGACAAAGATCTCGCAACCGCGCACCACGGCCGTGCCCGAGGCCCTCGGGCCCTTGACCGATGGCCCGCACTCGAAGCTCTCCAGCCGGGCCAGGGAGAGCAGCAGGGGCCGCACGGATTCGAGCAGCGCGGCGTCCGCGCCCTGGGCCGTGCGCACGAGGAGCGCCAGCTTCTTGGCCGGGTCCACGCCGAGCTCGGCGCGGATGTTGCGCACGGCCGAGACCACGCCCTGGAACAGCTCCATGTCGCGCAGCGTCTCCTCCCCGGAAAGGCCCGGACGGGAGGCCGGGAAGGGTTCGCGGGAGATGTCCCGGCGCGCTTCCGGGATGCCGGGCAGCGCGGTCCAGATCTCCTGGGTCACGAAGGGCATGACCGGGTGGAGCAGGACGAGGGTCTCGGAGAGCACGGCGGCCAGGACCTTCTGGGTCCCGGCCTTGGCCGCCTCGTCCGCGCCGTAGAGGTCGTTCTTGGCCATCTCCAGGTACCAGTCGCAGAACTCGCTCCAGATGAAGCGGTAGAGCGCCTGGGCCATGTCGTTGAAGCGGTACTCCGCGACCGCCAGGCGCACCTCTTCCTTCAGGTCCTCCAGGCGGCGCAGGATCCAGGCGTTGGCCAGGCCGGGCTGGGCCGCGGGGTCCAGGTCCGGCAGCTCGGCGGGCAGGTTCATGAGCGCGAACCGGGCCGCGTTCCAGATCTTGTTCACGAAGTGGCGGTAGCCCTCGATGCGCTTCTCCGAGAGCTTGATGTCCCGGCCCATGGCCGCGAAGGCCGTGAGCGTGAAGCGCAGGGAGTCGGTGCCGTACTTCTCGATCATCTCCACGGGGTCGATGACGTTGCCCGTGGACTTGCTCATCTTCTTGCCCTGCTCGTCGCGCACCAGGGCATGGATGTACACGTCCGTGAACGGCACCTGCTCCATGAAGTGCAGGCCCATCATCATCATGCGGGCCACCCAGAA
>DFYP01000148.1 GCA_002382645.1 Desulfovibrio sp. UBA4079 | reverse complement strand
CAGGCCGGGCAGGAGCTGGACGCCCAGGCCCAGCCCGGCTTGGCGCACGGTCCGGCAGGCCGCCTGCGCGGTTTCCCCGGAGTAGCCCCGGCCCGAGGCCGCCAGGGCCGCATCGTCGAAACTCTGGATGCCCAGCTCCACCAGGTCCAGGCCCAGGTCCTTGAGCCCGGCCAGCCGCGCGGGCTCCACCGCGTCCGGCCGGGTGGAGCAGCGCACCCGCGTCACCAGGCCCGCGGCCCGGAACGGCCGGATGGTTCGGAGAAAGCGCTCGGGCCAGTCCTGGGGCAGGGCCGTGAACGTGCCGCCGTACAGGCCGAGCTCAAAGGGCGGATCGCCCTGCTCCCGGGCGCGGGTCAGGGTCTGTTCCAGGGTCTCCAGGATCGCTGCAAGAGATGTGGGCGCGGTGCCGGTCTGGGCCTTCTGGTCGCAGAACAGGCAGCGGTGCGGGCAGCCCGCAAAGGGCAGGAACACGGGGCGGATGCGCCGGCGGTCCCGGGGCGGTTCCGAATGGGCGAAGACCAGGGCGGTCCGCTGCGGCCCGGTCCCCGGGCTCATGCGCCCGCCACCACCCCGGCCAGGAACACGCCCTCGTCGATCCAGAGGTTGTGGTAGGCCCGCCAGGAGTCCTCCTCGCCGGGCCGGATGTGGTGGCGCAGGAGCACGCTGGCCGGACGCGGGTAGCGCTCCCGGAACGCGCGGCCGTACTCGTACAGCCGGGGCTTTTCCAGGTCGCGCACGTCCTCGCTGAAGTCGAAGAAGCGCGTCTGGCGGCGGAGCGTGGGCCGCGTGCGGATGCGCCAGTTGTTCTCCAGCTGCTCGGTGCGCAGGACCTTGAAGTTGCACTGCTCGTGCACCCGGTAGCCGTAGAGCCGCTCGTCCACGAAGGAAATCTTGTCCGGCCCGGCCAGCTCGGCCATGGGCAGGCACAGGGAGAGGTCCCCGGCGGCGCGGTAATAGCCGCCCGAGGCGTCCCGGAAGGCGGCGTCGTCCAGGAGCGAGAACAGGTAGCCCTTGAAGCTGCGGGCGTGGGAGAAGCACCAGAGCTGCTCGCGCACGGGCACGTCGCGCAGCAGCGGACGGCCCAGGGAGTGCCCGGGGCCCAGGACGTCCTCGTTGGTGTAGACGAAGTCGAAGCCCCGGCAGTGCTCCGCCCAGAGCCGCTCCAGGCAGGCGGGCCGGAGCAGGTCGTCGCCGTCCAGGATCACGACCACGTCGCTGGGCCGGAGGTCCAGGCCGCGCAGGGCGTCCAGGGTGTTGCCCATGAGCCAGCGCCGCTCGGGCGCGGTGCGCACGCGGATGCGCGCATCGGACTCAAAGGCCCTGGCCCGCCGAGCGGTGTCGTCGTCCGAGGCGTCGTCGGCCACCAGCGCGCTCCAGCCCGCGAAGGTCTGGGCCCGCAAGGACTCCAGGCACTCTTCGATGTACGGGCCGCAGTTGCGGCAGGGGATCACCACGACGATCCGTTCCGGGTGCAGGGCGCTGCGCATCCATCCTCCTCAGCGCATGAGTTCGGCCAGCCGCTGGGCCACGTCCTCGGCCGTGATCCCGGCCAGGCAGGGGTATCCCAGGTCGCAGCGGTAGCCCTTGCCGGACAGGCGTCCGGGCCCCTGGTCCCGGCCCTGGCAGGGCCGGCACGGCAGGTCCAGACGCAGGGCCGTCACGTTGGAGCGGGGGTGCAAGTTCTTGTCCAACGAGGACGGACCGAAGAGCACCAGGGTGGGCGCTCCGGCGGCGGCGGCCACGTGGGCCAGGCCGCAGTCGTTGGCCACCACGGCCCGGGCCTGGCGCAACACGGCCGCGGCCTGGGCCAGATCCAGGCCCGTGACCAGCTCGGCCCGGTCGCCCCGGATGGGCGCGAGAAAGGGCAGCGTGGCGTAGGCCTCGAGGTCCGCCTCCCGGCAGAGCACCACGGGCCGGTCGAGCATTTCGGCCAGCCGCTGCATGTGCGGCCAGCGCTTGGAGTCCCAGTTGGGCTTGCTCCCGGGGATGAGCACCACGCGGCCCGAAAGCCCGGCCGGGACCCCGGTTCCCGGGCCCACGAAGGTGGCCGCCGGGTCCACGTCCCAGCCGGTGACGTTGGCCGCGAACCGGGCATAGGCCCGGGCCTCGTTGCGCTCCATGGGCTCACGATAGGGGCTGTGGAAGAAGTCCTGGGCCGCGACGTGCGCGCGGCATTCGATGTTCAGCGAAAGCCCGGCCCGCACCTCGGGCAGGTCCCCGGGCCCGATGACCCGCAGGCCCGGCCGGTCCGGGTCCTGGAACAGCGGGGCCAGGGACTGGCCGGAGTCGGACATGGGGCAGAACACCGCCTCCCAGCCGCGCGCCAGGGCCGCGGAAAGAACGCCCGTGGTCTGGACCACGTTGCCGATGCCGCCGCAGGCCTTGAGCAGGAGCGTGCCCGGCCGGGACATGTCCGGCGGAGGCGGGAATCCCTGTTCCTCGCGCCGTTCCCGGTCCAGTTCCAGAAATCCGGGCAGGCCCAGGAGCCGCAGTGCGGTGCGGTAGGCGTCCCAGCCATGGGGCCGCGTCCCGTCACGCACGAGAACCGCCCGCTCCGCGAGCAGGCCGTCTGCGCCCAGACCGCGGGCCAATGCGCGGAGATCCGGGCGGGCCGGGGTCAGGGCGCCGGAGCCGAAGCCCTGGACGCGCACGCCCGGAAACCGGCCCTGCAGCTCCCCGGCTTCCGGCTCCGGGCAGAGCACGACCGCGCCCCGGGGCGCGGCCTCGGCCAACGCCTCCAGGAACCAGGGGGCCTGCGCCAGCCCCGCTTCGGGCAGGATGAACAGCTGTTCCCGACTCATGCGCGGTCCTTGCCGTCTGAACACTGCACACCGTTCATTCACGGAATGAACGGCAAACCCCGTCGCTGCCCCGGCGGACGCCCCGGCCCATCAGCCGCGGGATGGTCCCGACCCCTGTTGCATCCAGTTCCAGGCATGGCCGATGATCTCGGCCAGCCCGGGATATTCCGGTTCGAACCCCAGCTCCCGCCGGGCCAGGTCGCCGGAGGCCACCAGCCGCGGAGGGTCTCCGGCCCGCCGGTCTCCGCTCAGGGGCCGGATTTCGCGGCCCGTGACCTGCTCCGCCATGCGGATCACCTCGCGCACGGAATGGCCCCGGCCCGTGCCCAGGTTGAAGGCTGCCGCACCCTTGCGGTTCAGATGATCCAGGGCCGCCAGATGGGCCCGGGCCAGGTCGCTCACGTGGATGTAGTCGCGAACGCAGGTGCCGTCCGGGGTGTCGTAGTCCCCGCCGAACACGGTCACGGGCTGCGCGGGGTCCTGGGCCGCCCGCAGCACCAGGGGGATGAGATGGGTTTCGGGATCGTGCTCCTCGCCCAGATGGCCCTCGGGATCGGCGCCGGCGGCGTTGAAATAGCGCAGGATCACCGCCTCCAGGCCGTGGGCCGCGCCGAAGTCGGCGATCATCCGCTCCACGGCCAGCTTGCTCCAGCCATAGGGATTCACCGGCCACTGCGGATGCTCCTCGGACATGGGCACCTGTTGCGGCAGGCCGTAGGTGGCGCAGGTGCTGGAAAAGACCAGGCGGCGGCAGCCGTGGTCGCGCATGGCCTCCAGCAGGGTCAGGGTGCCCGCCGCGTTGTTGCGCCAGTACTTGCCCGGGTCGGTCACGGACTCGCCCACATAGGCGAAGGCCGCGAAGTGCAGCACCGCCGCGGGCCGATAGGTCTCGAAAATCTGGTCCAGCAAGGCGCGGTCGGCGATGTCGCCGCGCACCAGGGGGCCCCATTGCACGGCCCAGGGGTGGCCGTAGACCAGGTTGTCCAGGACCACGGGGGTCAGGCCGCGCCGGGACAACGCCTTGCAGGTATGGCTGCCGATGTAGCCGGCGCCGCCGGTGACCAGGATGTTCTCGCTCACAGGGTCTCCAGGATGCCGATGCTCGTTTCGCCCAACCCGTCGCAGGGCGCGCAGTTGCCGTAGTCGGGACAGGCCGAAAGGCAGGAGTCCGGACCCAGGGGCCCGTCGAAGATGTTTTCCTGGGGCTGATCGCGGCGCATGAGCCGGGACACGCACTGGTAGCGGCAGCCGTCCGGCCCGATGAGATAGAGGCGGCGGCGGCAGGCCGCCAGGCGCCCGGCAGGCTGGCCGGAACCGGCGAAGCCCCGCTGGTCCTGGTCCAGGTCCACCCGCACGCCGTGGTCCCGGAAAAAGGCCAGATCCCGCTCCAGCCGGGCCTGATTCTCCGGGGTGTCGATGGCGTGCACCGTAAGGGAAAACAGGGGATTGTCCAGGATGGCCCGGCAATTGGCCAAAAATATCTGCCGGTCGGGCTCCTCGCTGGCGTGCCAGCTCACGTAGAAATCCGCTTCGCGCTGGATTCCGGCCAGGGTCTGCCCCAGATCCAGGCTCAGGTTGCTGTACACGCGCAGCATGAGGTGCCGCTGCATGGCGTTGAGCAGGGAGACAAAGCCCTTGTACAGGAAAGGCTCCCCGCCGGTGAACACCACGTGCCGCCCCTCGCGGTTGAGGGCCTCGGCCCAGCGCTGCCAGTCCACGGCCGGAGCGTCCTTGCGGGCTCCCTGGACGGCGTCGTTGACGCAGTAGCCGCAATGCAGGGTGCAGCGCAGGGTGGGATAGACCCGCAGCCAGCCGTCAAAGGCCGCGGGATTGTCGTAGCGGCCCGCCAGCGGCCGGTCCCAGGCCCCGGCCAGGGCGTCCAGGACCCCGTCCTCGCGCGGCGCGTGCAGGAAGGCCGTCTCGGCCCGGCTGCGCTCGGAAGCGCCGCTGCGGCGGTTCTGCCGGTGCACGGCCAAGCCATAGGTGCGGCCCTGACGGCCCAGGAGATTGCGGTCCTCCTTGGCCCGGGCCTCCAGGGTCCGGGCCAGGCCCGCATCCAGCTCCGCCGCCAGGTCGGAAGCCCCCAGGGAGTCCAGGCGCGCCGCCTGATCCCCATACGCGGCCAGCGTTTTCCAGGTGTTCTGGTTCCAGCTCGTGAAGTCGAACAGGCGCTCCAGGCCGGCCGCGCCCTGGCGGGCCTGAAACAGTTCCGCCAGCCGGGCGGCGTTCTCCCGCTCCGAACCCATGGCCCGGATGTGGTCCAGGGCCGCCGCGGACATCCGCTCCCAGCGCGCCGGATCGCCCCAGAGTTCGCGCACCCGGGCCACGGCCTCGGCCACGCCGCCCACCGGGACCTGAAAGCCGGTGCGGCCGTCCAGGCAGTAGTCGCGCATGCCGCCGATCTCGGTGACCACGGGCACGGCGCCGCAGGCCATGGCCTCCATGGGCGGGATGTGCAACCCCTCCTGCTCGCTCATGGCCAGCCAGACATGGCAGGCGCTCATCATGGCCCGGAGGTCCTCGGGCTTGGGCTGCCGGAGATAGACGGCCGGAAGCGGCAGCACGGGCCCGGGCTCGGCTCCGAACAGCCGGAGTTCCACGGGCACGCCCTGTTCCCGCAGCCCGAGGGCCACGGCCACGAGGTCATCAAAGCGCTTGCGCGCCATGGAGTTGTAGAGCCCGCCCAGGACCAGGCGCTGCGGCGAGGGCGGGGTCTTGCCCTCGGGGTGGAAGCGCTCGAAGTCGATGCCGTAGGGCAGGACCGCAGCGCGTTTGGAGGTGTGCTGGGCCGCGGCGTCGCGCAGATAGTTGGCCACCGCCACGAGATGCACGGGCAGACGCCAGCAGCTGAGGATGTCCTCGGAGGTCCCGGACCAGTTCTCGAAGTCCTGGAGATAGGCGAACTTGGCCCCCTTGGAGGCGGGCAGATCCGCCACGCGGCGGGCCATGTACCAGGTGCTGCACATGACCGCGTCGGCGTCGGGCACCTCGTCGGGCCGCAGATGCGGCGAATACACCCGCTTCGCCCGGACCTCGGTGAGGTCAAAGCTGAACGAGGCCGTGTAGGTCAGAAAGACCTCATGCCCCAGATCCGTCAAGATATTGGCGCACTTCACTAATTGAAGGCAACCGCCACAGTTCCGGTATCCGCAGTTCAGAAAATTGATGCGCATGGGCCCGCCGATGCAAAGAGTGTGACAACATGAACCAGCATATCGCCCAAGCCCCCGGAAGCCGAGGGGGACCCGGGGAAAGTCCTGCCTGAACCCGTCCAGGCCGCACGGTCTGCCCGCGGCTTTCGCCTCGCCCGGATCATTCGGCCACCGTGCGATTCCCCGGGTTCGCAGCTCCAAAACCGTGGCATGGATTGTGCATTCGGCATAGCCGTGGGAGTTTTTTTCGTCAAACCATTTAGTGACCGAAGGAACGCCGCAGTGACCACGGCCGCCAAGGTGCATCCGCCCGCATACCCACAGCCCAAGCTGGTTTGGTCCAGCGACGGCGAACTCGTCCCGAGCAGCCTGTTCAGTGACGGCGAGCATCTGTTCGTGGCCGACGAGCGGTCCCTGACCCTGCGCAAGTACAGCATGGAGCCCGTGCCGCGCCTGCTCCGGACCCTCTCCCTGGAGGAGCACGGGATGCCGTCCGGCGCCGGGTATGATCCGATTGCAAAAACGATCTGGATGATCACTCCGAAGACGCAACGATTGCTGTTGTACGATGACGCGCTCCAGTTGCGCGCGGCGCATGACGCCCCTGTGGCGGGGGGATCGTTCTTCTCCCACGGCGGCCGGTCCTATGTCGCGTCCGAGAACGCGACGCCGAGCGCCTTTTTTGCTGTCGGGCAAAACGGCGTCCATCCGGTGCCGATCCAGGCGCCGGCTCCCGGCACACGGAAGGATTTCTTTTCCGCCAGGACACTCCAGGGACGGGCCCTGGCGTTTTATAAGCGGGCCGTGAAGGTGTTGGAATTCAACGGCGCGCGATTCGTTCCGCGCCATGCCCTGCACGAGGTGGAGAACTGCCTCCTGGATATCGCTTCCTGGCAGGCGGGCGAGGCGTCCTGCATGATCCTCTCGTGCGAGGACGTCGCCCCCCATGGCGCGCGGATCTACGTCTACGACAGGCAGTTCACACTGATCGCGCCGCTGAAGCTTGATTCCAGCAGGCGCCCCGAAAGGATCGCCGCGGGAGGCGGGAAGCTGTTCTTCGTCTCCTCGCGGTCGGAAAAATACGTCCATTCCTACGTCATGTAGGCGGTGCGGTTTCTTCAAGACGCTCGCGAAGGCATAACGACATGCAACACATTCCCGGCCAGGTGGACACCATGGAAAATACCAGCGCCCTCCAGCAGCGTCTGCTGGATGCTCCCGTGAAATCGTTCGCTCCTTCGACCCGCAGGGTCCCGGACCTCAAGGGCCGGGAGGAACAGAAGGAAGACCCGGCAGCCTCGGCCGAGGACGCCGCGGAATCCTTCGCCGTCAAGGCGGAGAACAAGCGGGTGTTCCCCTCCATTTTCTTGAACACGCAGCCGAAATCCGGCTCCGTCTTCCTCTTCAAGAGCCTCACCGCAGGCCTCGGCCTCCGCTTCACGCGCATCGGGACCACCGGATATCCGGAGACCCTGATCGAGATCGAACAGATCCGCGCCTTCAAGCAGGGCGGCGCCATCTCCCAGCTCCATATCGACGCCAACCCGATCAACCTGCTCTTCCTGTGCATCAATCTCGACAAGATGCTCCTGCACATCCGCGACCCGCGCAACTCGATGATCTCGTGGCTCCACTACATGGACCACATCAACGAAACCTGCCCGCAGGTCGGCGAGTCGCCGCAGTATCTGCCGTACATCGGAACCTGTTGGACCAGCGCGACGTTCGAGGAGAAGTTCGAGCGCTGCGTCAGCTTCTTCTACAAGGAATCCATCGCCTGGCTGCAGCAATGGTTCGACGCGATGCGGGTGGATTTTTCCAGGCCCTATGTCGCCAGGGACAAGAAGGGCCGCAAACCGGGCTGCAACGCCAAGGTGTTCACGCTGAACAGCCGGGACATCCAGCAGGGCCATCCCAAATTCGCGGATTGCCGGCCCTGTGAGGTCCAGGTGCTGCTCACGACCCATGAGGATCTGGTCCATGCCGGGGAGGCCGCGTTCCTCGACGCCATCCTGGATTTCTACGGAATCGGGAAGGACGAGTTCACGAAGCCGGAGATGAAGCGGGACATGACGAACCACATCCGGACCGGAAGAACGGACACCTGGAAGCACGAGCTCACGCCGGCGCAGCAGGAAACGGTGAACGCGCTGCTGCCCCAGGCTTGGCGCACCTGCTTCGGCTGGGACTGACAGCCGCGCGGCGCACCCCGCAGGCCACACGCATCGGTGAGGACATCCGGAAGCCCATTGCCCGCGATGTCGCAAACAAGGAGCACTCCATGAGCCAGGACAACACCTTCGACTACCTCGCCCTGGATGGCGCGGAAACGCGGAAGACCCTCGCGCTGTCCATCGAATACATCATCGGCGCGGACGTCGAAGGGGCGATCGCCGAGTTCGGCACCAAGGACGGCCATACCGCTTCCTTCATCTGCGGTGCGCTCGGCCAATTCATGAAGAAGTACGCCTATCTGCCGGAAGCGACGCACCGGCGCAAGGTGCACCTGTTCGACAGTTTCGCGGGCCTGCCCGCCACGGACTGCGAGGGGGACAAGGATTCGCCGCATGTGCTGACAAGGGTCTGGAAGCAGGGCTCCTTCAAGGCCAGCCGCACCCCCGAGGAGATCAGGGCCGCCCTGGCCCCGCTGCTCGACGAAAGCCTTGTGCACATCCATCCCGGCTGGTTCCAGGACACCCTGCCCCGGCTCGCCGGCGACACCAGGCTTGCCATGATGCACGTGGATTGCGACCTCTACTCCTCCACGATCCAGGTGCTGGACCAGGTCTTCGGCAGGGGGCTCGTGGCCGAGGGCTGCGTCGTCCTCTTCGACGACTTCCAGTGCAACCGGGCCAGCCTCGAGTTCGGGGAGCGCAAGGCCTGGCGCGAGATGATCGAGAAATACGGCATCGCCTTCAGCGACGCCGGGGCCTACGGCTGGCACGGGCAGAGATTTTTCGTCCACTCCTACGCGCGGAGCGCCTCATGACCGGGCCCACCCTTTCCAAGACCGCCGGCGGTGTTCCGGCCGCGATGGGCGCCCAGCGGCGTCTGCCCGGGGCCGTGGAACTCACGCGTCTGAAGGAGAAGCTCCAGATCGCCGCGCTGCGCTTGGCGGCCCGCATCCTTCGCCTCCTGGGCTGGGAGCCCGTGCTCAGCGGGCTGCAAACCCGCATCGGCCATTTCTGCACCGAGCCGGACTGCTACCTGAAGGCCAGGCTCGCCGCTGAAAAACGGGTGCGCGCCCTGCTCATCGTCGACCCCAAGACCGTGGCCAATCCCTTCCTGCTGGAATGCTGGTCCCGGCGGTTCACGGTCCTGCGCTCCAGCGCCCTCTACCGGTTCATCAAGCGGCGCCGCGAGGCGCTGCCCGAATACACGATCGTGGACCTGAAATACGATCCCTACCACGCCGCCCTGGAGGCCTATGACGGGCCGCCGCTGCTCGCCCTGTCCGAGGAGGACCGGGAACGCGGGCGCGCGATCCTGCGGCGCATGGGTCTTCCGGAGAATGCCTGGTTCGTCTGCGTCCACTGCCGGGAGGCCGGCTTCCTGCCGAATCTCCCCTACCACGCCTACCGCGACGCCGACATCGGGCATTGCGTCCCGGCCATGCGCGCCATCGTGGAGCGCGGCGGTTTCGTGTTCCGCATGGGCGACCCCAGCATGCGGCCCCTGGCCCCCCAGGAAGGCGTCATCGACTATGCCCATCACGCCCTGCGCTCGCCCTTCATGGACATCTTCCTCTCCAGCCAGTGCCGTTTCTTCCTGGGCTCGTCGTCCGGGCTGTTCTGCGTGGCCGGGGTCTTCGGCGTGCCGGTGGGCTGCGTGAACATGGCCCCTCTGGAATCCCTGCCCTTCTTCAAGGGCAACCTGTGCATTCCCAAGCTGCTCTATTCCACGCGCGAAAAGCGGCTGCTGCACTTCCCCGAAATCCTGGGCTCCTCCCTGGGCAGCACGTACCACGTCGAGCAGTTCCAGCAGCAGGGGATGGAGGTCCTGGAAAACGAGCCCGCCGACATCCTGGACCTGGCAGAGGAACTGTTCGAGCTCTCCTCCGGCACGGCCCAGGCCGATCCCGAGGCCGAGGCCCTGCGCGGGCGCTTCCACGCCCTGTTCCGCGAAAACCACGCGGGCTTCAAGGCCGGAGGCCGCATCGGCCTGCGCTTCCTCCGCAAGCACGCCCATCTGCTCGAGGACCGGACATGACCACGGCCCCGGACGCCCCCCTCTCCCACCGGGGAACAGCGGCCGGACCGCAGCAGGAGCGCGTTCCCGTGGTGGCGGTCATTCCGGCCCGGGGCGGCTCCAAGGGCATCCCCCACAAGAACATCGCGCCCCTGGCCGGCAAGCCCCTCCTGGCCTACAGCGTGGAGGTGGCCAGGGCCGCCCGGCTGGTGGACCGGGTGGTGGTGTCCACGGACGATCCGGAGATCGCCGCCGTGGCCACGCGCTACGGCGCGGAAGTCCCTTTTCTTCGTCCCGCGGGGATTTCCGGCGACACCGCCCTGGTGAGCGACGCCCTGAACTACACTCTCGAGCGCCTCTATCCCCGGCCCGGGGACCGTCACATCGCGCTGCTGCTCTACCCCACCAGCCCGTTCCGCACGCCCGGGCTCCTCGATCATCTGCTGGGCAAGATCCTGGAGGGCTTCAGCTCCGTGATCACGGTCAGGAAGATCCTCGCCGGGCGCGACCCCCTTCTGGCCCTCGGCCCGCACGGCTCGCTCCAGGCGCTGCGTCCCGCACGGACCGGGGACGCGGTTCCCGGGGCCGTCTTCTACCGGCCCTACGGCCTGCTCTCCATCCAGCGCAACTATGGCCGCTTCAAGCCCTTCGTGCATGTGATCCAGGACCAGATCAGCTTCCTCGACATCGACGAGCCGGCCGACCTCCGGCTGGCCGAAGAGATCATCCGGCGCGGCCTGTTCCAGTTCTTTCCGGGTGCAGGGCCATGTTCACACTGATCCCCGTGTTTCCCGCCGCGGCGGAAACGGCCTGGTCTTCGGAGGACGGCCGCGTCCTGACCACGGAGTTTCTCCGGCGTGTCCAGGCCCTGGAGCTCTGCGGACCGACGCATCTCGTGACCGACCAGGAGGCTCTGCTCCACTGCGCCCCGGCCAGCATGGACAGGACCCTCGTCCCCTCGCCCGCCGCGCTGGAGGACGATCCCTGGGCGCCTCCGGGCACGCTGGAGGCCCTGCGTCTCCTGGAGACGCGGCTGGGAGGGCTGCCGGACGAGCTGCTCGTCCTTGACCGCCGGGCCCCGCTGCTCCTCCCCCAGGACGTGTCTGCCGCCGCGGAGCTCTTGAAAGACCCCGGGGTCGAGGCCGCTGTCGGCCTGGAGTTCCTGCGCGATCACCCCAGCCAATACAAACTCTTTCTCCGGGCCATGGACTTCGGGACCCTCCACATGCTGGAGGACGGCCCGCCTCCCCTGCCGGAGGGGCTCGCGGACGGGCTTGTGCTCACCAAGCCCTTTGATTTTGACTGGGAAGCCAAGGGCGTGGCCCCGGAAATGGCGGGGTTCTTCGCCCCTGTCCCCCAGAACCCGGACCTGCAGATCACGCCCTGCCCTCCGCCGGCCAGCGCCGGAGACTGCCCCCTGTTCTGGCGCGCGGGCCCGGCCCGGGCCCGCCTCATTCTGACCCCTCCGGACCAGCCCCGGCCCCGGGCCGGGGAACGGCTCTGCGGCCTGGGCTTCAACGCGGCAGCGGACGGAAGCCTCCTGCTGTTCCGTGACGAATCCGCCAGGACGCTGCGCCTGGCGCTCGATCCCCGGACCTGCAGCCGGTTCCGGCGCCGCCTGCGCTTCCAATTCTTCCCCGGCCGGGAGGGAGACGCCGCCATGGACGAGCTGGCCATCGAAGGATCGGCCGCCTCGATCCCCTGGGCCCTCCCCGACACGGACGTGGCCGGCCTGACCTACCAGCTCCTGGCCGAAGTCGAGGACGCCGGCTACCACCTCGCCGAGCCCTTCCCCGTGGTCCAGGGGCCCTGGGACTACGAACCGGAGAACCTGCGGACCGTCGATCCCGTCCACCGCGGCCTGCTCTCCGGGCGGCAACTGCTGCCGCCCGTCTACCGCCCGGCCAGGTCCCTGCTCGCCTGCAGGACCCGCCATATCCTGGAACACTGGGCCGGCGTCCGGCCGGAGCAGATCCGCGGAGTGCCCTGCTGCGACGAGCAGCGCATCCTGGTGGACTCGCCCATCGACCTGGTGCGCTGCCGCATGCTTCTGGACGAGGCCCGGCCATGATCCACGACCTGAACCGCGAATTCCAAGACCTGTCCGGCGAGGTCCAGGCCCTGACCGCGGCGCGGGACACGGCGTCGGACCATGCCGCGGGCCTGCCCGCACTGGCGCAACGGCAGGAACTCCTCCAGGCGCGGCTGCACCGGCTGTTCCAGCGCCTCGCCCTGTATGAGGAGCGGTTCTTCGCAACACGGAGCCAGGACCAGGTCGCCCGGGATCTGGCCCTGAACCTCGCCGCCAGGATCAGGGAAGAGTATTTCCGCGAGGCCGCGCTCCTCCTGCGCGCGCTGCGCCGGGACATGGCTGCGGTCCAGCTGCTTCTGGCCCGGGAATCCCTGCGCAGCGGAGCGCTGCAGGAGGCCCGGAAGCGGCTGGAACAGGCCGCGCGCAACGGCGCCGACGCAGAGGAACTCCAGCGGCTCCAGGCCGCCATCCAGGCGCGGGACGAGGACTGACGTGACCGGAACACATCTCGCCTTTGTCCTTTCGCCGCAGCAGCTGGCGGCCCAGGCCGCCCGCAGCGGCCCTCAAGGCGGCGACCTGGCCGTGACCCTGCACGCCTCCATCGCCCACGCGCTGCGCGCCCGGAACATCGCGGTGGCCGAGGCCTGGGACTTCCTGGACAGCCGGGACGTGGGCAAAAACTACGACGAATTCCGCCGGTTCTGCGCCCACTGGTGGCGCGAGGCCTATGCCCCGGTGCTGCACCAGGGATTGCCGCTGGCCGAAATCATGCACCGCGACATGTGGTTCCCGGTTTCGGCCGCCTGCAACGCCCAGCGGATCTTCTCGCGCATTCTGGAACGCTTCCGGCCCGCGGAGGCGTCCCTCTGCGTTGAGGCGGCGCGGGCCTATTTCTGGGACCCGCCGGGCGGGCCGCCGCCGGACATCCTCAATGCCGTGGCCCTGCATCTCGTGGAAACCGCGGGCCTCTCCGTGCTCCGGCTCCAGGCCGGAGAACCCGCGCCCCAGGCCAATCCCGGGCCCAGGCCGGAGCCTCCGGAACTCCCCGCCGTCCGCGACGGCCTGCTCGTGTTCCTGAGCGATACGGATTTCATCCGCCACCGGGAGAAGCTGGAGGCGCTCTTCCGGCGCCACGCGGGCCGGGCCGTGCTGCTCATGGCCGGGGCCTATCCCGTGGCGCCCCAGGTGGCGCCGGTCGTGCCCTGGTATCCGCTGCTGGCCCAGTTCCCGGCCGACTCCGCCACCGCCGCCCGGCTGGACGCGGCCCACGAGGCCGTGCTCCGTTCCGGGCCCGCCTCCGGGGACGATGCCGCGCTCCTGGGCAACCCCCACCTGCATTTCCTCTTTGCCGCCTTCCGGGACCGGCTCAAGCTCGGGTCGCGCATCGCCGACGCGGCCGGGCACGTGCTGGACACCCTCCGGCCCCGGCTCTTCGTCTGCGGCCTGGACGCCTATGGCCCGGGAGCGGTCTTCACCCGCGCGGCCCAGGCTCGGGGCGTGCCGACCCTGGCCCTCCAGCACGGTTCCATCTCCCCGGACTTCCACCAATTCGAACGCCTGCACTCNNCCCGCCTCCATCACGGTCATCGCGCCGCAGCTTCCGCCGCCGCCTCCCCGGCCGGCCCCCGCCCGCGAGGTGGTGCTGCTCACCGCCCTGGGCGGCTACGGGCTCTCCGCGCCGATCTGCGACCACGGCCGCCTGCGCCGCGACTGGCTGGAACTGCTGGCCCTGATGCAGCGCCGCCGGGACCTGCGCTTCGTGCTCCGGCCCCA
Organism: Desulfovibrio sp. UBA4079; assembly: GCA_002382645.1. Classification (GTDB taxonomy): domain Bacteria; phylum Desulfobacterota; class Desulfovibrionia; order Desulfovibrionales; family Desulfovibrionaceae; genus Aminidesulfovibrio. The sequence goes on along the minus strand of DFYP01000148.1, from coordinate 14,182 downwards.
CCCGCGCTATGACCATTTCGGCCTGTACGATGCCCTGAGCCAGGAGGCCCCGGGGCTCTTCACCATCCGGCGGGAGGGCTCCCTGGAGGAGGCCCTGTCCTCCGCGGCCGCGGCCGTGCTGGTCAGCCGCCCCTCCGCCGCCGCCCTGGAGGCCCTGCGCCTGGGCGTGCCCCTGGTCTACCTGCGCTCCGCGCTCTACGACATCCCGGAACTGGGCTCGGCCCTGGACGACCCGCGCCTGCCCTCGGCCCGCCGGGTGGCGGAACTGGAGCCCCTGCTGGACGACCTGCTGTCCAACCCCGTCTCCCGGGAACGGGTTCTGGCGGACGCCGCAGCCTTTCTCCGCGACTTCCATTCGCCCCGGCCGAGCCTGGACCCGGCCGGGGATTTCCTGGACCTGGTCCAACACCTGTGGCGGGAACCCGCCCGCGAAAAGGAGCACCCATGACCGCGCCGCTGCTCGACCTCATCACCCAGCGCCTTGTCCAGGACCCGCCGGAGGCCCTCCAGCAGGAGCTGGGCGAGACCCTCTACCAGCAGCTCTTCGCCCGCTGCCTGTCCGTGCCCCCGGCAGAGCCTCGCCACGCGGCGCGCATCAACACCATCAAGTCCGAGACCACGCCGCGGGAACGGGCCCTGCTCTTCCATCTGGCGTCCCGGTTCTGGAACGGCCAAGGCCATGTGCTGGAGGTCGGCCCGTTCCTGGGCGGCACCACCCGGGCCCTGGCCATGGGCATGCTGGAGAACCCCCGGCGCGCGGCCGATGCCCGGCTGCTGACCTTTGACCGCTTCCGGGCCTATTACAACGGCGAGGCCCTGGCCCAGGCCCTGGAGCCCCAGTTCCAGGACGGCTCCCTGCCGTCCGAAGCGCGCCAGATGCTGACGGCCTCGGGCGACTTCTTCGAGGCCTTCCGCCTGCTCCATTCGAGCCAGGACTACTGGGGACTCATCGACGCCCGCGTGGGGGTGCTCCCGGACCTGGCCGAGACCCCGCAGACCGCAGAAACCCTGGCCCTGCCGGAAGACGCCGCCTTCGGCCTGGTCTTCGTGGACGGCTGCAAGAGCTGGTACGCCACCCGCTGGTTCCTGGCCCGGGCCATGCACCAGTCCCTGCCCGGAACCGTCTACGCCTTCCAGGACTACGGCTGGCACACCTGTTTCTGGATTCCCTTCTTCCTGCGCGCGTTCCGCGAGGATTTCCGCTTCCTCGGCCGGGTGGACTACACCCACGTCTTCCAGCTGCGCTCACCCCGCCCGGTCCGGGACATCGAGGAGGCCTTCCCGGTCTCCCCGGAACAGGCCGGAATCCAGGCCCTGGAAACGGCCTTCCACGAACTGGGCATCGAGGCCCTGGACAGGGGGGATCGGGAGACCTGGGCCCGGCACCGCCTGCACACCGCAGCGGCCCGGGCCTATCTCGGCGACACGGAGCGGGCCGAAAGCCTGCTGCGGGCGCTGGCCGAGGACGAGGACCTGATGCGGCGCTGCGGCCGCCAGATCCGGCTGGCCCTGGAACATCCGGCCTACCGGCCGAAAGGGGCGTGAGCCCTTAGGCCTTTTTGATCCAGAGGCGCACCTCGCCCTGCTCGCCGAGGATCTCGCGGCCCCAGCGGGACTGGCGCTGGAGCACGGCGTCGTCGTAGGCCGCGGTGCCCCGCAGCAGGCCGTATTCCAGATCCCCTTCCTGGCGCAGCAGGGCGACGACGTCGTCGGCGTAATAGTACTTGCGCACCGGGGCCAGGACATTGTCCAGGTAGGTGTAGATCGCGCCCTGGCGCAGGTCCAAGTCCAGGAGGATGCGCCGGGCCCTGTCGCTGTCCACGGCGGCCAGGGTCTGCTTGAGGGCGTCGTAGACGTGCCAGTAGAGGCTCCCCGCCCCATAGAGATAGAGCCAGAACAGCCCGCCGCGCCGGACCAGCCGGAAGTGTTCCCGGATGCCGCGCTCGGTCTCCAGGGCGTGGTGCAGGACCCCGTTGGAAACCACGAAATCGAAGGACCCGTCGGCAAAGGCCGAGAGGTCGGTGACGTCGGTCTCCACCAGTTCCACGTTGCGCACGCCCAGGCGCTCCATCATGGCCCTGGCGAATTCCAGGCTGCGGCCGCCCATGTCCGCGCCGACCGCCCGGCGGGCCCCCAGCAGGGCCATGGCCACGGCGAAACGCGCCGTGCCGCAGCCCCCGTCGAAGCAGTCCTTGCCCGCGAAAAAGGCCTCGTCGTAGCCGTTGGCCCGCAGCCGGGCCAGGATGAGGTCCACGGAATGGCGGTAGGTGGCCTCGTCGTACACGGTCCAGGCGTCCTCGTAGAGCCTGCGGGTGCGGGCCACGGGGTCGCCGCCACCCGCGCCGGCCGCCGGTTCGTCCGCCAGGGCCGCCGGGTCCAGGGCCAGCAGAAAACGCGTCTGCCGCCGCACCTCGGCCAGAAGCGGCGGATAGGGGTCCTCGTCCAGGGCCCGGATGACCTGCTGGAGCACGTTGGAGATGCGCAGGGCCGCCAGCACCTTGGATTCCACAGCCAGGCCGCTGTCCGGCAGGCGGCCTGCCGCCTGGGCCAAGGCCGCCAGTTCCGCGTCGAGGGTCTGCCGCGCCGGATGTCCGTGTTCCGCGTTCATGTCAGGTCCTGTCCTTGATGTAGCGGGCGGGATTTCCCGCCCAGATCTGTCCCGGGGGAATGTCGCCGGTGACCACCGAGCCCGCGCCGACAATGGCCCCATCACCGATGGTGACCCCGGCGAGGACCACGGTGCCTGTGCCGAAATAGCAGTCCCGCCCCACGCTGACGCCCTGAAGCCTGGACCGCTGGTTCAGGATGATCTGGTCGGCGGCGAAACCGTGCTCGTGGTCCACGAAATAGCAGCGCGGCGCGATGACCGTAAAGTCGCCGATGGAGAGGGACTGCTTGGCCGCGATGATCGTGTCGCGCCCCACGTAGACGTGCCGGCCGATGCGCACCTCGGGTCCGGGCATGGTCAGAAGCAGCCAGACCCCGGCGTGGAACAGCGAGCCTTCGCCGATGCTCAGGCGGCCCGGGCCGCAGATCGAAATGTCCACCCCGGGCTTGAGGACCACGCCCGGCCCGGCGCTGATCCGGGGGTTGCGCAGCTTCCACCAGGAACGCAGCCGGTCGGGCAGGGTCTGCCGCCCGGGGCTGCTCTTGTCCTTGAGACGCTGCAGGGTCACGCTGTCGTAGTCGATCATGGCCTAGCTCTTCACGGCGACGACGTGCCGCGCGTCGCAGAAATGGTTGCGGTCAACAAGACCCTGGAGGCCGTCGGTCATGGCGGCCACGGCCGCCTCCACGCCCTCCCGCAGTTCCGCCGGATAGGCGCTGCAGGCCAGGGCCGCCATGCGCTGGAAGTCCAGGGCGTCCTGGCCGAAGACCCACTCGGCCACGGGCTGGAACCCGGCCAGTTCCAGGGCATACGCCAGGGAGCGTTCGGTGTAGATCTGGGTGTGCAGCACCCCGTCCAGGTTGCGGGCGAAATGCCGCGGGCTGCAATCCTCCAGCAGGGCCGAGAGCCCGAAGATGGGTACGGCCAGATAGAGCGCCGTGCCCCGGGGTTTCCCGGCCAGGGCCTCGAAGAAGGGGGCCGGATCCTCGCAGTGCTCCAGCACGAAGAAGGCGGAAAAAACCCGGGCCTGCGCGGCCCTGGCGGCCTCGGCCAAAGACCCGCTGTTCAGGCGCACGATCCCCGGCCCCAGCACGGCGTCGGCCTGGCGCACCAGGTCCTCGCAGCCCTCGAGCCCCTCCACGCGCTGCACGCCCAGGTCGCGCAGGGTTGAAAGGAAGTGGCCCTGGCCGCAGCCGATGTCCAGCCAGCCCGCGTTCCAGGAAGAGCCGCCGTCGGGGTCCAGCCCGCGCAGGACCTCCAGGGCCCACTGGGCCTTGGGCCGGTAGACCCGCTCCTTGCGCGAGGCGAACTCCTCCGCGTTGAACGGCGGGTAGACCCGCCCGAAGGAGGCCTCCGGATCAAAGCCCTGGGGATAGCCCTCGGGCGGCGCGGCCGCGGTCTGGATGTGGCCGCAGGCCGGGCAGAGCAGAAAATCCAGTCCCCGGTGGGCAAAGGCCTCCACCCCGGCCAGGGGCGCGGCGCAGAGCAGGCAGGCCGGCCTGGGCGCGGCCTGGGCCAGATGGCGCACCAGGGCCTGCTGGCGCGCAAGCATCTCCGCGTTGCGCTCCAGGAGCCGCCGGGTCTCCCCGCGCACGTCGCCGCAGGGCTTGGAATACCGGCGCTTCATGCCACGGCCCTCCGCAGGCAGGCGAGGGCCGAGCGGTCTCCCGGCTCCAGGCCCTCCACCAGGGCGACGCAGGCCGCGTAATCCTCGGCGGTGTCCACGGTGAAGGTGCGCCCGGTGCGCGGCCAATGGGCCGGAGGCTGCAGCCGCCGCACGTCGAAGCGCTCCCCGCGCTTGTAGAAATAGAGGGTCAGGTGTTCGCGGTCCTCGGCGCTGAGCGGCTCGCGTTCGTGGATGCGGCGCAGGCTTTCGGCCCGGAAGATCTCGTAGTCCAGGCCCACGGGGAAGGCCCGCTTGGTGCTGGCCAGGTCGAAGCGCCCGAACTCCCGGCACTGCTCCAGGCACCAGTCCAGGCTCTCGGCGTCCAGCAGCGGGCAGTCGGCCGTGACCCGGACCACGTATTCCAGGTCGTAGGCCTGGGCGCAGGCCGCGTAGCGGGCCACCACGTCCTCGGGCTCGCCGCGGAAGACCTCGAACCCGGCGGAACGCGCCGTCTCGGCCAGGCGGTCGTCGCCGGGCAGGGTGGTGGTGGCCAGGATCAGGCGCTCGGCCAGGCGCGAGGGCCGCAGCCGCTCCAGCAGAAAGAGGATCATGGGCTTGCCGCCCAGGGGCAGCAGGGCCTTGCCGGGCAGCCGGGTAGAACCCGTGCGGGCCGCCACCACCACGCCGAACTTCATGCCCGGTCCTCGCGGATGAGCCGGGCGATCTTCAGCGAGCGCTCCGAGTTGATGAAGAAATGCTCGTCCGCGTGCAGCTGGAAGTAGACGATCCGGCTGCCGGTGAGCGAGCCCCGGCTGAGGTTGGCGTTGCGGGTGGCCAGGGAGGTGCGGGTCTCGTAGTAGAGGCGGTTCAGCTCGGAGCGGAACTCCCCGCGGGGGCCGATGGCCTGGAGGCCGTCGGGGGTGCGGCGATAGACCGGAAAGGCCAGTTCGTCCACGCCCATGGCCGAATCGGCCTGGTTCATGACCATGGTGTGCACGGCCTCCTCCATGGTCGCCAGGGTCACGAAGGGCGTGGGGATGAGGTTGAGCATGGTGGCGCCCTTGAATTCCGGGTCCGCCTCGGCCGCCACCTTGCCCAGAAGCTGGGCGATGTTCACCGAGCGGATGGTGTCCGCCCGGTCGCGCTGGAAGAAGGACAGCCGCGGATCGCCATACCCGGCCACCAGGTCCCGGGCCTCGAGGTTGTCGCAGGCCACCACCACCCGGTCGAACAGCGGCGAGGCCAGGCAGGTCTCGATCTTGTCCTCCAGCAGGGTCTTGCCGTTGACGCTGGCCTTCCAGAGATCCTCGCGGAAGTCATAGTTCCGGCGGCAGGGAATGACCACCTGCAGGGGCCGGTAGTCGGCCAGCAGGCTGGCGGCCGCGTCGCGCTTGATGGCCCGGCGGGCCATCAGAATCCGCTCGGAGTTGTTGGTGATGTTGGCGGAATGGCGGCGGTAGTAGAACAGCGGCAGGTTGACGTTGGCGCACTCGTGCCGCCGGCTCACCCGGGTCCAGAGGTCGAAGCCGTCCTGGGCCCCCAGGTCCTCGCGGTAGCCGTTGAGGCCCTTGAGCACGTCCACCCGGATGAGCGCGCAGGCCCCGTTGGGCGGGGTGTCCAGTACGTGGTCCTCGCAGTAGAGCCGGGGCCGGCGCTCCAGGGAGAGCACCTCGCCGCTCTCGTCCACCAGGAAGTAGTCGGGGAAGACCAGGGCCACGTCGGGCCGCCGGTCCAGATAGTTGCCGAGCACCAGGAGGATGTTCTCGTCGAAGATGTCGTCGCCGTCCAGGCGGATGAGGTATCTGCCGCGGCAGTGGGACAGCGCCAGGTTGCAGACCCCGGGCAGGCCGATGCCCTCGGTGCGGAAGGTCCGGATGCGGTCGTCGCCCTGATACAGGCGCAGCACGTCGGCGGTGTTGTCCTCGGACCCGTCGTCCACGATGAGCAGCTCCCACTGGTCCGCGGTCTGGCGCAGGACGCTGTCCACGGCCTCGGACAGATAGGCGGCGTTGTTGCGGGTCGGAATGTAGACCGTGATCTTCGGTTCGCTCATGAATCTCTCCTCAACGGCGCGGCCCTAGAGCAACTGTTCCAGTTCCCGGCGGAATTCGTGCAGCCGGCGCAATTCCGCAGGGGTCATGCTGCAGGCGTGGTCCGGACCGAACAGGTCCTTGTCCAGGGTGAAGTGCTTCTCCACGATCCGGGCCCCCCGGGCCAGGGCGGCCATGGCCGCGGACAGACCCAAGGTGTGGTCGCTGAATCCGGCAAAACGCTTGAAGTCCACGCCGCCCAGCTGCACGTCCGCAAGCTCCGTGGGGTACTTGGAGATGCAATAGAGGAACTGCACTCCGCCCGGGGCCTCGATGGCCGGGAATTCCTCCCCCTCCCACATGCCCAGGGACACGAGCAGCGGCTTGCCGGTGGCCGCCAGGGCCGCCAGCAGCGCTCGATCGGACACCGAGCGCGAGGCCACCTTGTAGCGGGTCACCCCGGCCTCCTCCAGCCAGGCGACGCGCTCCGCGTCAAAGGCCGACGCCATGAACTCGATGCCCGCGCGGCGGCATTCCTGGGCCAGCTCGGCCACCTGCTCCCGGCGCAGCTCCGTGGAGAGGTTGTACTCGTACCAGGGGTTGTTCTCCCGGGAGAACAGGGCGGCGGCGGCAAAGACCTGGAACTTGGCCACGTCGGCCCCGTTCTCGGCGGCGGCGTGGATCAGTTCCCGGGCCAGGCCCAGGTCGCCGTTATGGTTCTGTCCGATCTCCGCGATGATCTCCATGAAAGAACTCCTCCAACCAGAGATTGAGCATGATGTAGGAAAAAATCGTGTGCCCGTTGAGCCGGGTGGCGCTGGCCAGCAGATCCGAGGCCGCCCGGGCGCTGCCGGGATGGATCAGCCCGCTGCGGCCCAGGGCCGAGCCGGGGGAAAAGGCCTCCTCCACCAGGTCGGACCACTGCCCCTTGAGCCAGTGGTCGATGGGCACGTTGAAGCCGTGCTTGGGCCGCTGCACCACCTCGTCCGGCAGCAGCGGGGCAAAGGCCCGGCGCAGGGCCCATTTCAGGACCCCGGGGCGGACCATCTCGCCGAGCCGGAGCTTGGCCGCGTGGGCCTGCACCGCCGGGGCCGCGAAGGGCACGCGGCCCTCCACCGAAAAGGCCATGGTCATGCGGTCGAGCTTGCGGAGCATCTCGTTGGGAAAATAAAAGGCGCGGTCCTGGCGGATGAAGTCCTCGCCGGACCAGTCGCTCCCGGGCCGGTAGTCCTCGAAGTGGCGCGCCGAGGGCCTGCTGGCCGCGCGCACGTCGGGATGGAAGAGCAGACCCTTCTCGTCCTCGGCGGCGTAGTAGTGCCAGGCCCAGGCCCGCAGCGGCCCGTCATAGGCGCGCAGGGCCCGGAGGCGTTCGGCCGGGTCCAGGCCGGTGTCCTGGAACGAGACGCGGCCCTCCCTGAGGCCCTTGCCCGGGCCCGAGGCCTGCTCCAGATGGTGGTACCAGGAATAGCCGCCGAAACATTCGTCGGCGCCGTCGCCGGAAAGGAGCACCTTGATCCCCTGTTCCCGGGCCAGGCGCGCGATGGCCAGGATGCCCAGGGCCGAGGACACGGAAAAGGGCTGGTCCCCGAAATGCGCGAACAGGCGCAGGTCCCGGCGGAAATCCGCGGCCGTGACCCGCAGGGTGTGGTGCCGGGTGCCCAGGGCCCGGGCCAGGGACTCGGCCTGGGCCGACTCGTCGGCCAGCCCATGATAGGGGTCCGTCACGTTCTCGAAGCCGATGGTGAAGGTGGACAGCTCGGGCAGCCGGGCCGCGGCCAGGCTGACGATGATCGAGGAGTCCAGGCCGCCGCTCAGGTAGGCCCCCACGGGCACCTCGGAGAGCAGGCGCGAGGACACGGCCTCCTCCACCACCCGTCGGGTCTCCTCCAGGAGTCCGGCGTCCGAACTCCAGACCGTCCCGGAGCCGAAGCGGTTGGGGATGGGCCGCAGGCGCAGGCCCGCGCCGTCGGCCACCAGCAGATGGCCCCGGGGCACGGCCTTGATGGACCGGAACACCGTGTCCGGCTCAGGCACCCAGAGAAACGTGGGAAAATCCCAGAGGGCCTGGGGGGACAGGCCCAGGTCCAGGCCGGGAAAACGGGACAGGCTCTTGAGCTCCGAGGCGAAGGCCAGACCGCCGCCGGGCAGCTCGGCGTAATACAGGGGCTTCTCGCCCGGGATGTCCCGGGCCAGGATGAGCTTGCGCTCCGGCTCGATCCAGAGGGCCGCGGCATACATGCCGTCCAACAGCTCGAACAGGGCCTCGCCGTGGATCGCATAGAGGTGGCAGATGACCTCGCCGTCGGACCCGCTGCGGAAGCGCACGCCCCGGGCCTCCAACTGTCGGCGCAGCTCGGGGGAATTGTAGATTTCGCCGTTGTAGAGCAGGGCGACCGTCTTGTCCTCGTTGAACAAGGGCTGGTCGCCGGTGGACAGGCCGTTGATGGCCAGGCGGCGCATGCCGCCGGTGTAGTCCCCCGAGACATGGCGGCCCTCGGAGTCCGGCCCGCGATGCCGCAGGGCCGCGAGCATCGCCCCCAGGGTGCCGTCAGGAACCGGCCGGTCCGTCTTGAAGCCAGCTATGCCGCACATGCCATCCTTCCTCCGCCAACAGGGCTGGAACAGGACCCCGTCAGGGATTCCGGCACCGCCTCCGCTCCCCTGGCGCAAGCAATCATCATACCAACACGAAAGGGCGGAACAGGGCCCGCGCGCCGGCCTCGGCCGGGCCGGGCCAGGGGGTCGCGACAGAGCCGCCGACGCCTTGCGCGCCGTGACTCTCTGGGATATCCCAAGAAAAATGAATATCGCCCTGCTCCAGCTCAACCCGGTGGTCGGGGACCTGCCCGGCAATGCCGCGCGCATGGCCGAAGCCGTCAAAAAAGCGGCGGCTCTGGGCGCGGACCTCTGCCTGACCCCGGAGATGGCGCTGCTGGGCTATCCGCCCCGGGACCTCCTGCTCTACGGGGCCACCCTGCGCCGGACCCGGGAGGCGGCCGAAAACCTGGCCGCGGAACTGGCCGGGCTGCCGCCGGTGCTGGCCGGGGGCGTGGAGCCCAATCCCTCGTCCGAGGGCCGCGGGGCCTTCAACTGCGCCTTCCTGTTGCGCGGCGGCCGGGTGGAGCGGAGCTTCCGCAAGACGTTGTTGCCGACCTACGACGTGTTCGACGAGGACCGCTATTTCGAGCCCTCGGCCCCGGGCTTCGACAACTTCTTCGAGCTGAACGGCCGGACCGTGGCCGTGACCATCTGCGAGGACCTCTGGAACGACGCCGGATTCTGGCCCAGGCCGCGCTACCACGCCGACCCGGTCAAGGAGATCCTGCGCCGCCGGCCGGACCTCCTGGTGAACCTCTCGGCCTCGCCCTTTTCCCTGGGCAAACAGGTCCTGCGCCAGTCCATGCTCGGGGCCGTGGCCCAAAAACTCGGCCGGCCCCTGGCCTACGCCAACCAGACCGGCGGCAACGACGACCTGGTCTTCGACGGCCGCTCCTGCGCCTTTGGCCCGGACGGCGCGCTTCTGGCCCGGGCCAAGGGCTTCGAGGAGGACCTCCTCCTGGTGGACCTGGACGGCGGCGGGAGCCGCATCGAGGAGGACGACTTCGAGGCCGAGTCCGAGACCTGGCGGGCCCTGGTCCTGGGCACCCGGGACTACATCCGCAAGAACGGCTTTTCCAAGGCCCTGCTGGGCCTGTCCGGGGGCATCGACTCGGCCCTCACCGCCGCGGTGGCGGCCGAGGCCGTGGGCCCGGAGAACGTCACCGGCGTGCTCATGCCCTCGCCCTTTTCCAGCCGGGGCAGCATCGACGATTCCCTCCTGCTGGCCCGAAACCTGGGCATCAAGACCCTGACCCTGCCCATCGCCCCGCTCATGGACGGCTTCAGCGCGGCCCTGAAGGAGCCCTTTGCCGGGCTCGCCGAGGACACCACCGAGGAGAACCTCCAGTCGCGCATCCGGGGCAATCTGCTCATGGCCCTGTCCAACAAGACCGGGGCCATCCTCCTGACCACGGGCAACAAGAGCGAGCTGGCCGTGGGCTACTGCACCATCTACGGCGACATGTCCGGCGGCTTCGCGGTCATCTCGGACCTGCCCAAGACCGCGGTCTATCGCCTGGCCCGCTGGCTCAACGCCACGCGCGGCGAGGTCATCCCCGAGGCCGTGCTGACCAAGGCCCCCTCGGCCGAGCTCAAGCCCGGCCAGACCGACCAGGACAGCCTGCCGCCCTACGAGGTCCTGGACGCCATCCTGGCCCTGCACGTGGAGGGCTGCAAATCCGGGGAGGAGATCGCGGCCGCGGGCTTCGACCGGGCCACGGTGGAGCGCGTGCTCAAGCTGGTGGCCGGGGCCGAGTTCAAGCGCCGCCAGGCCGCGCCCGGAATCAAGCTCACGGACCGCAGCTTCGGCACGGGCTGGCGCATGCCCCTGGCCTGCAGGCGCCTGCCCTGAACCGGCAACCCCGAGGAAGTCCATGCCCGCGCCCCTGCCCTGCATCCTCCTGGCCCGGCCCACGGCCGGGGACGATCCGGCCCTGCTCCAGCACCAGGGCCGCCCCCTGCTGCCGCCGGTCCTCCGGGAACTGACCGCCCAGGGCCTGGCCGGGCCCGTGATCCTCTCGGTGTCCGGGGCCGTGCCACAGGACATCCGCCAACAGCTCCTCGACTGGGGCCTGGACGTGCGCGTCCATGCCTCGGACCGGCCCCAGGAGCGCCTGCCCGCGCTCATGGCCGAACTGGACCTTCCGGCCGCCCTGGTGACCACGCCCTACGCCTACCTGCTCCAGGCCGGGGCCCTCCGCGACGCGGCCCGGGCCGTGCAGGACGGGGCCGACCTGGCCTTCACCCCGGACGTCACGGCCGCGCGCTTCCTCATGGCATGCAACCGCAAGGCCGCCGAGGCCCTGGCCGGACTGCCCAGCCACCCGGTGCCCCCGTTCGCCTTCCCGGAAAAGCTGGCCCGGTTCCCGCAGCTCCGGCTCCAGCCCCTGGAGGGCCTGGAAGAACCCGGGGAGCAGTTTCTCTGGGAGCTGTTCTACGCCGGGGAGCGCTCCGTGCTCCCGGCAGCCCACCTGGCCGCGTTCCTGGACGGGACGCCCCCGCAGGACTGGTTCCGGGCCGGGGCCCAGCAGGACTTCCTCAAGCGCCTCCACGGGGTGGACGGCTGGAGCGCGCTGAACGCGCCGTTGCAGCGCCTGGCCCCGAAGCAGCAGGTCAAGCGGCTGGCCATGCACGTGCACTACCTGGAGCGCATCCAGGAGCACCTCCCCCGGACCGGGGGCCGGTTCCTGGAGATCGGCTACGGCCGGACCCCGGTGACCTCCTGCCTGCTGGCCGGGCTGTTCGAGTCGGGCGTGGCCGTGGAGCCCTACAACCACTCCGACTTGGGATTCTCCGGGACCCTCGACCTGTTCGATCTGCTGCTGCGGGACTTCCCCGCCCTGCTGCCCGTGAAGCCCCGGGTGCCGCGCTGGGACCCCCGGCAGCAGGTGGAGTTCCGGCGCTGCAAGGTGGAGGAGCTGGGCCTGGCCGACGAAAGCATCGACTTCTGCCTCTCCCGGGTGGTCCTGGAGCACATCAAGAACGTGGAAGAGCTCTCCGTGGAACTGCGCCGCGTGCTCAGGCCCGGCGGGGTCATGCTCCACGAGATCGACTTCAAGGACCACGACGACCTCGCCAGCCTGAGCTTCGGATTCCTGCGCCACTCCAAGGAGGAGTGGGCGGCCCTGGACAAGATCACCAACCTCTGGCGGGTGAACGACTTCGTGAACCTCTGGCAGGGGCTGGGCTTCGCCGTGGACGTGCTCTCGCGCAAGGTGCGCAAGGCTCCCCCGCAACGCCTGCACCCCAGCTGGAACGGCTACGCCGACGAGGACCTCTACTGCTACACGGCCCTGATCCGGGCCCGCAAACAATAAAGGCCCGACCGTTCCGGCCGGGCCTTTGCCGACGTTCTTGTCCTGAACCCTAGGCCAGCATGGCCTGGGCCACGCGCTCCTGGGCCTCGGCCGTGAGGTAGGGGTGCATGGGCAGGCTGAAGACCCGCCGTCCCAGACCCTCGCACACCGGAAAGTCCCCGGCCTTGTATCCCAGGTTCGCATAGGCCTGCTGCAGGTGCAGGGGCTGGGGGTAGTAGATGGCCGTGGGCACGCCCCCGGCCTTGAGCGTGTCCATGAGCTGCGCGCGGTGCTCCGTGTCCCGGGCCAGCACCGAGTACTGGGCCCAGACGCTCAGGTAGCCCTCCGGGACCTGCGGCACGGTCAGCCCGGGCACCTGGGAAAGCAGCGCGGCGTAGCGCTCGGCCGCCTTCTGGCGCAGGCCCACCTCCTCGGGGAAGAGGCCGAACTTGGGCAGGAGCACGGCGGCCTGGAGCGTATCCAGGCGGCCGTTGATGCCGATGCGCACGTTCTCGTACTTGTCCCGGCCCTGGCCGTGGATGCGGATGGACAAGAGCAGGTCCTTGAGCTCGTCGGAGTCCGTGAAGCACATGCCGCCGTCGCCGTAGCAGCCCAGGGGCTTGGCCGGGAAGAAGGAGGTGCAGGNNCGCGTCCAGGGCGTCGTAGTCGCAGGGCAGGCCGAACAGGTCCACGCTGATCACGGCCTTGGGCGTGAGTTCGGGCCGCTCCTTCCTGGTCTTGGCGATGACCGCGTCCAGGCTGGCCGGGTCCATGTTGAAGGTGGCCGCGTCGATGTCGCAGAACACCGGGGTGGCGCCCAGCAGGCTGACCACCTCGGCCGTGGCCATGAAGGTGAAGGGCGTGGTGAAGACCGCGTGCCCGGGCCCGATGCCCAGGGCCATGAGGGCCATGAGCAGGGCGTCGGTGCCCGAGGCGCAGCCCACCGCGTGCTTGACCCCGCAGTAGGCCGCAAGCCGGGCCTCCAGCTCCTTGATCTCCGGACCCATGACGTAGGCCCCGTGTTCGAGCACGGTCTCGATGTTCTTCTTCACCTCGGCCTCGATGCGCCGGTACTGGGTCTTCAGGTCGATAAAGGGGATGTTCATGGGCGTCCTTTCTCTATGCGCCGGGCCGTCAGCGGTCCATGTCGCGCAGGGTTTTCTCGGCGTCCCGGAGCAGCTCCGGGCTGGCGGCCACGAGCACGCAGCCGGCCGGTTCCAGGGCCAGCAGAATGGGCGCGTGGCGCACCCGGCCCTGGACATACAGGTTCCAGTAAAAGGCGTCCAGACGTTCCACGGCCGTGGCCGGAGCCAGCCTTTCCAGCCGCACCAGGCCGGTGTCCAGCTCGCGTTCGAGCATCCCGGCCTTGCGCAGGACCTCCACCACCCAGGCCGCGCGCTCGGGCTCGTCGGCCAGGACCACGGCCGAGGCCTCGGCCGCCGCCTGGGCCCGGCCCTGGGGCGAACACAGGGCCTCGGCCAGGTCCAAGGCCTTGTCCAGGGCGAGCCAGGGCGGGGTGCGGTACACGGCCAGGCCCGGGGCGCTCCCGCCGCGCAGGGTCAGGGTGGTCCCGTCGTCCGAGACCTCGGCGGCCAGGGCCCGGGCCAGGGCCAGGACCACGGCCCGCAGGGAGGCCGCGTCCAGGGGACCGGCGGAGTACAGGGTCACGGGCGGGGAAGGGGCCGGGAATTCCAGAATCACGGTGCGGTCCAGGTAGGGCCCGGCGAGGCGCACGAAATCGGCCCAGGGCACGGCCCGCATGTCCGGCCGCAGCAGGACCTCCTGGGCCGGGGCCGCCGCGGGCGAAAGGAGCAGGGCCCAAAGCAGGACGGCCAGGACCCGCTGGGCGAAACGGATCACGCTCAGCCCCGTCCTGCCCGGGTGAGCAACTCCTCCAGGGCTGCGCGCACGGTCCGGGCGCGTACGGCCTGGCGGTCGCCCTGGAACAGGAAGCGCCGGGCGTGTTCGCCGTGCGGACCGGCCCAGGCCAGCCAGACCGTGCCCACGGGCTTGTCCGGCGTGCCGCCGCCGGGGCCGGCGATGC
>DFYP01000003.1 GCA_002382645.1 Desulfovibrio sp. UBA4079 | reverse complement strand
GTGGGCTCGTCGAAGAGCATGATCTTGGGCTGCATGGCCAGGGCCCGGGCGATGGCCACGCGCTGCTGCTGGCCGCCGGAGAGCATGGCCGGATAGACGTGGGCCTTCTCCTGGATGCCGACCTTCTTCAAGAGGCCCATGGCCCGGCTCTCGGCCTCCAGCTTGGGCACGTTCTTGAGCTTGATCGGGGCCATGGTCAGGTTTTCCAGCACGGTCTTGTGCGGGAAGAGGTTGAAGGACTGGAAGACCATGCCCAGTTCCATGCGCACCTTGTTGATGTCGGTGGCCGGCGAGGTGACCTCGAAGCCGTCCACGACGATGGTGCCCTGGTCCACCTGCTCCAGCTGGTTGATGGTCCGCAACAGCGTGCTCTTGCCCGAGCCCGAGGGGCCGATGATGACCACCTTCTCGCTGGGGTGGATGTCCAGGGAGACGTTGTTCAGGGCCCGCAGGCTGCCGAACAGCTTGCTCACGTTCTGGATGCGGATGATGGGGCTAGTGTCGGTCATAGTAATTGAGCCTTGATTCCATGTGGCTGACGCCCTTGGACAGAACCAGCGTGATGATCAGGTAGACCAGGGCCACGATGGTGTAGGCCTCGAAATAGTAGAAGGTCTCGCCGGCGAACTCCCGGCCGCGGCGCAGCAGGTCGGCCACCGCCAGGATGGAGACCAGGGAGCTGTCCTTGAGGAGCGCGATGAATTCGTTGCCCACCGGCGGCAGGATGGTGCGCCAGGCCTGGGGCAGGATGACCAGGACCATGGTCTGGCGGCGGTTGAAGCCGAGCGACCGGGCCGCCTCGGTCTGGCCCTTGTCGATGGACTCGATGCCCGCGCGGAAGACCTCGCCCATGTACGCGCCGTAGCAGAAGCCCATGGCGATGACCGCGGAGGCCAGCGGGGGCAGCTTGCTGACCACGGGAATGGTGGCCAGGGCGTAGTAGATGTAGAACAGCTGCACCAGCAGCGGGATGCCGCGGATGACCTCCACGTAGGTCGAGGCCATGAGGTTGATCGCCCGGTTGCGCGAAATGCGTCCCAGCCCCGTGATCAGGCCCAGGACCAGGGCCAGCAGGATGGACAGGGTGGTCACCTGGAAGGTCACCAGGATGCCGTCGGGGACGAAGGAGAGGATGCGCAGGTACGGGTCGGGGCGGGTCAGGCAGAGGAACGCGGTGATGGCGATGGCGCCGACAAAGGACAGCCACCAGGCGGAGAGGAGTCCTCGGTCCTTCTTGCGGGGGATGGCCGCGCCGTCGCTCACTTCGATGGAAACCGGCTTGCTGCTCATGGGGTGCGCTGGTTGGATGTGACGAAAGAAGGGGGCCCGGGTCTGTCCCGGGCCCCCGGGATCAATGCCGTCGGAGCCTTACTTCTTAAACCACTTGGCGTAGATCTTGTCGTACTCGCCGCTGGCCTTGACCGCGGCCAGGCCCTTGTTGATCAGGTCCAGGGTCTCCTTGTCGCCCTTCTGCACGGCGAAGCCCAGGTACTCGGGGGAGTCGGGCTTGATCAGGAAGGCCAGGGCCAGGGTCTTGGAGTAGTCCGGGTTGGTCAGGGCGTAGTCGGCGGCCACGGCGTCGTCACAGATGACGGCGTCCAGGCGGCCGTTGGCCAGGTCCTTCATGGCCAGGCCCACTTCGTCGTAGCCCTTCACTTCCTTGGCGCCTTCCACCTTCTTGGCGGAGAAGTGGCCGGTGGTGTTGATCTGGGCGCCGATGGTCTTGTCCTTGAGGTCGGCGAGGCTGGCGGCGGTGGTGGTCTTCTGGACCACCACGCCCTGCTGGACCTCGAAGTAGGGATTGGAGAAGTCCATGGTCTGCTTGCGCTCATCGGTGATGGACACCGAGGAGGAGATGGCCTGGTACTTGCCCGCGGCCAGACCGGCGAAGATGCCGTCCCAGGCGGTGTTCTCGATCTTGGCCTCGAAGCCGCCGGCCTTGGCGATGGCGTTGACCAGGTCGGGACCGAAGCCCTTGCACTGCTTGCTGGCCTCGTCCACCATCTCCATGGGCGGCCAGGTGCAGTCCGAGGCGAAGACGATGGTCTTCATGGGCGCGGGGGCCGGGGCGGCGGCGGGCTGGGCGGCCGGGGCGGCCTTTTCTTCCTTCTTCTGTTCGCCGCAGGCCGTGAGGAACAGGGCCAGGGCCAGAATGAGCAGAGGCAGACACAGTCTTTTGAACATGGCATCCTCCATATCGTGTTTGAAATCTTTCAAAAATGAAGACCCGGTTGGCGCGGAAAGGTAATTTCTACAACCAAGACCAGGGAGCGTCAACCGCCCCCAGCGGGCCGGAGGACTCTTCGCGATGGCGCGAGGCCTCGGGTCTCCTTGACCTGCCTGGACGAAGCATCGTAGAAAGCAAAGATTATCAGTCTTGGGGCCGAGGGAAATGACAGCAGACGGAAAAGAGACAGCCGCCGGCGCGAACCGCCGCGCTCCGGCCATCCTCGTGGTGGACGACGAGCGCGTCATCGGCATGGCCCTGACGGCCTCGCTGGGCCGCCTGGGCTACGTCTCGGCGGGCCTGGCCGGCAACGGCGAGGAGGCCGTGCGGCTGTGCGGCGAGAAGCATCCGGACCTGGTGCTCATGGATGTCCGGCTCCAGGGCGAGATGGACGGCGTGGAGGCGGCCGAGCGCATCAACCGCCTGTTCGGCACCCCGATCATCTTCCTCACGGCCTTCTGGGACGAGGAGACCGTGACCCGGGCCAAGCGCTCCGGGCCGTACGCCTTCCTGGTCAAGCCCTACGAGGACCGCGACCTCCAGACGGCCATCGAGCTGGCCCTGTACAAGTCCAGCATGGAGAAGGAGCTGTTGCAGGCCATGCGCGCCGCCGAGGCCGCCAACGAGGCCAAGACCTCGTTTCTGGCCACCATCAGCCACGAGCTGCGCACCCCGCTCACGGCCATCAAGGGCTACGCCGAGACGCTCATCACCGGCGATCCGCCGCCGGACCTGGTGCGCCGCTTCCTGGAAGTGATCCTGCGCAACGCCGACCACATGGCCAAGATGGTCGAGGACCTGCTTTCGCTCTCGCGCATCGAGGCCGGCAAGGACACCGGCGTGCTCGAGCCCATGCAGGCCCGCGACGCCCTGTGCCGGGCCTGGGACGCCGTGGAACTCCTGGCCCGGGGCAAGGGCGTGGACCTGGACAACGGGCTGCCCGAGGACCTGCCCGCGGTCCTGGGCGACCCAAGCCATGTCACCCGGGTCTTCCGCAACCTGCTGGAAAACGCGGTGAAGTTCGGGCCCGAGAACCGGCCGGTGACGGTCCGCGCCTGCGAGCGCGGGGAGTTCCTGGAGTTCGAGGTGCGCGACGAGGGCCCGGGCATCCCCAAGAAGGACCAGCCGCGCATTTTCGAGCGCTTCTACAGCGTGCAGAAGCACCGCCGCAACGAGTTCGGCAGCACGGGCCTGGGCCTGGCCATCTGCCGGCACACGCTCAAGAATCTGGGCGGAGAAATCCGCGTGGAAAGCCCGCCCCCGGACGCCTCCGGCGGGACATCCTTCCTCTTCACCCTGCGCCGGGCCTAGCCGGCCACAGGGCGCGTCCGCTTCCGCAGGCCGCTCAAAAAACGCCCGGCGAGGCCTCGCAGCAATGCGCGAGGGCGTGCGTCTTCTGAAGGCAACGCAGCCATGGCGGATTTTGGACGGCCGGCCCTATTCCTGGACGTCGTCGAGCTTGATCTGGAAGGCCACGGCGTAGAGGTGGTGGAAAAAGTCCACGTACTCCACCGGGATGTGGTCCGGGACCTGGATGCGCGCCGGGGCGAAGTTGATGATGCCCTTGATCCCGCCGTCCACCAGGTAGTTGGCCGCGCGCTGGGCCCGCTCCGGGGGCGTGGTGATGATGCCGATCTCCAGGCCGTATTCGCGAATCTTTTCCTTGGTCTTGCGGGTGCAGATGACTTCCAGGCCCTCGACCATCTCCCCGATCTTGTAGGGGTCGCAGTCAAAGGCCACCTTGATGGCGAAGCCCTTGCGGCTGAAGTCGCGGTGCCGCAGGAGCGCCCGGCCCAGGTTGCCCACGCCCACGAGCCCGCAGTTCCAGATCCGGTCGATGCCGAGGGACTGCTTGATGGAGGTGATGAGCTCCTGGACGTAGTAGCCCACCCCGCGCACGCCGAACTCGCCGAAGTAGGCAAGGTCCTTGCGGATCTGCGAGGAGTTCACGGAACAGGCCTGGGCCAGGGCCTCGGAGGAGATGATCTCCACGCCGTCGAGCTTCAGGTTCTCGAGAACCTGAATGTACACGGCCAGGCGGCCGATGGTGGCCTTGGGGATGTGCTCGCTTTTCACGTGGCGTTTCCCTTTTGCGGGGGGCGGGCGCGGTGCCGGAAAAAACGGGGGGCCCCGAAGGGCCCCCCTTCAGATGCGGATGCTTAGGCGCCCAGGGGCTTCACGAAGAGCAGGATCAGGTTCACGACCAGGGCGTAAATGGCCAGAGACTCGATGAAGGCCAGGCCCAGGATGAGCATGACCTGGATCTTGCCACCGGCTTCGGGATTGCGGGCGGTGCCTTCGCAGGCGGCCTTCAGGCCCAGGCCCTGACCGATGCCGCAGAGGCCGGCGGCGAAAGCCATGCCGCAGGCGGTGGCCCAGGCGGCCACGGGACCGACGGCGGTGGCGCCGCCCTCGGCGAAGGCCAGACCGGCGGAAAGAACCATGGCCAGGGTGCTCAGAACGATGGTCGTCACTTTACGCATGAGAGTCTCCTCCAAACAGTTATTGTTTTGGCCAGACGGCCATTTCCCCCAATCCTAGTGCGCGTGCTCCATGGACCCCTTGAGGTAGATGGTGGTCAGCATGAAGAAGATGAAGGCCTGGATGGTCTTGCCCAGGATGAACAGGAAGTACATGGGCAGGGTGCCGACCACCGGGGCCAGGGTGAACAGGAGCACGAGGACGATTTCCTCGCCGCGGATGTTGCCGAAGAGTCGCAGGGTCAGCGACAGCGGCCGGGCCAGGTGGCTGATGAACTCGAGCACGAGCATGAGCGGGGCCAGGAAGGCCACCGGGCCCATGAAGTGCTTGATGTAGCCGGCGCCCCATTTCTTGATGCCGATGAAGTTGTAGTAGCCGAACACGAACAGGGCCATGGCCGCGTTCGTGTTGATGTTGGCGGTGGGAGCGTCGCAGCCCGGGATCAGGCCGATGTAGTTCATGGTCACGATGAACACGAAGATGGTGATGAGCACCGGGAAAACCTTGCGGCCGCCCTCACCGAGGTTGGCGACCACGAAGTCTTCCAGGCCTCCTACAATGACCTCGAAGAAGTTCTGTAGCCCTCCCGGTACCAGGGACGTCCGGCCGCGGATGAGCAGGCCGCAGGTGAACAGGATGGCCATGGCCATCCAGGTGTACCAAACGTGGATCGGGATGTGCGTCCCGATCGCGTTGTTCAGGATGTCCATGTACAACAGCGGATGCGGCAATCCAGCAGCAGACATACCCCTTACGCCTCCTTCGCTTTGTGCCCCGAACTCGTGAAGCCCCACACGGCGGCGCCCACGAGCACGGTCGAAAGTCCTGTCAAAAGCCCGGTCACGGGCGCGTCAAGCCAACCCACCAAAACGACGACGAGCACCCCGGTGAGGATGAGCCGCCCGTAAAACCGCAGCACCAGGGAGGTCGCTCCCCCCTTGCGCACAAGCACCAACTGTTTCGCCGCCTTGGCCAGATGCCAGAAGTTGAAGAGCATCAGGCCCGCTCCGGCGGCGCAGGAAAACCCCCAGGCCGAAAACCCGGTGAACAGCACCGCCGCCAGCGCGGAGGCCGCCACCGTGAGAATCTCGATGCGCACCAGCCGCCGGGTGTCGGGGTTGTCGAAACCGCGGGCGGTCAGAAACCGGTCAAGGCTTCGGATCATGCCCCGCATTGGCACCCCTTTCACGCTCCCGCTGCTCTTCCTTCATCAATTGCTGGGCGTCCCGGTACACGTTCATGAACCCGGCGACGATGCCCAGGACGAGAAAGCCCATCGTGAGCCACGGACTGGTGTCCAGCCACTTGTCAAGGAACCATCCCATGGCGAACCCGACGAAGGTGCCTGATACCAGGTGCAGCCCCATCGTGCCCGCCGTGGACAAAAGCCCCCCGGCGTCCTTCAGGAAATCCAGTTTCAAAAGATCACACCGTTCCCCGCGCACCGGTGGTCCCGCTGCGCTGCGGGGGACCATAGCGCAAAGCGACGGTTCGTGCAATCGTTCACAAGTGGGCGAGACGTATCATAGCGTCCCTTTTCCCGTCAAGGACGGCGGACAAAAAACCTCGCTTTCCCGGCGCCCTGCCCGGGCCAAAAAAAGTCGGCCGGCCGGGATGGCGCCCGGCCGGCCTTGCGGATGGAAGCGCTCCGTCCGGGGGCTCCCTCTTCCCCCGGACGGAGTGATGGAGACTTAGGAGGCGGACGGCCCCAGGCGCACGAAGCTGTCCGGGCCCACGTTCAAAAGCGGCGAGGCCGTGGCCGTGGCCGCTCCCTCGCGCACCTCGGTGACCGTGGCCGGACCCACGCAGAGCAGGTTCGCGGCCAGGACCTGGATCTGGTCGCCCGGGGTCAGGCCGTGGCGGCCGCCCAGGCCGAATTCCAGCTCCAGGACCTCGGGCTTGCGCCGGAACTTGTAGACCTCGGCCATGCCCGCGGCGGTCAGCTGGGCCTCCAGGCGCAGGGACAGAAGGAAGACCAGCCCCAGGCAGACCAGGCCCATCCCGGCCAGGATTCCGGCCAGGGAATAGGGGGCGTATCCCAGCCAGCGCTCGGAATAGTAAGGCGAGTCCGCGCGCATGGCGGCCGCGTCGGCATAGACCCGCACGGTATAGGACAGGGTGTAGACCTTGCCGGTCTCGTCCGGGGGAAAACTCAGGACCAGGGGCTGGTCCCCGGGCCGGGCCTCGGGCCCCACCTCCACGGCCCCGGCGAACAGCCGGCCGCCCATCCAGTACCCGGGCATGACCTGGTCCACGCGCAGGCTCACGCCCCGGGGCGCGCTCTGGACCAGGATCTTGTCCGGGGTGTCCACGAACATGGGCACGTTGGCCGAGATGCCCACGCTCTCGCCCGGCAGGGCGCGGAAGGTGTCCGGGTGGCGGCGCAGGCCCGAGCTCATGCCGTCCAGGAGCAGGAGCATGGCCAGGGCGAGGAATATCCCGCCCGCGCGGCCCAGCTGGCGGCGCAGGCCCAGGGTTTGGGCGGCAGCGCTCACGGCTGGGCCTGGACCTGGGGCTGCTTGCGGTCGCGCAGCAGGCGGATCCCGACGATGGCCCCGATCACGGTGGGCAGGGCCAGGGGCAGGAAGGCCTTCATGAAGCTCGAGGTGAGTTCGCCCGGGTTGAGCGAGGCGTTGTACATGCCCCAGCAGAGTTCGGCCAGCACCAGGATATCGGCCGCGATGACGATGAGCTTCTGACTCAGCTTGAGGGAGCTGTGTTCTTCCATGACGCTTCCATCCTTTGTTTCGGGCTCTTCGCTCCGGTTGGGGCCGGCCCGCTTGGGGGATCGGGCCGGCCCCGTGGGGGCGAAGGGCCTGGGAACCAGGCCCGGTAGGGCTTACTTCTTGAAGATGTCCGTCTTGCTCACGTTCATGAAGCGCAGGGCCTTGCCCTCTTCCTTATAGTAGATGCGCACGATGTCGCCCGAGTCCCAGGTGGCCGCGGGCAGGGACATGTACTCATCCGGAAGGCTCAGGGTGACCAGGGTCTTCCAGCGGCTGGAGTAGACCGTCAGACTCTTCTTGTCCGTGTCGATGAGCGGGAACTTCTTGTCCACGACCCGCGCATCGTCCTTGGCCACGCCCTTCTGCTTGTCCAGGACCGGGAACTGCACGGTCTTGATGGTTCCGGAGGCCTCGTCGTAGTAAACGATCTTGTCGGTTTCCGGATCCATGAGCATGCGCATGCCGGCCTTGGGCTCGGGCCCCATCTCGGCGGGGTCCGCGGGCAGGGCGTACGTCACGGGCGGCAGCTTGTCGAAGACCTGGTTCTCGGTGCCGAAGTGGTGTTCGCTCTCGAGGATCAGGGTGACGGTCTTCTTGTCTTTGTCGTACTTGATGACCTTGGCCTGAAGCACCTTGCCGAAGTCACCGCTGCAACCGGCCAGGGCAAAGGCCACCAGGACCAGGATCGCGAGCAACGCTCTCTTCATGTTCATATCCTCTTCTCCTTCTTCGTTCCGGAGCGCTCGCGCGCTAGCCCCGGGCCTTCTTCTCGGCGATTTCCTTGGCTGCGCCCCTGAACATTCCCACGGCGATGTAGGTGGCCATCAGGACGACCACGCCAAGCACCACCACGGTGGCCATGTCGTTGAGCACGCCCTTCAGGTTGGGCCACCAACCTCCGGCCAGCTTGAGCACGATGGAGGTGAGGCAGCCGATGACCGCCCAGCCGAAGGCGATGCGGATGCCGTAACCCTTGATGTACTTGGTGGCCACGGTGCCGATCTGGGCGCCGATGGCCGCGCCGCAGAGCATGATCACGGCGGCCACGAGCTCGGTGCGTCCCTTGTAGGTAAAGGTCGCCGCGCCGTACAGGCCGGAGATCATGACCTCGAAGAGGTCCGTGCCCACGGCCACGTGGGTCGGGCAGCCCATGAGGTAGATGAGCGAGGGCATGCGGATGAGGCCGCCGCCGATGCCCAGGATGCCGGCCAGGAAGCCGGTGGCGAAGCTGATGAAGATGGGCAGCCACATGGAGCAGTAGATGCCCGAGGCGTTCAGGTGGACCATGGGCGGGATCTTGATCTTGTGCAGGGTCTTGTGCCACTCGAGGCCCGTGGCGTGCTTGTCGATCTCCTTGCCCGCGGCCAGGGCGGCGCGGTCCTTGGCCTTGCGCTTGGCCACGTCGCTGAAGACCATCCAGGTGATGAACAGCAGCAGGACCACGTAGAGCCAGCGCACCACGAGGTCGATGTTGCCGAGGCGCTCCAGGGTCATGAGGATCTGGGCGCCCAGCTCCATGCCCACGATGGTGCCCACGAGCATGATCACGCCGAGCTTGTAGTCCACGTTGCCGAACTTGCCGTGCCGCAGCGTGGAGATGAGGGACTTGCCAGCCATGTGGGCGATGTCGGTGCCCACGGCGAAGGCCATGGGGAAGCCCAGGATGTTCAGGCCGGGCGTGATCATCCACGCGCCGCCCATGCCGAAGAAGCCACCGATGATGCCCATGCCGAGACCCAGGATAACGAGGCCCGGCCAGAAGATTTTCACGCCCGCGATGGGCATGAGCATATACATCCAATCCATGATGATCCTCCGCGTTACGTCGTTTCCGTCACGCTTGTTTCGTCAAGGGCGCGATTAGTGTTCGGCCACGTCGCGCTTGCTCAGGTCAATGCCGATGTTCTTCATGACCAGGTCCGTGAGCAGACCCAGGGTCATGCCCAGGACCGGGATCAGGATGACGGTCAGGATCGTGAACTGGAGATGGCTCTCGTTGTAGACGTTGGACCACCAGGCCAGGATGCCGGAGAGGTCCCGGGTGTCCGAGACGATGACGATCTGCGCGGCCTTTCCGCCAGCAGCCAGGGCCGTGCCGCTCAGGGCCAGCAGGGCCGCGGGCAGGGCAACCAGGCTCTTCCACAATTTCCGCATACCATTCCTCCTTCCAACTTGGGTTCCGCTCAACAGGTTCTCAGGTCCGTATCCCACTTCCTCCAGCCGTTGCCGGCACAGGCCGGCTCCGCGCGTTTCCGCACCGCGTCCGCGGCCTGCGCGTTTCTTCTTTAGCAAGGCTTGTGCCAAGCGGAACAAGCGGTCCGCGGACCGCGCTGCACGTCTAGTTCTTTGATTTTGCAAGCTTTTTATCGCGCACGCCCGTCCCTGTGTGTGTCTTGCGCGAAATATGCGGGCATGTTAATTGCGCAGAACGGGACGGCCCTGTCCCGGGGCCCGCCCCCTCAGGGCCTATCGCGCAGGAGGTCCCATGTGCCCCTTTGATCCCCTGCCCTCAGGCAGCAGCCTCACCTGGTTGCACATGCGCCCGGTGCGCACCTGGCACATCCAGCGCAAGCTCATGGCCGCCCTGCTTCCGGCCGTGATCCTGCTCCTGGTCCTGGCCGGCTACGTCATCAACCTGGTCTCGGCCCACTACATCAACGCGGCCCTGGAACGGACCGTGAAGATCCAGGTCCTGCACATGGCCCACAACATGGAGACCGTGCTCAACCGGGCCAAGGAGGACCTGCTCGTGCTCTCCCGCGGGCCCCTGGACGCCGCGGCCCTGGAGCGCTTCCTCCTGGCCAAGCGCGAGTTCGGGGCCGGCCGCTACCGCGAGCTGGCCTTCCTGCCCGAGGGCGGGGACGAGATGCTCGCCTGCGCGGACAACGACGCCGAGGTCCTGGCCCTGCCCCCGGCGGCCGCCGAGCACGCCCGGCCGGCCCTGGCGGCCAGCGCCGAAAAGGCCCGGGGCCTGGAGCCCGGGGCCGTGTCCCTGTCCGAGTTCATGACCGTGGCCTACCCGCGCATCAACGGCCGGGAGGTCTTTGCCCCGACCACCGTGGTCCTGCGCCTGGCCACCCCGGCCTTCGGCCCGGACGGCCACCGCCGCGGCCTGCTCATCCTCTCCCTGGACGCCCGCCGCCTGCGCGACGTGCTCTCGCTCATCACCTCCCCGGCCTCGCCGCTGTATGCCTTCCCGCGCACTTCCGAACGCCGGCTGGCCTACTTCTTCGACGAGCACGGCTGGATCCTGTTCCAGTCCGAAAACCTGGAGAGCGTGGACAAGCTGTTGTCCACGGACAACGCCCGGGTGGGTTTCGAGGGCGACCACGGCAAGTTCGGCCTGGACCAGGCCTTCCGGCCCTTTGCCGAGCACTCGGTCTATTGGGACGCCGTGGCCACGGTGCAGAAGGGCGAACGCGGCCTGTTCAACGTGGACTCGCGCTACGAGCCCACCCTGGACCTGGCGGACCAGACCTTCCTGGGCTTCGCCCCGGTGCGCTTCACCGAGCGGCCCGGCGGTCCGGCCCGCATCCTGGGCGGCATCGTCTTCGCGGACCGCAGCCGGCTCATCCTGAGCGCCGAGATCCGCCAGTTCAACGCCCTGTTCGCCGTGGTGGCCGTGGCCATGGTCCTGGTGAGCGGGGTCATCTACCTGCTCTGCCGCGGAATCATGCAGCCGGTGCGCGAACTGACCCAGGCCGTGGACGACTCCCTGGCCCGGCCCGATCTGCGCGAGATCAGCCTGCCGGACACGGACCGCGAGACCACGCACCTGCGCCTGGCCGTGAACCGGCTGATCATGTCCCTGAAGACCCAGCACAACGAGCTGCGGCTCAAGGACGAGTTCCTCAAGAGCGTGCGCCAACGCGAGAAGGTGGCCCTGGAGTTCGACGTGCGCGGCGAGGACGAGCACGAGAAGTTCGTGGACATCCTGGGCCTGTCCCCGGCCATGAAGGCCCTCAAGAACCAGATCGTCAAGGCCGCGGCCGTGGACGCCGACGTGCTCGTGATCGGCGAAACCGGCACGGGCAAGGAGCTCACGGCCAACGCCATCCACCACCAGAGCATGCGCCGCACGGGTCCGTTCGTGTCCATCAACTGCGGCTCCCTGGACGAGAACCTGCTCATGGACACCCTGTTCGGCCACGTGAAGGGGGCCTTCACCGAGGCCAAGAACGACCGCAAGGGCGCGTTCCTGGCCGCCGACGGCGGGACCCTGTTCCTGGACGAGATCGGCACGGCCTCGCCCCGGGTCCAGCTGGCCCTGCTGCGGGCCCTGTCCTCGCGGGTCATCCAGCCCCTGGGCTGCGACATGGAGATCCCGTTCAACACCCGGATCATCGCGGCCACCAACGCGGACCTGGAGGGCTCGGTGCGCGACGGCTCGTTCCGCGAGGACCTGCTCTACCGGCTCAAGGTCATCACCATCCACACCCCGGCCCTGCGCAACCGGCCCATCGACATCCCGCTGTTGGCCAACTACTTCCTCAACGAGGCCTCGGCGGCCATGAACAAGGCCGGCCTGGGCTTTTCCCGGGGCGCCCTGGAAAAGCTCAAGGACTCCCCCTGGCCCGGCAATGTCCGCGAGCTCAAGAACTGCATCACCCGGGCCGTGGCCATGGCCGAGGAGCAGGTCATCCAGGCCGAGGATCTGGTCTTTGAAATGCAGCCCGGGGACCTGCCCCTGGAGTTCCGGCGGGAGCGGCCCGCCGGATTGGGCCCGGCCGCTCCCCAGGCCGCGGGCGAAACCCTGAACGCCCGGCAACGCGCGGCCCTGCCGCGCATCCGCGAACGCGGCCGGATCAGCCGCGCGGACTACGAGGCCCTGGCCGGGGGCGTGGCCCCGCGCACGGCCCAGGCCGACCTCCAGGACCTGGTGGCTCGGGGCTTCCTGCGCAAGGAGGGCAAGGGTCCCGCAACCCGGTACGTTCCCGCATAAGCCCCTTCCCCTGCGCGATTATACGCGTATTTCCTGCGCGATGACGGCGCCCTGCGCGACTTTCGCGCTCCGGTTCCGGCCGGAGTGATTGCCCGCGGGGCCTAGTGACAAGCCGAGGCAAAAGCCGTATTCTTTTTTTTGGAGCGCGGCCCGCTGAACCGGCCGTTCTCCGACCCAACCTATGCCCAGAAAAAAACCCACGCCCCTGCCGCCGCACAAGCTGCGGGCCACCCTGGCCCCGGAACGGGTGCCCTGGACCGACAGCCGGGAGATCCCCGAGCGCAACGGCCACGCCCTGTTCCAGCCCCGGGCCATCCAGGCCCTGAACATGGCCCTGCGCATCCGCGGCCGGGAATACAACGTCTATGTCTCCGGCGACGCCAATATGGGCCGGACCTATTTCATCCGCCGCTTCCTGGCCCCGGTGGCGGCCAAGGCCCCGGCCCCGCCGGACTGGCTCTACTTCTACAACTTCGAGGACCCGGACCGGCCCGTGGCCATCTCCCTGCCCGCGGGCAGGGGCCGCGCCTTCAAGGCCGCCATGGCCAAGGCCATGACCGAGATCCGCGGGACCATCCCGGCCCGTTTCGACCAGGAGTCCTTCCACCGCCAGCGCGAGGCCCTGGTCAAGCGCTACAACGAGAAGCGCGAGGACCTCTTCACCGAGATGGAGAACGAGGCCGGCCGCCAGAACTTCAACCTGAACATGGACGACACCGGGGCCCTGACCCTGACCCCGGTGGTCAACGGCAAGACCATCGGCGACGCCGAGTACGAGGCCATGGAGCCCGGGGCCAAGAAGCGCCTCAAGTCCCGGGGCGACGAGCTCTTGCTGCGCATCAGCCGCTACCTGCGCCGCATGGGCCAGAACGAGCAGGACCTCCGGCGCGAGGAGAACGCCCTGCACCGGGCCATGGCCAAGGCCGCCATGGAGGAGCACCTGGGCCCCGTGCTCCAGGAGTTCGGCGCGCTCGAACCCCGGCTGGCCAAGCACTTCGCGGCCGTGGAAAAGGACCTCCTGGAGAACGTGGACCTGTTCCTGCCGCGCGAGCCCCAGGCCCAGATGTCCAGCGCCCAGCTCCACGCCCAGGCCCACGGCCAGCCGCACGGCCAGGCCCACGGCCAGGACTCCCTGCCCGTGGACGACGTGTTCTACCGCTACGAGGCCAACCTGTTCGTGGACAACGGCCAGCAGCAGGGCGCTCCGGTGGTCATCGAGAGCAACCCCACGCCGTTCAACCTCCTGGGCAGCATCGAGCGCGAGGCCGAGATGGGCGCGCTCTACACCGACTTCACCCTGATCCGGGCCGGGGCCCTGCACCGGGCCAACAAGGGCTTCCTCATCCTGAACATGGAGGACCTGCTCTCCCACCCCTCGTCCTGGGAGGGCCTGCTGCGGGCCCTGCGCCTGGGGGCCTCGCGCATCGAGGACCCGGTGGACCCGGAGCAGGTGCGCGCCCGGACCATCGAGCCCGAGCCCATCCCCCTGGACCTCACCGTGCTCCTGGTGGGCACGGACGAGACCTACGAGCAGCTCCTGTACAACGACGACCGGTTCCAGAAGTTCTTCAAGCTCAAGGCCCAGCTCCAGCCCACGGCCCCGCGCACGGCCGGGAACATCCGGAACTACCTCTGCACCCTGGGCCGGATCCTGCGCGAGGCCCAATTGCCGCCCTTTTCCCGCGAGGCCCTGGCCGGGCTCGTGGACCAGGCCAGCCGCCTGGCCGAGGACCAGACCAAGCTCTCCCTGGCCTTCCCCCTGGTGCGCGAGCGCATGATCGAGGCCGCGGCCGTGGCCCGGATGCAGAGCAAAAAGATGGTTTCGGCCAAACACCTGGCCGAGGCCGTGGCCGCCCGCGACTTCCGCTCGAACCTCTTTGAAGAGGAGTTCATGGCCGACTACGACCGGGAGATCATCAAGGTGGCCACCGGCGGCTCGGCCGTGGGCCGGGCCAACGGCCTCTCGGTGACGCTCTTCGGGGACTACGAATTCGGCCTGCCGCACCAGATATCCTGCACCGTGGGCGTGGGCCACGGCGGCATCCTGGACCTGGAGCGCGAGGCCCAGCTGGGCGGGCCCATCCACACCAAGGGCATGATGATCCTGAAGAGCTACCTCCTGGCCCTGTTCGCCGTGGACAAGCCGCTGGTGCTCACCGGCAGCCTGTGCTTCGAACAGAGCTACGCGGGCATCGAGGGCGACTCGGCCTCGGGCGCGGAGCTGGCCGCCCTGCTCTCGGCCCTGGCGGGCACGCCCATCGACCTGGCCTACGCCTTCACCGGCGCGGTGAGCCAGTCCGGCGCGGTCATGGCCGTGGGCGGGGTCAACCGCAAGATCGAGGGCTTCTTCGAGGTCTGCCGCCGCCGCGGGCTCACCGGCCGGCAGGGCGTGATCCTGCCCGCGGACAACACCCCGCACCTCATGCTCAAGGAAGAGATCCTGACGGCCGTGGACAAGGGCCTGTTCCGGATCTATCCCGTGCGCCACATCGACGAGGCGCTCACGCTGCTCACCGGCCTGCCCGCCGGACGCCGCGGCAAGAACGGCCGCTTCCCCAAGGACAGCCTCTACCAGCGGGTGGACAGCCGCCTGGCCGAACTCTGCCGTCTGGCCCGCAAGGCCGACCGGGGCAGGAGATAACCCATGTCCAAGACCTGGATCCGAGCCAAGCTGCCCGAGTTCGTGCGCGACGTGTTCCGCAACTTCTGCCTGGCCAGCCGCGAGCTCTCGGCGCAGTTCCGGCGCTTCGACGAAGAGGGCCTGGTGAGCCACGAGGTCCTGCGCAACCTGCTCGGCTCGGAGATGAACAAGGGCCTCCTGTGGCGGCTCAAGGACACGGCCCACCACGTGTTCCGCAACGACCCCGACGGGCCCCTGGAGGGCCGCTTCCTGGACTGGGGCATGGGCTACATCTTCCACGAGACCATCAAGCTCCTGGAGGACGCCTACCAGAAAACCAACTACGCCCCCTGGTTCCGGGAGATGCGCGACCGCGGGGACCTGCCCCAGGCCGCCAAGGACGTGGCCGGGGAGCTGTTCCAGGTGCTCCACCAGACCGAGGAGAGCATGCGCCGGGAGATCGGCCGCATCCGCTTCATCCTGGCCAAGTGCCGGCAATTGCTCCCGGTATATCTTGCAAGGCACCGGGGGAACATGCTACTGGCCCGTCTCCTCGTGGCGCAGAACGACCTGGTGCGCGGCGTTTTCGGCGAGGAGTACCCGGCCCTGCTTGCGGGCATCTATGGCAACCAGCCGGAATTGATGTATGTTCTGGCCAGCCAAAGCCTGCGCCAGGGGGGCTGGATGGAGGAGGCCGAGGCCGCGGTGGGCAAGGCGCTCCAACTGAATCCCTCCGAGACTTTGGTATTGCAGGAGAAAAAAATTATTGATAATTGGAGGGCCCGGTACAATTCTTGACATTGCGATGGAGAGGTATACTCTGGGTTTTCACTGGGTTTCCAAATGAGGAGGCATGTTGGTATGAAGAAGCTCGTGTTGCTGGCCTTGATTGTCAGCCTGACTTTCGCCTGGGGCTGCGCCAAAAAGGTGAAGTCTCAGCCCGAACCGGCTCCGGCCAAGGCGGAGAAGGTGCTCACGCCTGCGGAACTCTATGACCAGGAGTACCGCAAGCTGCCCACTTCCCACACCGTGGTGAAGGGCGAGTGCCTGTGGTGGATTTCCGAGTACAAGCAGATCTACAACGACCCGTTCATGTGGCCCCTGATCTACAAGGCCAACCGCGCCCAGATCAAGAAGAGCCCGAACCTCATCTACCCCGGCCAGAACTTCGCCATCCCGCGTGACTTCACGCTGGACGAAGCCAAGGCCGCCCGGCAGATGGCCGGCAAGTCCAAGAAGAAGTCCGACCCCGCCGCCACCGCGGTGCTGCCGGGCTCCATCCGGACCCAGCTGGGCTACGGTTTCTAATTTAGCCCACGGCTCGAAAACAAAAGGCGCCCTGCCGCAAGGCAAGGCGCCTTTTTGTTTGCCCGCCCGCCGCGGACGGGGGCCCTCGTTGACTCCGCCCCGCGCTCTGCTATGCTGGAATAAATAAGCTTTTCGGAGCGCCCATGAAACTTCCGGCCTGGCTCTCATCGACCACCGCCAAGCTCGTCCTGTGCATCGCCCTGGTGCTGGCCGCGGGGTCCCTGGGCTTTTCCTGGTTCGAGCGCGAAGGCCGCGGCGAGGACATCTTCACCGCCCTCTGGTGGACCGTGGTGACGCTCACCACGGTGGGCTACGGCGACGTGGTCCCGGTGACCACCGGCGGCCGGCTCATGGGGCTTCTGGTCATGGTCAGCGGCATCGGCCTGGTTTCCACCCTCACCGGCAACCTGGCCTCCCTCCTGGTGGAGCGCAAGGCCCAGAAACGCAAAGGACTGCTCGCCGTGAAGAAGGTCGGACACATCGTGGTCATGGGCTGGAACGGATTCGCCCTGGACCTGGTCAAGGGCATGGACGAGGCCGGGCTGCTCAAGGACCGGGCCCTGGTCCTGGTCAACAGCCTGCCCCCGGAGGCCCGCGACCAGGTGGCCTACCAGCTGGCCCTGGGCGACCGTCTGGAGTTCGTCTGGGGCAGCATCGCCCAGGAGAACGTGGTCCACCGCGCCCGGCCCCAGGCCGCCAAGGTGGTCTATGTCCTGTCCCAGGAGGGCCTGGAGCCCAAGGAAGCCGACCAGCAGACCCTCTACGCCGCCCTGGCCGTGCGCGAGCAGAACAAGGACGTGCCCCTGTACTGCGAGGTGGTCCTGGCCGAGAACCGCAAGCACCTCCTGCGCGCCGGGGCCACCGAGGCGCTCATCCGCGGCGAAATCGCCAGCCGGGTCCTGGGGCTCATGGGCTCCAACCAGTCGGTCTGGGCCTTTCTCCAGGGCCTGCTGGGCCTGCGCGGCAAGAACCTCCTGGAGTTCCGCAGCCTGTCCGCCGAGGACAAGGCCCACACCTGGGGCGGACTCACCAGCGCCATGCGCGGGTCTGACGGCTCCCTGCCCCTGGCCCTGTGCCAGGTCTCCCGGGCCCTGGCCCTGGACGACATCCTGGACGAGGGCCAGGCCCTGGACAGCTTCATCCTGGAGCTGTTCCAGAACTCCGGCCGGGACACCCGCCTGGGCCAGCAGGGCCCCCGGGTGCTCATCAACCCGCCGGACGCCGAACCCCTGGCCGCCTACGACGCGGTCCTCTACATCAAACCCGGAGCCGCCCAATGAACCTGGACACCCTGGACTGGAGCAAGATCCCCCTGTTCGAGGGCTTTCCTCCGGAATGGCTGGCCGCGGTCCAGGACATCTTCGACCACCTCAAGCTGCCCGCGGGCGCGGTGCTCATCGAGGAGGGCCAGTCCGGGGACGAGATGTTCGTGCTCGTCAGCGGCCGGGTCCGGGTGACCAAGTCCATGCTCCTCAAGGACATGGTCCTGCCCCTGGCCGTGGTGGACAACCCCCGCAAGGTCCTGGCCACCCTGGACGGCAGCCTCCATCCGGTGTTCGGCGAGATCGCCCTCATCGACCAGGACACCCGCTCGGCCACGGTCACGGTCCTGGAGGACGCCGAGTTCCTGCGCACGGACCGGACCCGCTTCTTCGGCCTCACCGAGCGCGAACCCCTGCTGGCCAACCGCCTTCTGCTCCTCCTGGCCCGGCGCTTCGCGGCCACCATCCGCAAGGGCAACGCCGAGCTGGTCAAGCTCTCCACGGCCCTGGCCCTGGCCCTGTCCCGGGGCGCCTGAGCCCGGGACCCGAAAAGCGTTGCCCGGCCCGCTCCGGGCCTGTACACTTTCGCCATGTGCGGCATCGCCGGGGTCCTGGACCCCAAGCGCGCCCTGCCGGCCGAGGCCCTGCGCGGCCTGGCGCGGCGCATGAGCCTGGCCCTGGCCCATCGCGGCCCGGACGACGAAGGCCTGTTCGTGGACGCGGGCGCGGGCCTGGCCCTGGGCCACCGCCGCCTGGCGATCATCGACCTGTC
Organism: Desulfovibrio sp. UBA4079; assembly: GCA_002382645.1. Classification (GTDB taxonomy): domain Bacteria; phylum Desulfobacterota; class Desulfovibrionia; order Desulfovibrionales; family Desulfovibrionaceae; genus Aminidesulfovibrio. The sequence goes on along the minus strand of DFYP01000003.1, from coordinate 2,515 downwards.
CCGGGCCGGGGCCCAGCCCATGGCCACGGGCGACGGCCGCCTGACGCTCGTCCTCAACGGCGAGATCTACAACTTCCCGGAACTGCGCCGCCTCCTGGAAACAAGCCCCGGATTCCCGGGCTGGCGCGGCACCTCGGACACCGAGACCTTTCTCGAGGCCGTGGCCGCCTGGGGCCTGGAAACGGCCCTGGACCGCTCCCGGGGCATGTTCGCCCTGGCCCTCTGGGACGCCCGCGAGCGCACCCTGACCCTGGCCCGCGACCGCATGGGCGAAAAGCCCCTGTACTACGGCCTGCTCGGCGGCCTGTTCGCCTTTGCCTCGGAACTGAAGGCCCTGCGCGCCCTGCCCGGGATCAGCCCGGACCTGGACCACGAGGCCCTGGCCCTGTACCTGCGCCTGTCCTGCGTGCCCGCCCCGCGCTCCATCTACCGGGACGTGCGCAAGCTGCCCCCGGGCTGTCTCCTGCGGCTGACCCCGGAACAGGACGGCCTGCCCGAGCCCCAGGCCTACTGGTCCCTGGCCGACAGCGTGGAACGCGGCCTGGCCGAGCCGTTCACCGGGTCCGAGGAGGAGGCCTCCATCGAGCTGGAGGCCCTGCTCCGGGACGCGGTGCTCGGCCAGATGCGCGCGGACGTGCCCCTGGGCGCGCTGCTCTCCGGCGGCATCGACTCCTCCCTGGTCACGGCCCTGATGCAGGCCCAGAGCCCCCGGCCGGTGAAGACCTTCACCGTGACCTTTGCCGAGGCGGCCTATGACGAGGGCCGCGAGGCCGCCCGCCTGGCACGGGCCCTGGGCACGGACCACAACGCCCTGTTCCTGGCCCCGGGCCAGGCCCTGGAGGCCGTGGCCGGGCTGCCGGATATCTTCGACGAGCCCCTGGGCGACGCCTCCATGCTGCCCACGGCCCTGGTGGCCCGGCTGATACGCCGGCAGGTCACGGTCTGCCTCACCGGCGACGGCGGGGACGAGCTCTTCGCCGGGTACAACCGCCACGTCTGGGGCCCGCCCCTGTGGCGCGGGCTGGGGCACGCCCCCAGGCCCCTGCGCCGCATCCTGGCCGCCGGGATCCGGGCCGTGCCCCCGGGGGTCTGGGACACCCTGCTGGGCCGCCTGCCGCGGGCCCCGCGCAACCCCGGGCTCAAGCTGCACAAGCTGGCCCAGGCCCTGCCCGCCTCGGGACCCGGGGACCTCTACCGCAGGCTGGTGACGGTCTGGCCCAGGCCCCAGGCCCTGCTCCTGGACCACCGGGCCCCGCAGACCCTCCTGGAGCGCAGCGACCTCTGGCCCCAGGGCCAGGACCTGACCGGAGCCATGCAGTTTCTGGACGCGGCCTGCTACCTGCCCGACGACGTGCTGGTCAAGATGGACCGGGCGGCCATGGCCGCGAGCCTGGAGCCCCGCGCGCCCTTCCTGGACCACCGGGTGGCGGCCATGGCCTGGCGGCTGCCCCTGTCCATGAAGGTGACCGGGGGCCAGGGCAAGCGCATCCTGCGCCGCATCCTCCAGCGCTTTGTCCCCGCCGGGCTCTTCGACCGGCCCAAGACCGGCTTCGGCCTGCCCCTGGACTCCTGGCTGCGCGGGCCGCTCAGGAACTGGGCCCGGGCCCTGCTGGACCCGGCCCGGCTGCGGCGCCAGGGCCTGCTCCAGCCCGAGCCCGTGCAGGCCGCCCTGGACGAGCACCTCTCCGGACGCCGCGACCGGCAGCAGCGGCTCTGGAACGTGCTCATGCTCCAGGCCTGGCTGGAACGCTGGATGTGAGGGGGGCGCCGTGAACATCGCATTCCTGGCCGGATATTCCCCCTCCCTGCCGCGCCTGNNCCCGCTTCTGCGGGCCATGCTGGCCGCCGGGCACCGGGTCACGGCCCTGGCCCCGGACGACGACCCCCGCGCGCGCCACAAGCTGGCCCGGATGGGCGTGGACTTCCAGCCCATCCCCCTGCGCCGGGCCGGGCTCAACCCCCTGGCCGACCTGGGCACCCTGGCGGCCCTGCGCCGGGCCCTGCGGCTCCTCTCCCCGGACCTGGTCCTGTCCTCCTCGGCCAAGGCCGTGATCTGGGGCTCCCTGGCCGCGCGCCAGGCCGGAGTGCCCCGGATCTACGCCCTGATCACCGGCCTGGGCCGGGCCTTTTTCCTGGAGCGCGAGCGCCCCGGGCTGGGCCGCCGGGCCCTGAACCTGGCCGCGCGCGCCCTGTTTCGCCGCAGCCTGCCCGCCTGCCACGGCCTGCTCTTCCAGAACCAGGACGACCGGGACCTGTTCCTGCGCCTGGGCCTGCTCCGGCCGGGCCAGGCCGCGCTGGTCACCGCGGGCTCGGGCGTGGACCTGGAGCACTTCGCCCCGGCCGAGCCCGTGCTCCCGGACGCGGTGGAGGGCGGGCCCGTGTTCCTGACCCTCACCCGCATGCTCCTGGCCAAGGGCCTGCCCGAATTCGTGGAGGCCGCACGCACGCTCAAGGCCCAGTACCCGGCCGCGGAGTTCCGGGCCTGCGGCCCGCTGGAGACCGGCCCCGGGGCCGT
>DFYP01000159.1 GCA_002382645.1 Desulfovibrio sp. UBA4079 | reverse complement strand
GGCGCGCGCGAGGCCGCGGCCAGGGCCGGGGCGTCCGGCAGGCCCGCGAGCAGGGCCTCCAGCTCGGGCCGCGTCTTGGCGAAGCCCTGCTCGTCGCAGGTCACGTTGAGCACGAGCCCGGGGCGCCGCACCAGGATGGAGCGCAGTTCCTCCAGGTCCTTGAGCACGCCCGGGAAATCGTCGTCCACCCGCCGGGCCAGCTCGCGCACGAAGAACAGCCCGCTCACCCCGTGGAGCCGTTCGTCCAGGAGATGGGCGCGGCCCATGCGGGCCTTGAGCCGGGTGGCCACGATGCTGTGGCCCGCGGGCACGAGGCGCTGCTCGCGCCGGGCCTTGGTCTCGAGCACGATCTGGCGGATGCGTTCGCGGTTGTCCAGCCGCGCCTCGGTGAGCACGGCCCGCAGCAGGCCGCAGAGTTCCGGGGCCTGGGCCAGGGTGGACTTGGCGCGCAGGAACAGCCGGGCCGCGGGCTGGGGCCCGGGCCGCGCCGGGGTCACGAAGGTCTGGGGCGCGATGCCGCCGGTCTTCTGGGCGATGCGCTGGGTCAGGGTCACGAAGTCCAGGTCTTTGGTCCCGGTCTCCAGCAGGGCCCGGCCCAGGAGCGGCACATAGGGCAGGAGCCGGTCCGGCACGGCCGAGAGGTCCAGGCCCAGGTCCAGGTACAGGATGCCGTTGGTGAACAGGTCGTGGAACAGGGCCGGGGTGTCCTTGAGGGTCAGGTCGGTCCTGGGAATGAGCGTGTTTTTGGGCGGCAGGTCGGAGAGCCGCAGCCGGGGGATCTTGGCCAGGTCCTCGGGCCGGTCCGGGGCCTCCTGGAGCTTTTCCAGCTCCTTGGCCTGCCGGGCCAGGTCCTTGAGCTCCTTGGCCGAGAGGGCCGCGGCGGCCTTGTCCAGGCGTTTGCGTTCCGCGGCCTCGCGGCGCTCGGCCAGACCCTGGTCCGGGTCCAGGATCACCAGGGCCCGGTGGGGGTTGTCCAGGAAGTGGCGGCGGATGAGGCCCTCGAACACGGGCTCGCCCTGGGCCAGGCGGGCCTTGAGGTCGGAAAGCGGCTTCTCGAAGGGCACCAGGGCCAGGGGGTCGCCGTCGTGGAGCCAGGAGGTCAGGGCCACGAACATGAGCGACAGGCCCCGGGGAAAGGACCCGGTGTTGTTTTCGCGCAGGTCGAACTCCACGGAATTGAGCGCGGCCTCCAGGTCCCCGGCGGGCACCCCGTCCTTGGCGATGGACTCCAGGGTGGCCAGCACCAGGTCCGCGGCCTGGTCCGCGGTGCCCCGGGCCATGCCCTTGAGGCCCACGGAGAAGTACATCTGCCTGAGGTCCGTCTCCAGGCCCGCGCCCGCGATGTCCTCGCCCAGGCCCGAGTCCGTGAGGGCCTTGCGCAGGGGCGACGAGGGCAGGCCGATGAGGATGTGCTCGAGCACCTCCATGGCCAGGGACAGGTCCGGGTCCGCGGCCTCGGGCAGGCAGAAGTTCAGGGTGAACATGGACTTCTGGTCCCCGGGCCCGGCGGCGTAGGGCTTTTCCACGCGCACCGGGGCGGCGAAGGGCTTCTGCAGGCCCACCAAGTGCCCGGGCCGGGCGCGCTCGAACTCCGAGAAGCACTCGTCCAGGATGCGCAGCCGCTCGTCCGGGTCGTCATCGCCGTAAAAATAGGCAAAGGCGTTGGAGGGGTTGTAGTGGGCCTTGTGGAAGGCCATGAAGTCCTCAAAGGTCAGGTCCGGGATCTTTTCCGGGTCCCCGCCCGAGTCCAGGCCGTAGGTCACGTCCGGGAACAGGGCGTGCTGGGACAGCTCGTAGAGCTGGTTGTCCGGCGAGGAATAGGCCCCCTTCATCTCGTTGTAGACCACGCCCTTGAACTGGAGCGGGTCCGCGGCCTTTTTCAGGTCATAGCGCCAGCCCTCCTGGCGCAGGGTGTTCTCGGTGAGCCGAGGGTGGAACACCGCGTCCAGGTACACGTCGATGAGGTTGTAGAAGTCCTGGGTGTTGGTGCTGGCCACGGGATAGCTGGTCTTGTCCGGAAAGGTCAGGGCGTTCAGGAAGGTCTGGAGCGAGCCCTTCAAGAGCTCCACAAAGGGCTCCTTCACCGGGTACTTGCGCGAGCCGCAGAGCACGGAGTGCTCCAGGATGTGGGCCACGCCAGTGGAGTCCCGGGGCGGGGTGCGGAAGGTGACGCCGAAGACCTTGTTCTCGTCCTGGTTCGTGAGCGACAGGAGCCGGGCCCCGGTGGCGGCGTGCTCGTAGACCCGGGCCCGGGTGCGGATCTCGGGGATATCCTGCTCGGCAAGCTTGCGGAAACCGTACACAAGGGTCATTCTGTTGGAATCCTTTCGTTTTTTAAGGGGGCGAAAGAAATGGAAATATCAGCTTGACGCTTTAACTAGAAACGATTACTGTTATCAACACAAGGCAAATCCGCTCCTGGAACACTAAATACTGAGCAAGGAGAAAGCAACATGTCCTGCGGACACGAACACTATGAGGAGTTCTTCGAGACCGCCAAGGTGGGCCAGCCGGTGCGCGACTTCACCCTGGAGACCTTCGACCCCGCCGAGGGCGGCTTCGGCAGCGTCAGCCTGGAAGAGATCAAGAAACAGGGCAAGTGGACCATCCTGGTCTTCTACCCCGCGGACTTCACCTTTGTCTGCCCCACGGAGCTGGCCGACCTGGCCGAGAAGCACGCCGAGCTGGTCAAGCTGGGCGCCGAGGTGCTCTCCGTGTCCACGGACACCAAGTTCGTGCACATGGCCTGGAAGAACGACGAGCGCCTGCTGAAAAACGTGAAGTTCCAGATGGCCGCGGACCCCAACGGCGAGGTTTCCCGCTACTTCGACGTCTGGGACCCGGAATCCGGCCTGGACCTGCGCGGCACCTTCATCATCAGCCCGGACGGCGTGCTCGTGGGCTCGGAGGTGAACTTCTTCAACGTGGGCCGCAACGCCGACGAACTCGTGCGCAAGATGCAGGCCAACGTGCACCTGCGCGCCCATCCGGCCGAGGCCTGCCCGGCCAAGTGGGAGCCCGGCCAGAAGACCCTGACGCCCTCGGAAAAGCTCGTGGGCAAGGTGGCCGAGGCCCTGGGCAAGTAGCCCGCCTTACGCTCTCCATTCCGCAAGGCGGCGTTCCCGACACAGCCCCGGGAACGCCGCCTTGTTCTGTTTTCCGCCCCTCCCCGCCCCTTGCGCCCGGATTCCAAGGCCTGATAGACAACAGACATGACCTGGGACGCCGAACGCTACGACCGCTGGTTTCAGACCGCCGAGGGCCGCGTGGCCCTGTCCGCCGAGCAACGGCTCCTGGAGTCCATGGTGGCGGCCTGGCCGCGCCGCGGCAAGACCCTCCTGGAGGTGGGCTGCGGCACGGGCGTGTTCCTGGAGCACCTCTACCAGACCGGCTTCGACGTCACCGGGGTGGACCGCTCCGAGACCATGGCGGCCGCGGCCCGGGAGCGCCTGGGCTGCAAGGCCGACATCCAGGTGGCCAATGCCGAGCGCCTGCCCTTCGGGGACAAGGAGTTCGACTACACCGTGCTCTGGGGCGTGCTGGAGTTCTGCGACGATCCGCTCTCCGCGCTCCGGGAGGCCGCCCGGGTGGCCGCGCGCGGGGTGCTCGTGGGCTATCTCAACCGCTGGTCCGTGTACTGGTGGACCCATGGCCGCAACCGGCCGGGCCGCACCCTGGGCCGGGCCCGCTGGTTCAGCTTCCCGGAGATGCGGCGCATGGCCCAGGAGGGCCTGGGACGGGCGCCCAAGCTCTCGCGCTCCGTGCTGCCCGGGCCCCTGCCCACCTGGCGCGCCGGGCGGCCCTGGAAGTATCTCAACACCCCGCTCTACCCCGCCTTTGTCGGGGCCTTCGCGGCCCTGCGCGTGGACTTCGTGGACGAGAAGCCGTTCACGCCCATCGGCACGCTCAAGGCCGAGCCCGGGTTGGGGTAACCTATTTCCCTGCCGCCCGCCGTTTGGTCACGCTCTCCCCGCCGATGCCCCAGTTGTCCGTGTCCACCTCGTCGATGATGACCACGGTGGTGGCCGGATTCTTGCCGAGCACGTCCCGGAGCAGGTTGGTGACGCCCTGGATGAGCAGGGCCTTCTGGTCGGCCGTGACCGTGTCGCGGGTGATCTTGATGTTCACAAAGGGCATGGGTCCTCCTGGGCGGGTGCGCCGCATTCCTGGAATGCCACGGCGGCGCGGGCCTGTCACCGCCTTTCCCCGGGCTTTCCCTTTTTGACAACCAACCCCTTCCTGGTCTAACCAGTTTCGTTTGCACCGGCCGGGCAGGGCCCGGCCTGACAAAAGTTTTGGAGGAAGGGGTTTGGGGAAACCTCTTTTTCCGAAAAAGGGGTTTCCCCAACCATGAAGATACAAAAAATCAAGGGCTTCGCCGACCTGTTCCCGGAAGAGGCCGCCAAGTTCACCTTTCTGGAGAACCGGGCCCGCGAGATCTTCGGCCGCTACGGCTTCGGCGAGCTGCGCACGCCCCTGCTCGAACACACCGAGCTGTTCGCCAAGTCCATCGGCGAGGACACGGACGTGGTGGGCAAGGAGATGTTCACCTTCCCGGACCGCAAGGGCCGCCTGCTCACCCTGCGGCCCGAGGCCACGGCCGGGGTCATGCGGGCCTTCATCGAGGGCGGGGACTGGCAGCCGGGCCAGGTGCGCAAGTACTGCACCTTCGGCCCCATGTTCCGCTACGAGCGGCCCCAGAAGGGCCGCCAGCGCCAGTTCCACCAGATCAACGCCGAGATTCTCGGGGCCAACGAGCCCCAGGCCGACGCCGAGCTCATCCTCATGCTCTGCGCCTTTCTGGCCGACGTGGGCCTGGAGCGGCTGTCCGTGGAGCTGAACTCCCTGGGCTGCCGCGACTGCCGTCCCGCGTTCCGCCAGGCCCTCACGGACTTCTTCGCAAGCCTGGACCAGACCGGCCTGTGCGAGGACTGCCGCCGCCGGGTGGCCACCAATCCCCTGCGCGTGCTGGACTGCAAGGTGCCCACGTGCAAGGAGCTCACGGCCAACGCCCCGGTGCTGGCCGAGCACGTCTGCGAGGAGTGCCGGGAGCACTTCACCACGGTGAAGTCCCTGCTGGACGCGGCCCAGGTGGCCTACACGCTCAATCCCCGGCTGGTGCGCGGGCTGGACTACTACCAGCGCACGGCCTTTGAGATCACCTCCGGCGAGATCGGGGCCCAGACCGCGGTGGCCGGGGGCGGCCGCTACGACGGCCTGGTCCAGGCCCTGGGCGGGCCGGACGTGCCCGGCGTGGGCTTTGCCTGCGGCATGGAGCGGCTGGTCATGCTGCTCATGCACTGCCCGGTGTCCGGGCCGGACTTCTACCTGGCCGTGCTCGAGCCCCGGGCCGTGGACCAGGCCCTGCTTCTGGCCCAGGGACTGCGCCAGCGCGGGCTTTCCGGCGAGGTCTCCTACTCCGCCGGGAGCATGAAGAGCCAGCTGCGCCGGGCCAACAAGAGCGGGGCCAAGCTGGCGCTCATCATCGGGTCCGAGGAATTCGACAAGGGTGAGGTGCTCCTCAAGGACATGGAGGGCGCGGGCGAGCAGCGCGCCGTGTCCCGGGAGCGCCTGCTGTCCATGATCGCCGTGTCCGGAGTGGAGGGGCTGCTGGTGGCGGCCCTGCCCGAGCGCTCCGAGGAATAACGAGGAAACCATGTCCGAACCCCTTCAGGAAGAACGCTCCTACGACGAGTACCGGGTCATCGAGGACTTGGCCGGCTGGCGGCGCACACACCACTGCAACGCGCTTTCGGCCAAGGACATCGGGACCCAGGTCTGCCTCATGGGCTGGGTCCAGTTCCGCCGGGACCACGGCGGGCTCATCTTCATCGACCTGCGCGACCGCGAGGGCCTGACCCAGTGCGTGTTCAGCCCGGAATCGCCCGAGGCCCACGAGCGGGCCCACGCCCTGCGCGTGGAGTACGTGGTGGCCTTGAAGGGCGAGGTGCGGGCCCGGCCCGAGGGCATGAGCAACCCGAACCTGGCCACCGGCGAGGTGGAGATCGTGGCCAAGGAGTGGAAGCTCTTGAACACCGCCGAGACCCCGCCCTTCCCCATCGAGGACCGGGTGGATTCCTCGGAGATGCTCCGGCTCAAGCACCGCTATCTGGACCTGCGCCGGCCGCGGCTGGCCCGGAACTTCGTGCTCCGGCACAAGGCGGCCCAGAGCGTGCGCCGGTTCCTGGACGGGCACGGGTTCCTGGAGATCGAGACCCCGGTGCTCACCAAGTCCACGCCCGAGGGCGCCCGCGACTTCCTGGTGCCGAGCCGTCTGTCCCAGGGCAATTTCTACGCCCTGCCCCAGTCGCCGCAGCTCTTCAAGCAGCTGCTCATGGTCTCGGGCATGGAGCGCTACTACCAGATCGTCAAATGCTTCCGGGACGAGGACTTGCGGGCCGACCGCCAGCCCGAGTTCACCCAGATCGACGTGGAGATGAGCTTCGCGGACGAGGCCATGGTCATGGGTCTGGCCGAGGACATGGTCCGCACCCTGTTCCAGGAGGCCATCGGGGCGGCCCTGCCCAACCCCTTCCCGCGCATGACCTGGCACGACGCCATGCGCGATTTTGGGGTGGACAAGCCCGACCTGCGCTTCGACCTCAAGCTCGTGGAGTGCACGGACATCGTGCGCGGCTCGGAGTTCAAGCTGTTCGCCAAGGCCCCGCTGGTCAAGGCCCTGCGCGTGCCCGGCGGCGGCGAGATGAGCCGCAAGGAGATCGACGACCACACCGAGTTCGTCAAGATCTACGGGGCCCAGGGCCTGGCCTGGATCAAGATCCGCGAGGGCGAGTGGCAGTCGCCCATCGCCAAGTTTCTGTCCGAGGCCGAGCGCGCCGGGCTCACCGAGCGCCTGGGCCTCGCCGTGGGCGACATCGTGTTCTTCCAGGCCGCGGCCCCGGACATCGTCAACGCGGCCCTGGGCAACCTGCGCGTGCGCCTGGCCGAGGCCCTGGGGCTCATCGACGACACGGTCTTCGCGCCCCTCTGGGTCACGGACTTCCCGCTCCTGGAGTTCGACCCCGAGGACAAGCGCTGGGTGGCCCGGCACCACCCCTTCACCTCGCCCCAGCCGGGCCAGATGGAGATGCTCGCCTCGGACCCGGGCAACGCCCTGGCCCGGGCCTACGACCTGGTGCTCAACGGCAGCGAGATCGGCGGAGGCAGCATCCGCATCCACACCGCCGAGCTCCAGCAGGCCATGTTCAGCGCCCTGGGCATCGCTCCGGAGGAGGCGGCCGAGAAGTTCGGCTTCCTGCTGGAGGCCATGAAATACGGGGCTCCGCCCCACGGCGGCATTGCCTTCGGCTTTGACCGCCTTATCATGATCCTGACGGGATCCCGGTCCATCCGCGACGTCATCGCCTTCCCCAAGACCCAGAAGGCCACCTGTCTCATGACCGAGGCCCCCAACGTGGTGGCTCCCAGGCAGTTGCGGGAGCTGGGCATCCGCATCCGCGAGGACGTGCTGGAGAAGAAGGATTAGCGTCATGCTTCTGGAGATCGTCAAATATCCGGACCCGCGCCTGGCCAAGAAGTGCGCCGAGGTGGCCGAGGTCACGCCCAGGCTGCGGGCGCTCATCGAGGACATGGTCGAGACCATGTACGAGAAGGACGGGGTGGGCCTGGCCGCGCCCCAGGTGGGCCACAACATCCGGCTCATCACCGTGGACGACACCGGGCCCAAGGAGCGCAAGGCCCTGCGCGTGCTCTTCAATCCCGTGATCGTGGAGTCCGAGGGGGCGAAGGAGTCCGAGGAGTCCTGCCTGTCCGTGCCGTCCTTCAGCACCAAGATCAAGCGCAAGGAGACCCTGACCCTCAAGGCCCAGGACGACAAGGGCCAGGACGTCTGCTTCAAGGCCGAGGGCCTCTTGGCCGTGATCCTCCAGCACGAGATCGACCATCTCAACGGCGTGACCATCGTGGACCACGCCGGCCGTCTCAAGCGGGCCCTGTACGACAAGAAGATCGCCAAATGGCTCAAGCACCACGGGAAGAACGACTGAAGATCGTGTTCATGGGCACGCCGGAGTTCGCGGCCGTGATCCTGGAGCGCCTGCTCCAGTGGGACGGCGGCCAAGTACTGGCGGCCTACACCCAGCCTGACCGGCCCTGCGGCCGGGGACTCGCCTGCAAGCCCTCGCCGGTCAAGGAACTGGCCCAGTCCCGCGGCATCGAGGTGCGCCAGCCCCTGAACTTCAAGGACCCGGCCGAGGTCGAGGCGCTCCAGGCGCTCGCCCCGGACGTGCTGGCCGTGGCCGCCTACGGCCTGATCCTGCCCCAGGCCGTGCTGGACATCCCCCGGCTCATGCCCGTGAACGTGCACGCCTCGCTCCTGCCCAAGTACCGGGGCGCGGCCCCGATCCAGCGCTGCCTCCTGGACGGCGAGGGCGTCACCGGCATCAGCATCATGCGCATGGAGGCGGGCCTGGATTCCGGGCCCGTGCTGCTCCAGCGGGCCCTGCGGCTCAACGAGGACGAACACGCCGGGGAGGTCCACGACCAGCTGGCCGCCCTGGGCGCGGACCTGCTCGTGGAGGCGTTCACGCGCCTGGGCCAGGGGCGGCTCACGGCCATTCCCCAGGACGAGTCCTTAGCCACGTACGCGCCCAAGCTCTCCAAGGACGAGGGCCGGATCGACTGGAATCGCCCGGCCCGCGAGGTCCACAACCGCATCCGGGCCATGCACCCCTGGCCGGGAGCCTTTTTTTCCTGGTCCGTTGAGGGCAAAAAACCCTTGCGCCTCACCGTGAGCCCGGGAAAGATAGGGCCGGAGCCGGAGAGCAGGGCCGCGCCCGGCGCCATCGTGGGCGAGCAGGACGGGTTTCTGGCCATCCAGACCGCGGACCGCCTCTACCTCACCCCCGGGGTGCGGCCCGAGGGCAAGAAGCTCCTCTCGGCCCAGGCCTTTGCCTGCGGCTATCTCAAGCCGGTCTGCTGAGCCCCCGGGGCTCCGCTGCCGGGCGCATCAGGGAGTCATGCAGCACGACATCCGCAAACGCCTGTTCGTAGGCCTCATCCTGGGTTCCTGTCTGCTGGTCTGCGGCCTGCTGGCCCTGCTCTGGTGGGTGCCCTATGTGGGCCTGGCCGCGATCCATCCCTGGGCGCCCTGGGGCTGGGGCCTGCTCGTGGCGGCCCTGGGGGGCCTGGTCTGCTGGTCCGGGGCGGGCCTGGTGCTCAACCTGGTGCTCAAGCGCTCGTTCCCGTTCGCCCGGCGCTTCCGGGGCGTGACCATCAAGCTCTACCTGCCGCTCATCACCCTGTTCGGCAGGCTCTTCGGGGTTTCCAAGGAGGACATCCGGCTCTCGTTCATCAAGGTGAACAACGAGCTCGTGCTCTCCGAGGCCGGGACCTACCGGCCCGAGGAGATCCTCCTGCTCATGCCCCACTGCCTCCAGAACAGCCGCTGCGACATGCGGCTGACCTACGACATCTTCAACTGCAAGCGCTGCGGCAAATGCCCCATCACCGGGCTCCTGGGCCTGCATGAGAAGTACGGGGTGCACCTGGCCATTGCCACGGGCGGGACCATCGCCCGGCGCATCGTGGTCCAGAAGCGGCCGAAACTCATCCTGGCCGTGGCCTGCGACCGCGACCTGGCCGCGGGCATCCAGGACACCTATCCCCTGCCCGTGTATGGGGTGCTCAACGAGCGGCCCCACGGCCCCTGCCTGGACACCCGCGTGAAACTGCCCCTGCTGGAGCAGGCCCTGGGCCGCTTCCTGGCCCCGCAGTATCGCATTGGGCGCCAGCCCGGAGACGCGCCCGCGGGCACGGCCCAGGGCAGCGGCGAGGCCCTCCATGGCTAGGCCGGGCCCTGGGGAGCTGCCCCCGGCCCGGGAAACGGCCCTGCGGGCCCTGTCGCGCTGCCTCTGGCGCGGCCAGGACCTCCAGGCCGCCCTGGACGCGGCCCTGCACGAGGTGCGTCCCGGGCTCCTGGACGCGGGCCTGGCCACGGAACTGGCCTACGGCTATCTCCGGCTCAAGGGCCGGGTGGACTTCGCCCTGTCGCGCTTCCTGGCCCGGCCCGGGGAAGTGCCGGAAAAGCTCGCCCTGGGCCTGGGCCTGGCGGCCTACGAACTCCTGTTCCTGGACAAGGTCCCGGCCTACGCCTCGGTGTCCTGGGCCGTGGAATGGGCCAAGGGCCAGGGCCAGGGACGGCTGTCCGGGCTGTTCAACGCCGTGCTCCGCCGCGTGGCCGAGGTGGGCGAGGGGGCCCGGTCCCCGGAGTTCTTCCGCCAGGACGCGGCCGACGAGGTGGAGTTCCTCTGCCGCTGGCATTCCTGCCCGGAGTGGATCGTGCGGCTCTGGCGCACGGCCTACGGGCCCGAGCGGGCCGAGGCCTATCTCGCGGCCCAGACCAGGGCCCCGGCCCTGGGCCTGGTGCTGGCTCCGGGACGCCAGGGCCGCGACCTGGCCCACATGCTGGAGCGCGATCCGGACCTCCTGGTGCGCGACGGCCGGGGCTTCGCCTTTCCCGCGGGCACGGAACTGGACCTGGACGCCGAGGCCGCGCGCCACGTCACGCGCCAGAGCTTCGCGGCCCGCGAGGCCCTCAAGGTCCTGGCCCCGGGCTCCTGGCCCGAGCCGGTCTGGGACGCCTGCGCGGGCCGGGGCAACAAGACCCGGCACCTCCAGGAGATGGGCAAACGGGTGATCGCCTCGGACATCCACCACGGCCGGCTCAAGGCCCTGCGCCGGGCCCTGCCCGAGGTGCCCTGCTTCCGGGCCCGGGCCGACCTGCCCGCGCCCCTGCGGGAGGCGCCCGGCACCGTGCTCCTGGACCTGCCCTGCACAGGCCTGGGCGTGCTGGCCCGGCGGCCGGACATCAAGTGGAAGCGGAGCATGAAGGACGCCCGGGCCCTGGCCCGGACCCAGGCCGCGATCCTGGACGCGTCCTATGAGACCGTGGCCCCGGGCGGACTCGTGGCCGTGATCACCTGCACGCTCAATCCGGACGAGAACGAGCTCTTGGTGGAAGGATTCCTCAAGCGCACGCCCGGGTCCAAGCTGGTGCGCCAGTGGACCACGCCCCAGGACTCGCAGCTCGGCGAGTTCTTCTTCAGCGCGCTCATCGAAAAGGGCCGCTAGGTCATCTTCTCCCGCATCTTCCGCACAAACTCCTGGATGAACGCCGGGGTCACGGCCTTGCGGTCCAGGTCCAGGCCCGCCAGCAGGGCCACCCTGAGCCCGCTGGGCGTGTCCCGGGCCTCGAAGCGCAGGGTGTGCGGCGCGCCCCCCAGGATCAGGGACAAGGCAAAGCCCTCCCCTTCCCGGGCCCAACTGCCGGGGCCCGAGGCCTGGGCCTCCAGGGCCTGGGCAAAGGTGGCCAGCGGCGGCCGTCCGTGCACCCCGAGATACTCGCCCCGCTCCGTGACAATGGCCACGGGCAGTCCCAGGAACTCCGCGGGCGGCGCGGCGTCGCCGGATGCCGCAGCCTCGGGCGCGGGCCGGTCCTCCAGGGTGTAGGTGCTCGTGCCCTGGGCCCCGCGCACGGCCACCACCTTGCGCGGCCGCTCGCTGGGCCGGGCCTGGCCCTGGAGCGCGTGGGTCAGCTCGGACAGGGCCAGGGCGTTGGCCTCCAAAGCCCGCTCCAGACGGCTCAGGCGCTGCTCGGCCCGGGCCTGGGCCGTGGCCAGGGCGGCCATGCCCTGCATCATTTTCCCGGCGGTCTTGAAGAATTCCTGGAAGTTTTCCTGGCTGATCCCGGCGGCGAACGCGGCCCCGGCCTCCTCGCAGGGCCGCTCCTGTTCGTTTTCCGGGAACTCGGAGGCCAGTTCCCGGCGCACCTGGGCCACGCTTTGGCCCTGGGTGAACAGCTCGCGGATGCGGCGGCAGACCGGCAGGGCCTCTGGCGCGAAGCGCAGGGGCTTGGTCCAGGAAGCCACGGGAATGAACCCCGGGAACTTGCTCCGGTAGCTCTTGATGCTCGTCACCGAGACCCCCACGGCCTGGGCCAGGTCCGCGTGGGTGAGCAGGTCCTGGGACATGTCGCCTCCCATCGTCAGCGTTTATTTGCAAGGATTGCCGGTATCGTCACTTGCCGATACTACGGCGCGGACAGGGGGTCAAGGCGGTCTGCGAACGCGAAAAAGCCCGGGGCGCGGAGGAAGCCCCGGGCCAGGCGGTCGGACCCAGCCGCCTGCGACTAGAGGAAGAACCCGATGACGTACTTGAGCGCCATCCAGAGGATGACCGCGCCGAGCATCCACTTGATGTAGCGCGCGGGCACGAACTTCTGGCAGCGCGCGCCCAGGTACATGCCGCACATGCCGCCCAGGCCGAAGAGCAGGCCCAGGAGCCAGTCCGGGGCCACGGACTGGTTCGGGAACCAGGGCGCGATGATCTGGAAGAAGGTGACCCCGGCCAGGGAGGTGACGCAGGTGCCCATGAGCGCGGCCCCGGCCACGGTGTACACGGGCAGGCCGAAGATGGACACGAAGAACGGGGCGATGATCGAGCCGCCGCCGATGCCGTAGGTCCCGCCGATGACCCCCACCACCAGGCTCAGGATGAGGATGCCCGGGGTGGAGATCTCGAAGGCCTCGCCGTAGAACTCGTAGGCGATGCGCGTGGGCGTGAAGCGGGTCACGCGCACGGCCGGGAGCTTCTCGCCCGTGCTCTCGGTGCGCTGGCGCCAGGCCTTGACCAGCTCCTGGAAGCGCTTTTCCGCGCTCTTCTTGTCCTGGCCGGGCGCGGGCTTCTTGAGCAGATCCAGGATCATGCGCGCGCCGATGTACAGGAGCACCAACCCCACGAAGAACTTGAAGTTCCTGGGGTCGGGCAGATAGAGCACGCGGAGCAGCGAGCCGATGAACACCCCGGGCAGGGTGCCGATGATGACCACCCAGGTGAGCGGCCAGACCATGCGGCCCTCGCGGATGTAGCGGTAGACCCCGGCCGGGATGGCCGTGATGTTGAACACGTGGTTGGTGGCGCTCACCGAGGGGTTCACGTAACCCAGGACGTTCATCTGGAAGGGCAGCAGGAGGAAGGCCCCGGAGATGCCGCCCATGCTGGTGAAGAAGGAAACCACAAAGGCCACCAGGGGCGGGACCCAGGGCTGGACCTCGATGCCGGCGACGCTGAAGTACATGTTCGGGCCTCCGGTTGCGGGTGGCGAAGACTCACACGTATTTTATAAAACACGTGTGAGTCTTGTCTAGCCCGGCCGTTGCCGTTTGTCACGCGTTTTTTTCTTTTCGTGTCTGCCTTGGCATCCCCTGCCGCTCCCTGTATCCTCACATCCATGCAGCGTCGTCAACCCCGGCCGGAGCAGGCCCAGTCCCGCCGCCTGAATCCCTCGGCCGTGTTCTCCGTGCCCGGCGGGGTCAAGTACCTGGACACCCTGGACCTGGCCCGCCTGACCACCTCCTTCGCCGAGTGGGCCGACGCGCCCCGGCGCGCGGACATCCGCGTGTCCCGGCTGCGGCTCTGGCTCATCTACCTCCTGCTGCGCTACACCGGGGCCCGGCTGGGCGAGGTCCTGGCCCTGGACGACCTCACCGATCTGGACTCCTCCGCCGGGCTCGTGCGCTTTCCGGGCCGCAAATCCCCCCGCGAGGTGCGCCTGCCCGACGAGGCCGCGGCCGAGATGCGCCGCCTGCTCTCCGACCCCACGCTCCAGCCCCTGCGCGGCTCGCTCTGCCGCATGGACCAGGGCCACATCCGCCGCAAGTTCCAGGAGCGGGCCAAGGCCGCCAAGATCCCCCTGGAGCTGGGCAACCCCACGGTGCTCCGCCGCTCCCGGGCCATCGAGCTCCTGCGCGGCAACATGCCCCTCAAGGTGGTCCAGGACATGCTCGGGCAGTCCTCGGCCGACCTCACCGCCGCGTTCCTGGACTTTTCCGCAGAGGACAAGCGCCGCATCACCGAACACATCCTGGAGCGCGAGTCCCGGCGCAAGACCAGCGCCCGCAACGCCTTTTTCGGCAAGGTGGCGCGCATCGCCCGGGGCGACATCCAGGCCCTGGTGGAGCTGGCCACCCTGGGCGGCCACGCCGT
The DNA here is from genome assembly GCA_002382645.1 of Desulfovibrio sp. UBA4079. Classification (GTDB taxonomy): domain Bacteria; phylum Desulfobacterota; class Desulfovibrionia; order Desulfovibrionales; family Desulfovibrionaceae; genus Aminidesulfovibrio. The sequence continues at coordinate 3,308 of DFYP01000159.1, read as the reverse complement.
GTCCTCGGTGATCACCGTGGACAGCCTGGAAACCCTGGGCATCCGCGAAGGGCTCCTGCTCACCGCCGAGATCAAGGCCCCCAACGTGCTCGTGGAAACGAGCGAGCCCGAGCCCAAGTCCACGGCCGGGAACCGGCTCCACGGCGTGATCGAGAGCGTGACCAAGGGCAAGGTCACGGCCGAGGTCATCGTGCGTTTGAGCGACGACACCCGGGTCTGCTCCGTGACCACGGCCCAGAGCGTGGACCGCCTCGAACTCAAGCCCGGCATGAAGGCCTGGGTCACCTTCTCGGCCTACGCCGTGATCCTCAAGGTGGATTGAAACGGGGGTTCCACCCCCGGACCCCTGGCCAGGGCTCGGCCCTGGACGCGACCCGCTCCGCGTGTGAAGCCCTTGCGGGAAGGTTCGTTTCTCCCCTAGAGTCCAGCCCAGGGGAGGGTCCATGCAGCGGTTCCCGCACATCCTGGCAGCGCTCTATGTGGCGTGGTTCATGGTCCTGGCCGTGAACCCGGTGTCGCGCCAGGTCTGGGTGGCCGAGGCCCTGCCCGCGGCAGCCCTGTTCCTGGGCCTGGCCTTCACCTTCCCGCGCTTCCGCTTCTCCAACCTGGCCTACGGGCTCATGGCCATCTGGCTGTTCTGGCACACCCTGGGCGCGCACTACACCTTTTCCCTGGTGCCCTTCGGCTGGATCACGGACCTGTTCGGGTTTCAGCGCAACCACTTCGACCGCGTGGCCCATTTCGCGGTGGGGCTCTATGCCTATTCCATCCTGGAGTACGCGACACGGCGGAATGCGGCCCGGCCCTGGGCCGCGTACCTTCTGGCTTTGGCCGTGATCATGGCCGTGGCCGCGGGCTACGAGATCGTGGAATGGTGGTTCGCGGCCCTGGCCGGCGGCGACGCCGGGCCCGCCTTCCTGGGCACCCAGGGCGACCCCTGGGACCCGCAAAAGGACATGCTGGCCGACACCCTGGGCGGGCTTTTCGCCCTGCTCCTGTTTCGTCTTGCCGGACCCAGGCCTGCCAAGGCATGATGGGGCGTCCGGGGCATCCCGGCTGTTTCACCCATAACGAAAGTTTTGGGGGGAAGGGGTCCGGGGAAACCCCCTTTTTCCAAAAAGGGGGTTTCCCCGGCGCTTCCTCCACAAGGAGTTCCCATGCACAAGTTCGGCGTGGTGGCCCTCATGGGTCCGCCCAATGCGGGCAAGAGCACGCTCATGAACGGCTATCTGGGCCAGAAGGTGGCCATTATCTCGCCCAAGCCCCAGACCACCCGCAACCGCATCAGCGGCATCCTCACGCGCGACGACGCCCAGGTGGTGTTCCTGGACACGCCCGGGGTGCACCGCTTGCGCGGCAAGCTCAACCGCTTCCTCCTGGAATCGGCCTGGCAGGCCCTGAGCGGCGCGGACGTGGCCGTGGCGCTCCTGGACGGGGCCCATTACGCGGCCAAGCCCGGGGCCATGGAGGCCGACGTGAAGCCCCTGGTGGAGCCCCTGAAAGGCTTTGGCGGGCCGGTCATCGTGGGCATCAACAAGGTGGACGCGGTCAAGGACAAGGCCCGGCTCCTGCCGGTCATGGAGAACGCGGCCCGGTTCTTCCCCGGGGCCGAGATCGTGCCCCTGTCGGCCGTGTCCGGCGACGGCCGGGAGCAGCTCCTCTCCCGGGTGCTCACGCATCTGCCCGAGGGCCCGGCCATGTACCCCGAGGACCAGGTGTCCACCGCGCCGGTGCGCTTCCTGGCCGCGGAGATCGTGCGCGAGAAGCTCTTTCTGGAGCTCCGGCAGGAACTGCCCTACTCCACGGCCGTGGAGATCGAGCACTGGGCCGAGGAGCCCGAGCGCGTGGTCATCAACGCGGTGATCTACGTGGCCCGCGACACGCACAAGTCCATGGTCATCGGCAAGGGCGGGGCCATGCTCAAGAAGATCGGTTCCGCCGCCCGGGTCGAGATCGAGGAGCTTTTGGAGCAGAAGGTGCGCCTGGAGCTCTGGGTCAAGGTGCGCCAGGACTGGACCGAGGACCCCGGATTCCTGCGAGCCCTGGGCCTGGGAGAGTGAAAAGGGCCGAAGGCCCTCAGCGGATGTAGTTGGGCAGGTTCAGGAACAGATTGCGGGTGTAGGTCATCATCTTGTCCATGATCCAGGGGAAGGCGATCAAGAGCGCCAAAAAAATGGCGACGATCTTGGGGACCATGGTCAGGGTCATTTCCTGAATCTGGGTCGCGGCCTGGATCACGCTCACGATGATGCCCACGATCATGCCGATGCCGAGCATGGGCAGGGCGATGAGCAGGGTCAGCTCGATGGCCTGGCGGGCGAAGCCCACGACGAATTCTGGTGTCATTCCAGGTGCCTACATGAACGTGTTCACGAGCGATCCCACCAAGAGCGACCAGCCGTCCACGAGAATGAACAGAAGCACCTTGAAGGGCAGGGAGATCATCACCGGCGGCAGCATCATCATGCCCANNCCATGGACAGGAGGATGCTGGCCACCACCATGTCCAGGATCAGGAACGGGATGTAGATGAGGAAGCCGATGGTGAACCCGGTCTTGAGCTCCGAGATGGTGTAGGCCGCGGTCAAGAGGATGGTCGAGACCTGCTCCTTGTTCTGGGGCCGCTCCTCGCCGGTGATGGAGTAGAAGATCGAGAGGTCCTTTTCCCGGGTGTGCTTGAACAGGAAGGTCCGGATGGGCCCCTGGGCCGTGTCCAGGGCCTGCTGGAAGCTCATCTTNNTCCTGGGTGTAGGGCTTGATGGCGTCGTTGTACACGGCCTTGCCCACGGGCATCATGATGACCATGGTCATGAACACGGCCAGGCTGGCCAGGACCTGGTTGGGCGGCATCTGCTGGGTGCCCATGGCCTGGCGCAGGAAGTGGAACACGATGATGATCCGGGTGAACGAGGTCATGGTCAGGACGATGGCCGGGGCCACCGAGAGGATCGTCAGGACGAAGAGGATCTCCAGGAGCACCGAGACCTTGCCGGGCTCGGCCTGGCCCGCGGAGAGCTGCATGGAGAGGGTCGGCACCTGCTGGGCCAGGGCCGGGGCGGCGAAGAGGAGCAGCGCCGCCAGGCTAAGAAGGATCGTTGCGGTCCGGCGCATGGTCCTGTTCCTTGAGCACGGTGGCGAAGGTCCCGTTGCCCGGGACCTCGGTGAGCAGGTTGACCTGGTGTTCGGTGACGCCCAGCACCAGGGTCTTGCCCGAGACCCGGACCACGGCCACGCTCTGGCGGTGGCCCAGCAGAAGGCGGCCCAGCAGCGCCGGGGCCTCGCCGCCGCGGCCGCGGCCCAGGGCCGTG
>DFYP01000091.1:714-5147 GCA_002382645.1 Desulfovibrio sp. UBA4079 | reverse complement strand
GGGCCAAGGGCAAGGCCGAGGCCCTGGGTCCGGCCGGGCTCAAGGCCGTGCGGGCCTACGTGCGCGAGGGCGGGACCTACATCGGGTTCTGCGGCGGCGCGGGCCTGGGCCTGTCCGGGTCCGACGGCCTGGACCTCTGCCCCTGGGGCCGGGGCGGCTTCGCCAACCGGCTGGAGCATTTTTTGAGCGGCCACGTGCGCCTGGAGCTGGCCCGGGAGCACACGCTGGTGCCCCCGGACCTGGATCCCGCCATCCTGGCCCCGGTCTGGTGGCCGGCCCAGTTCGCGCCCCGGGATGGGGACACCGAGGTCCTGGCCTCGTACCAGGGCCCGGGCCCGGACTTCTGGGTGGCGGACCTGAGCCTCGCCTCCATCCCGGCCCAGGTCCAGGAGGACTGGGAGCACCTCTACGGCATCCGCCTGGAGCCCACGGACATGGTCGGCCGCCCGGCCGTGGTCACGGGCCGCCTGGGCCAGGGCCGCTACCTGCTCTCCTACCCGCACCTGGAGACCCCGGCCTCGCGCCAGGCCAACGCCTGGCTGGCCCACATCCTGGGCGCGGTCCTGGGCCGCGAGGCCCCCAGGGACCCCCTGCCCGCCTGGGACCTGGCCGGCCGGCCCGTGCGCTGGAGCGACCCCGCCCTGCTCCGGGCCGCCGAGGTCTTCGAGGACGTCATCCGCACCGGCCGCGAGCACTTCCTGCTGTTCTGGCGCAACCCCTGGCTCCTGGGCTGGCGGCGCGGCATCCCGGGCTCGGCCATCGACAGCCTCTACGCCCTGGCCCGGGAATGCCTGGCCAGCGAGGAGACCGAGGCGGCGCGGGAGTTCTGGCAGGACAAGGCCCCGGAGTTCAGCCGCCTGGCCGAGATCTTCCACCAGGCCGCCACCGGCTATCTCCTGGCCGAGCACCTGGCCATGACCGTGCTCCATTCCCGGCCCGAGCCCCTGCATTCCCGGGCGCTCAAGGGCCAGCGCGAGGCCCTGTTCGGCGTGCAGCCGGCCGGGGGCGGACTGCACGCCGAGCTCCTGGGCCTGCTGGAGGGGCTCTATTGGCGGCTTGCCGCCTGACTATCGCCATGCGCATACGCGTTTCCAGGTTATAATTCGTGTCGTTGATTGTTGCCGGAAGGTGACGTAGTTCTAGAGCCAGGGGGAGAGCCCGCCGGAAAGTGGCGGGACAGCAGCAATGGCGAGCGACGACCCGAGGAACACGGCCAAGACCTGCGCCGACATTCCCGAAGGCGAGGCTCCCGCAGCGGCCGACGCCCAGGTGCGCTTCTGCCTGTCCGAGGACGGGCTCAAGCTCGGCATCAGCCGCTACAAGCCGCAGGCCGAGGGCGGCAAGCCCCTGACCAAGGACGGCCTGCGCCAGGCCTTGAAACGCGCCGGAGTCCAGCTGCCTCCCAGCGAGGCGGCCCTGGACAAGGTCCTGCTCTACCTCGAGCAGGACAAGGCCATCACCGGCATCGCCCTGGTCCACGGCAAGCCCGCGGTGGAATCCCGGGACGCCTTCCTGGAACCCATGGGCGACCCCGGCCGCCCGGTGTTCCCCGGCGACATCGTGGCCATCAAGCACGCCCCGGCCCAGCCCGATACCGGCTACACCATCGACGGCCGGGACCTGATCCCCTCCAACTTTGAACCGGCCAAGGACATCGTCATCCCGGCCGAGGGCGCGGTGAGCTTCGACGCCTCGGACGACACCGTGCGCTCGCGCATCTACGGCCTGGCCGAGGTGGGCGTGGACCGGGCCCAGGTCCATCCGCTCATCACCCTGAGCCAGGACAAGAGCCAGGCCTTCGGCGTGATCCACGCCGTGGACTCCCTGGGACGGCCCGTGACCGTGGAGCGGCTGGCCCAGGCCCTCAAGGCCCAGCACATCGTCCGGCCGCTCATCACCGAGGCCGCGGAGCAGGCCCTGGCCCTGGCCAAGGCCGAGAACCGCGCCGTGGAGGACGTGCTCCTGGCCCAGGGCGACATCCCCGAGCCCGGGGCCGACGGCTGGCTCGAACTGCTCGTGCGCGGCCGGGACTTGGTGGGCAGGGAATCCCAGACCGGCCGCCTGGACTACCGCGAGCGCGGCAGCCACCCCTCGGTGCAGGCCGGACAGGAATTCGCCCGGCTCCACCCCCCGGGCCAGGGCAAGCCCGGCAAGGACGTGTTCGACCGGCCCATCGCGGCCCCGGACGGCAAGCCGCTCGCGGTCACCGCGGGCGCGGGCGTCACGGCCATGGAGGGCGGCACGCTGTTCCGCTCCGAAATGGACGGCATCGTGGCCCACCAGGGCCAGGTCCTCTCGGTCATCGAGTCCCTGGTGGTGGAGGGCGACGTGAGCCTGGCCACCGGCAACATCCGTGTGGAAAAGGGCTCGGTGACCGTGCACGGCAGCGTGCAGGCCGGGTTCGTGATCCAGGCCGCCGGGCACGTGGTGGTCCGCGACGTGGTCGAGAGCTGCACCATCGAGGCCAAGGGCAACGTGGAGGTGGGCGGCGGCATCCTCATGCCCAAGGGCGGCCAGATCACGGCCGAGGGCCACGTCACGGCCCAGTTCGCCACCAACGCCCGGATCACCGCCACCGACGACGTGGTCATCGGCAACGAGATCAACCACTGCCTCATCCGCACCCCGGGGCAGATCATCTCCACCAAGGGCAAGGGCATCATCCAGGGCGGGGTGCTGGTCTGCGGCCGGGGCCTGGAGTGCAACGAGCTGGGCTCGGCCCTGGGCGTGACCACGGTGGTGGGCGTGAGCATCCGCACCGACGACGACCAGGAGGCCCTGGCCGAGCGCAAGGCCCTCAAGGAGGAGATCGAGCGCATCGACGCCAGCGTGGGCGGAGACATCCGGGCCTTCCTGGAGAACACCCCGCCGGAGAAGCGCGAGGCCGCGATCAAGCTCGTGCGCTACCGGTCCAAGAAGTTCGAGCGCTTCAAGGTCATCACCCAGCAGCTGGCCGAGCAGGTGCGCAGGCGGCGCCAGGAGTTCGCCCAGGCCCGCATCCGGGTGCGCCGGGTGGCCCACGCCGGGGTGACCATCAAGATCGCGGGCCGCAGCCTGGTGCTCTCCTCGGCCATGGAGCGGGTCAGCTTCCACTACGACGACCAGACCCGCGAGATCGTGCCCGGAAACATCTAGTCCCCGGGTTTCTCCCGTTGCGCGGCCAGGGCCTGGGCCAGGCCCGCCAGCACGGCCGCCACCTCGGGGTCCAGGTCCGCGCCCAGGGCCGCCAGCACCATTTCAGGGTCCAGCCCGCGTTCCTGCGCCAGGCGCTTGAGCCCGTCCTTGCTCTCCTCGTCCATGCCCTTTCCCTGCCCCAAAACGGACGGGGCGGCAACGGGTCGCCCCGCCGCCGCCCCGGAATCGGACGGGTGCGCGTCTAGAAGTCGTAGCCGAAGGAGTCCACCACGGCCTTGGTGCGGGCGTGCATGGCGGCCATGCGGGCCTCCAGCTGCTTGGGGTAGGCCGCCAGGTCGATCTTCTGGGTGGCCACGCCGGTGTCCATGGCCGCCTTGGCCACGGCCGGGGCCTCCCAGGTGAGCACCCGCGGGTCCAGGGGCTTGGGAATGACGTAGTCCATGCCGAACTTGAGCTCCTTGACCCCGTAAAGGGCGCAGACCTCGGCCGGCACCGGCTCCTTGGCCAGGTCCGCCAGGGAGCGGGCCGCGGCGATCTTCATCTCCTCGTTGATGACCTTGGAGCGCACGTCGAGGGCCCCGCGGAAGATGTAGGGGAAGCCCAGCACGTTGTTGATCTGGTTGGGGAAGTCCGAGCGGCCCGTGGCCATGATCAGGTCGGCGCGGGCCTCCTTGGCCACGGCGTAGGGGATCTCCGGGTCCGGGTTGGCGCAGGCGAAGATCACCGGGTTCTTGGCCATGGTCTTGACCATGGAGGCGTCGAGCACGTCCTTGGCGGACAGGCCCAGGAAGAGGTCCGCGCCGTTCATGGCCTCGGCCAGGGTGGCGGGCTTGGCCTGGGCGAACTCCTGCTTCTCCTTGTTCAGGTCCGTGCGGCCCTTGTGGATCAGGCCCTTGGAGTCGAACATGGAGATCTGCTCGGCCTTGAGGCCCATGCGCACGTAGAAGCGGCAGGTGGAGATGGCCGCGGCGCCCGCGCCCGAGACCACCACCTTGAGGTTCCCGATCTTCTTGCCGCTGATCTCGAGGGCGTTGATCAGGCCCGCGCCGGAGATGATGGCCGTGCCGTGCTGGTCGTCATGGAACACCGGGATGTCCATTTCCGGAATGAGCGTCTGCTCGATCTGGAAGCACTCCGGGGCCTTGATGTCCTCGAGGTTGATGCCGCCGAAGGTCGGCTCGAGCATCTTGCAGAACTCGATGACCTTGGCCGGGTCCAGCTGGCGGATGTTCAGGTCGTAGACGTCGATGTCCGCGAACATCTTGAAGAGCACGCCCTTGCCTTCCATGACCGGCTTG
>DFYP01000091.1:0-708 GCA_002382645.1 Desulfovibrio sp. UBA4079 | reverse complement strand
GCGGTGCCGTTGGAGACCACGGCCACCAGGTTGCCCTTGTTGGTGTACTCGTAGACCGTGGAGGTGTCGGCGTGGATCGCCCGGCAGGCCTCGGCCACGCCCGGGCTGTAGGCCATGGTCAGATGCTTCTGGGTCACGCAGGGCTTGATGGAGAAGACTTCAAGCTTGCCCCGGCGCTTGTCGGAATGATAGCGCAGGGCCTCTTCCTTGGTNNTACAGTGCCATAGGGTCCGCCTCCGGAACTGGGTGGTATTTTTGGCTTGATTAGTGAATCAACCGGCCTGGGTCAAGGGGAAATGTGCTCGACAACCTGCGGGACGCGGGGCAGGAACAGCCGCACCAGGCAGCCGCCGCCCGCCGGGCAGGACAGCTCCATGGCCCCGCCGTGTTCCTGGCAGATGCGCTCGGCCATGGGCAGGCCCATGCCGATGGACAGGGGCCGGGTGCTGTAGAACGGGTCGAAGACGTAGGGCCGGTGCTCCTCGGCCACGCCCGGACCGTTGTCCGCGAACTCCAGGATCCAGGCCTCCACGCCCTGCTCCAGGTGCAGTTCCATGAAACAGGCGCCCTCGCTGGCCTCCAGGCTGTTGCGGATGATCTCGAACAGGGCCCGGCGCAGCAGGTCCGGGTCCGCGGTCACGGCCGCGCCCTCCTCCGGGGTCTTGAGCCGGGCCCGGGCCGCCGGAGCCGGCAGCAGGCCCGCGGCCT
>DFYP01000034.1 GCA_002382645.1 Desulfovibrio sp. UBA4079 | reverse complement strand
CTGGGACAGGGGCTTGACCCCCGGGGTCTCGGGCAAAAGCTCGGAGGCGTGCACGAACCCCAGGGCCTTGGATTCAATGATGTTCTTCTCGTTGAGCCGGAACACGGCGAACCAGCCGTCCTGGAGAAAGGCGGCCTGAACCCGCTCGCCCGGAGCCAGGGAGCCCACGGTCGGGGCGTTCAGGGCCCGGGCCTTGCGCAGGGCGGTGGCCTTGGCCGCGGCCTTGATCTCGGCCTTGACCGAGAGCACCAGCGGGGTCCCGGCCGGGGCCGGAACGGCCTGGGCCGCGGTCTTTTCCGGGGCAGGAACCGCCGGGACCGGGGGCACGGACGCCTTGACCTCAACGGCCGTGGGGGCCGCCACTGCCGGAGCGGCCGGAGCCGGGGCCGCCGCGGCCTTGCCCACGGGCAGCAGGAACCGGGCATTGGCGTAGCCCAGGGCCTTGGCCTCGTCGCGTTCCGTGGCGTTCTCCTCGAACACGGCGTACCAGCCGTCCTCCAGGAAATCCACGCGGACCTTGTCCCCGGGCTGGAGGGTCCGGACGTGCGCGGCCTCCAGGCTGCGGCCCGCGCGCACGTTGAGCGGCCGGTCGGCGTAGCGGACCTCGCCGAAGGCCCAGGCGTTCACGGCCAGGAGCAGGAAAAGGACGGTCAGAAGAAACGGTCTGGTCATTGCGCTGTTCCTTGGGGCTTTGCCTGCCCGGCAGGGGGCAGCATGTCCAGGTCCACGTTGCGCGAGGCGATGAAGGCCGAAACCCCGCCCGCGGCCACCAGTTCCCGGGTGGTCAGGTCGATCTCCACGGCTGCGGCGTCAATGGACATGTCCGGCCGCCGCACCTGCACCCCGCCCCTGAGAAAGACCTTGTTCATGGCCCCGATGTAGTCGAAATTCTCGGCCGAGAGGGCGAAATGCCCGTAGCGGCCCTCCACCCGGTCCCAGAGGGTCAGGTTGTCGCCCTGCTGGTCGATCTCCCCGCGCTCGGCCTGGATGTAGACCTCGCGGCGCTCCTCGCCCACGTAGGAGAGCATCTGGGGCTTGACCACCATGACCCGGCCCTTGTCCTGGTTGTACTCGGCGTTGCGGGCCCGCAGCCGCCACTGCACCTGGCCGCCCTTGCCCTGGACCAGCTCGATGTCCTGGGCCACGATGTCCGCGCCGCCCAGGGCCCCGGCGGGCGCGCTCCGTTCCTTGCCCCCGGTTTTGGGCTCCTCGCCGCCGGGCCGCTCACCCCGGGACAGGAACAGCCCCACCAGAAGTCCGCCCACGAAAATGGCCGCCAGCGCGGCCCAGGTCTTGCCCGGGAGCCGCATCACCCGGCCCACTGGCGCCAAAGGCCGTCCAGCTTGCCCTGGGCCCGCAAGAGAAACGCGATGGTCTCGCGCACCGCGCCCTGGCCGCCGGAATGCCTCGGAACCCAGAGGGCCAGGTCCAGGACCTCGGGCTGGGCGTTGGGCACGGCCATGGGCAGGCCCACCCGGCGCATGATGGCCGCGTCCACCCAGTCGTCGCCCAGGAAGGCCACCTGGGCCGGAACCAGGTTCCGGCTCTGGCAGAGGTCGTCCAGGAAGCGGACCTTGTCCACATGCCCGGCATGGTATTCCTGGATGCCCAGCTCGCGCACGCGCTTTTCCACGCACCCGTGGTTCAGGCCCGTGATCACGGCCACTTCGAGCCCGGCGGCCTGGGCCAGCTTGATGCCGAGGCCGTCCTGGACGTTGAAGCGCTTGGTCACGTTGCCCGCGTGGTCGTAATACAGGCCGCCGTCGGTGAGCACCCCGTCCACGTCCAGGATGAGCAGGCGGATGTTCCGGGCCAGTTCCTCAACAGGGGGCATCGAGGCTCCAGATGGCCTGAAGCTGCCGGAGCAGCGGCTCCAGCCGGTCCAGGCGCAGGCTGTTGGGGCCGTCGCACAGGGCCTTGTCCGGGTCCGGGTGGACCTCCAGGAACACTCCCCGGGCCCCGGCCGCCACGGCCGCCCGGGCCAGCACGGGCACGAACTCCCGCTGGCCGCCCGAGGAACCGCCCTGCCCGCCCGGCAGCTGCACCGCGTGGGTGGCGTCGAAGACCACCGGGAAACCCAGCCCGGCCATGACCGGGAGGGAGCGCATGTCCACCACCAGGTTGTTGTAGCCGAAGCTGGACCCGCGCTCGGTGAGCCAAATCCTGTCGCAGCCCGCGCCGCGCAGCTTGTCCACCGGGTTCTTCATGTCCCAGGGGGCCAGGAACTGCCCCTTTTTCACGTTCACGATGCGTCCCGTGGCCGCCGCGGCCGCCAGCAGATCGGTCTGGCGGCAGAGGAAGGCCGGGATCTGGAGCACGTCGGCCACCTGGGCCACGGGCGCGGCCTGGTCCGGCAGGTGGATGTCCGTGAGCACGGGCAGGCCGGTCTCGGCCTTGACCCGGGCCAGGAGCTGCAGCCCCTGCTCCATGCCCGGACCCCGGAAGGAGTCCAGGGCGGTGCGGTTGGCCTTGTCGAAGGAGCTCTTGAAGACCAGGGGCAGGCCCAGGCGACCGGCCACGGCGGCCAGTTCCCGGGCCACGGCCAGGACCAGGTCCGGGGCCTCCAGCACGCAGGGCCCGGCAATGACGAAGGGCCCCTTGAGCGAGGCCGCGTACAGGGCGTCGCTGTTCACGCGGACCTCTTGTTCTCCTTGGCCGCGGTGATGAAGTCGCGGAACAGGGGATGGGGCCGCATGGGATTGGACTTGAACTCGGGGTGGAACTGGCAGCCCAGGAACCAGGGGTGTCCGGGCAGCTCCACGATCTCCACCAGGGCCTCATCCGGGGACAGGCCCGAGAGCATCAGGCCCTTCTCATGGAACATGTCCGCGTACTTCTTGTTGAATTCGTAGCGGTGGCGGTGCCGCTCCTCGATGTGGGTCTCGCCGTAGGCCGCGTGGGCCTTGGTGTCCTTGGATATCTTGCAGGGATAGGCGCCCAGGCGCATGGTCCCGCCCTTTTCGCAGTCCGCGTCGCGCTTTTCCACGCGCTTCTTGCGGAAGTCGTACCACTCGGTCATGAGGTAGATCACCGGATGGGGGGTGAGCTTGTCGAACTCCTCGGAATTGGCCCCCTCCAGGCCCAGGACGTTGCGGGCGAACTCGATGACCGCGCACTGCATGCCCAGGCAGATGCCGAAGAAGGGAATCTTGTTCTCGCGGGCGTACTTGATGGACAGGATCTTGCCCTCGATGCCCCGGGAGCCGAACCCGCCGGGCACCAGGATGCCGTCCAGGTTCTTGAGCTTCTTCTCGTAGTTCTTGGCCGTGACCTCCTCGGAGTTCACGTACTCCAGGTCCACGGCCACCTCGTTGGCCACGCCGCCGTGGATCAGGGCCTCGTGCAGGCTCTTGTAGGCCTCTTTCAGGTCCACGTACTTGCCCACGATGCCGATGCGCACCCGGCCCTTGGGCTCGGCCACGCGGCGGTTCAGCTCCTTCCAGGCGTCCAGCTCGGCGTTCTTGGCCGGGAGCTTGAGCAGGATGGCGATCTTCTGGTCCACGCCCTCGTGGTAGAACCGCAGCGGCACCTCGTAGATGCTCTGCACGTCCACGGCCGAGAACACGGCATCCTTGTCCACGTCGCAGAACAGCGCGATCTTGGCCTTGAGGTCCCGGTCCAGGTTCACTTCCGAGCGGCAGAGGATGATGTCCGGCTGGATGCCGATGCTGCGCAGCTCCTTGACGCTGTGCTGGGTGGGCTTGGTCTTGAGCTCGCCCGCGGCGCGCATGTAGGGCACGAGCGTCAGGTGGATGTAGAGGACGTTCTCCTTGCCCAGGTCGTTCTTGAGCTGGCGGATGGCCTCCAGGAAGGGCAGGCCCTCGATGTCGCCCACGGTGCCGCCGATCTCCACGATGACCACGTCATCGTCGGGCCCGGGGGCATTGCGCACGGCCCGCTTGATCTCGTCGGTGATGTGCGGGATCACCTGCACGGTGCCGCCCAGGTAGTCGCCGCGGCGCTCCTTGGTGATGACCGTGTGGTAGATGCGGCCCGAGGTGTAGTTGTTGTTCTGGCTCATGGGCGCGCCGAGGTAGCGCTCGTAGTGCCCCAGGTCCAGGTCGGTTTCGGCGCCGTCGTCGGTGACGTAGACCTCTCCGTGCTGGAAGGGGTTCATGGTCCCGGGGTCCACGTTGATGTAGGGGTCGAGCTTCTGGATGGTGACCTTGAGGCCGCGCGCCTGAAGCAGCGCGCCGATGGAGGCCGCGGCGAGACCTTTGCCCAGGGAGGAGAGAACGCCGCCGGTGATGAAAATGAACTTGGCTTTCATGTGAAGTCGCCCCTTCGCTTCATGTCCTTTAAGGAGTTGATGCCTTGCCACCCCGAGCCGGATGCGGCCGCCGTGTTGACGGCGAACGGGCCGGGCAGTATGTTTCCGGGCGTCGCGTCCACGCACGCCGCAACGGCCCGCCCCCAGGAGGATTCCATGGCCCGCGTCAACGCACTGGTTATTACCGGATACGGCACCAATTGTGAACAGGAATCAGCGTACGCGGTGAGGCAGGCCGGAGCCGACGAGGCGCGGATCGTGTATTTCTCGGACATCGCGGCCGGCCGGGTGCGCATCGAGGACTACAACTATCTCATCTTCCCGGGCGGCTTCCTGGACGGCGACGACCTGGGCGCGGCCCATGCCGCGGCCGTGCGCTGGCGGCACGCCACCTCGGCCGACGGCGGCCCGCTCCTGGAGCAGCTGCGCGCCTTCCTGGACAAGGGCGGCCTGGTCCTGGGCATCTGCAACGGCTTCCAGCTCCTGGTCAAGCTGGGGCTTCTGCCCGCCAGCCGGGGCGAGTACTTCGTCAAGGAAGTGTCCCTGTCCAACAACGACTCGGCCCGGTTCGAGGACCGCTGGGTCTGGCTCAAGGCCAACCCGGCCTCGCCCTGCGTGTTCACCAAGGGCCTAGACCGGCTCTACCTGCCGGTGCGCCACGGCGAGGGCAAGATCATTCCCAAGTCCCAGGAAATGCTGGACGACATCGTCAAGAAGCAGCTCGTGGCCCTGCAGTACTGCCACCCCGAGACCGGCCAGCCCACCCAGGAATACCCGTACAATCCCAACGGCGCGCCCCTGGCCATCGCCGGGCTCACCGACCCCACGGGCCGCATCCTGGGGCTCATGCCCCATCCCGAGGCCTTCAACCACCCCACCAACCATCCGGGCTGGACCCGTGGCGAGCAGGCCGTGCTCGGCCTGACCCTGCTGGAAGGCGGGGTCCGCCACCTGCGGGCCCAGTAGGCTCATGCCCCGCCCCCTGCCGCCCCGTACCGTGCCGCCGGACGAAGCCGACCTGGGGGGGACCTGGCGCGGCTTCATGGACCTGGCCCTGGCCGAGGCCCTGGAGGCGGCGAGGTGTGGCGAGGCCCCGGTGGGCGCGGTGCTCCTGTCCCCCAGGGGCGAGGTCCTGGCCAGCGGCCGCAACCAGAGCATCGGCCTGAACGACCCCACGGCCCACGCCGAGATCCTCTGTTTGCGCCGGGCCGGGGAGAAACTTTCCAACTACCGGCTCACGGGCTCCATCCTGGTGGTCACCCTGGAGCCCTGCCTCATGTGCGTGGGCGCGCTGCTCCACGCCCGGGTGGCCGGGGTGGTCTTCGGCGCGGCCGATCCCAAGGCCGGGGCCCTGGTCTCCAACCTGGACGGGGCCGCCCTGCCCTTTGCCAACCACCGGCTCTGGGTCCTGGGCGGGGTCCTGGCCGAGGAGTGCGGCGGCCTGCTCAAACGCTTTTTCCAGCAGCGCCGCAAAGGTGAGGCCGGGGCTTGCGCCCCGGGCCGCCAGCGTCTATAAACGCCTTCCGCGGAGAGGTAGCGAAGTGGCCGTAACGCGCCCGACTCGAAATCGGGTTGTCGGCTAATAACCGGCACGTGGGTTCAAATCCCACCCTCTCCGCCATTTTACACACGCCGATGCTCTTCTAATCGTCTCTTCAGGCAACCTTGACTCGCCCCCCGATGGCCCTGGATATGTTTTCCTTTCACGACGGGATCAATACCACAGTAAAATAACACAACATTTTATCTTGTTATCCTCTGGCCTGGTTAAGCACAAAGTTTGCAAATTTATTGAACTTGCTATACTAAAAGCACATATTTCAAATTATGCGGTAAAGGTGACTAGTATAAGCAATAACAAATTAGACTTTGTGAAAGCCCGAGGCATGTTTTGAAAAAATCGAAAAAAACAAAGCAAACCCCAAAATCAGCACGGCGCAAGTGTTCATCTTCAAGACGCTCATCTCCCATCCCTGACACTTCAAAATGGCTCCCGCGCGATGCTTCAAGTTCACTCTCGGCTGCTTTCTCTAAGGAATGTGCAAATGCAGAAAGAAGAATACTCTCAACATTGGAGCATGAAAAAAATTTCTCTATAGATCGTTATGACTCTGGACTTCCTTTTGAAGGAATTGTACGTGCTGAACTTGCAAAACTTATTCCAAAAAGATATAAAATAACAGACGGATTGGTTATAGATAGAGATGGTAAAACAGCTGGAAATTGTGATGTTGTGATTTTTAATGAACTTTGGTTTTCACCAATAAAATCACCTCAAGCACAAGATGCCGGGAAACTTTTCTTCCCCATTGAAGGAGTGTATGCTATCGGTGAAATTAAGCAATCTATTTCTGAATCGACTCTTGATGAAGCAATGAAAAAATTAATTATATGCCACAGGTTGCAACGTCCACGAACATATGCACATCGGATTGTTGAAAACAGGGAAGGGTCTGAGTGTAAACATGGTCTTACAAATCCACTCTTTAGCTTTATACTTGCTGGAAGCATTGCCAATGGAACTAATTTCGAACGCATTAATTTAAGATTTTTTGAAATATCAAAAACACTAAAACGGCTTGAGATCATCACTGTATTATGTATATTAAATGTTGGTGCTATTTCGTGGGGATTTAAAGATCCATTGCGTAACGGAGAAGTTAGACCTGCTCTTTTCTTAAAAGATGATTTATTTCACAATATATTTCCTGTGCTTTCATCAGTAGACATCAGAAGTCCGTTATTGCATCTAATTCAAACAATACAACTTTCTTTATATCATACTATCCTCGGACCAGAAGACATTGCTACAGCATATGGCTTTGACAACCGTATCAAAATCCCTGCCAATCCTGATATAACCATTCCACCAGATGACGAGTGGAAAAAGCTTCTTGAAAAGCCATGTAGTTCCCACCATGAGGATATTTTTTAACAATTCGGCAATCATCGTCCCTCCGACCTCCTCATTGTTCCGAAAATCTGGCGCTCTCCTTGCAGGCCTTTTCCCCAGGGAAAAATCTGCCCTTTTGCAAGGAGAACCACCGATGCGCGTCACCACCGGCATGATCGCCCGCTATCTGCCCGACCTCCTGGGCGCCAGCTCCGAGGAAACCTCCAGCAACAGCAGCATGGTCGCCGCTGCCGGGGCCCAGGTGGCCGCCCGCAAGAGCATGACGGCCAACGACGCCAACCGGGACAACGTCCTGACCCAGGACGAGGTGACCATCTCGGAGGAGGCCTTCCAGAAACTCGACGCGGACAAGAACAACGAGGTGACCCGGAAGGAGATCGAGACCTTTCTCAAGGAGAATCCCGAGGCCGTGGCCGGGTACGTGAAGAACTACGCCAGCATGGCCAAGGACAGCAACATCCTGGACGAGGTCATGGGCTACGTCGAGGACACGGACAGCGGCAGCACGGCCCAAAGCGCCGCCAAGAAGTACATCAAGAACAACGACGAGGACGGCGACGGCAAGCTGAGCCAGAACGAGACCGGCCTCGACGCCGAGGTCTTCGACAAGGTGGATGAGGACGGGGACGACACCCTGAGCGCCGAGGAGATCGCGGCCTACCTCAAGAACTACGAGAACGTGCTGAGCAGCTACCTCGACAGCGGGTCCAGCAGCTCCACGAGCACGGCCGCCACCTCCCTGCTCTCCATGCTGACCAAGACCGTCTGAGCCGGGGGGTCACTTCCCGGAGCTGTCCGGCTCCATGCCGAACAGGGCGGCGTAGCGGCCATAGCCCCGGGCTTCCAGTTCGGCCGCGGGGATGAAGCGCAAGGCTGCGGAATTCATGCAATAACGCAGGCCCGTAGGCTGCGGCCCGTCCGGGAACACGTGGCCCAAGTGGCTGTCGGCGGCCCGGCCGCGGACCTCGGTGCGCGGGGGGAACAGGCTGGCGTCCTCGCGGGTCACGATGTTCCCCGGCTCCAGGGGCCGTGAAAAGCTCGGCCAGCCCGTGCCCGAGTCGTACTTGTCCAGGGACGAGAACAGCGGCTCGCCCGAAATCACGTCCACATAGATGCCCGGGGCCTTGTTGTCCCAGTACTCATTGGCGAAGGGCCGCTCGGTGCCGTTCTCCCGGGTCACGTGGTGCTGGAGCGGGGTGAGGCCCTGGTCCCCGGCCTGGGCCCAGGTGGACCGCAGGAACTGGTCCCGGCCGGAATTGCTCCGGTAGAACCGGTAGCGCGACGGGTTGGTCTGCGAAAATCCCTGATGATAGCCCTCGGCCGGGTAGAAGGCCTCGAACGGCCGGATCTCCGTGACCACCCTGCCCTTGAGCCGGCCCGAGGCCTCCAGGGCCTGACGCGAGGCCTCGGCCAGGCGGCGCTGCTCCTCGTCGTGGGTGAAGATGGCCGTGCGGTAGTGCGGCCCCCGGTCCACGAACTGGCCGCCCTCGTCCGTGGGGTCCACGTGCCGCCAGAACCAGTCCAGCACTTCGGCATAGCTGACTTTTTCCGGGTTGAACCGGACCTGCACGCTCTCCAGGTGCCCGGTGCGGCCCGAGGCCACCTGCTCGTAGGCCGGGTCCTTCTCGGGCCCGCCGGAATACCCGGAGAGCACTTCCAACACGCCGGGAAGCTTGCGAAAATCCGCTTCCAGACACCAGAAGCAGCCGCCCGCGAACGTGGCCAGGGCTTCCTGGGATGTGGTCATGACGCCTCCTGTCCCGCAGCCGGGACGCATCCTTCCAAGGTAAGCCGGGGCGGCGCGCAGTCAACGGCCCCGGTTGACAGGCCGGGCCCCGGGTGGGAGAAGACAGCCCTTCGGGACAACACCATGTACGACATCCTCGCGCTCTGCGCCTCCATCTTCCTGGGCGGACTGGTCCAGGGACTCACCGGGTTCGGTTCGGTCCTGGTGACCCTGCCCCTGCTCTCCCTGGCCTTTGAACTGCGCACGGCCATCCCGCTCATCGCCCTGTTCGCCCAGTGCATCAACCTCTGGCTCCTGGTGGAGCTGCGGCGGCACCTGTCCGCGGCCCGGCTGGGCCTGCTCCTCCTGGCCACGGTGCCGGGCATCCCGGTGGGCGTCTGGGCCCTGAAGGTCTTTCCGGAATGGGTCCTGTCCCTGCTGGTGGGCGTCATGCTCCTGGCCTTTTCCCTGCACAGCCTGCTGGCCCGGCCCAGGCCGCGGACCCTGGGCCGGGGCTGGACCGCCCTGGCCGGGTTCCTGGCCGGAATCCTGGGCGGCAGCACCGGGGCCAACGGCCCGCCGATCATCGTCTATGCCGCCATGCAGCCCTGGACCAAGGACGAGGCCAAGTCGCTCATGACCGGCTACTTCTTCTTCGCCGGGCTGGCGGTCATCTCCCTGCACGCCCTGTCCGGCCTGACCACCCTCCTCGTGCTCCGGTACTTTGTCACGGGTCTGCCGGCCCTGGCCGCCGGGGTCTTCCTGGGCTCCTCCCTGTACCGCCGCCTGGGCGGGACCGGGTACCGCACCGCTGTTCTCCTGCTCCTCCTGGTCCTGGGAGGCTTCACCGTGCTCCGCGCCGTGGCCCTCTAGGCCTCATTTTTTTCTCCAATGTTTTTAGTATGTAGATTTTTTCTAGACTTTTTCTTGACTATGCGTGTTGTCAAAAAGCAATTTTCCATTTCTGGCACGAGATGGGACGTTTTGCTGATTTATTCAACGATTCATGTGAGTTGAGGCAAGAAACAGATTGTCACGGAAAACCGGAGGGTTGCGGGCTGGGTCGGAAAACCAGGGGGCGAAAACCGGGTCAACGCTCCTGCAGACCCCGGCTCATGCTGTCCAGGAAGGGGTCCAGGATGTACCCGAGCACGCTGCGCGAGCCGATGTGGATGCCGGCCACCACCCGCATGCCCGGGTAGAGCTGGTAGCGGTCGTCGCCGCTGGAGAAGTGGTCGCTCGCGGCCTCCACCAGGACCCGGTAGTAGGTCTGGCCCGAAGGCAGGGTGAAGGCGTCCGGGCTCACTTGGAGCACCTTGCCCTCCAGGTGGCCGAAGCGCCGGGCGTCCCGGGAGGCCAGCTTGATGACCGCCCGCTGCCCGGCCTGGACATAGCCGATGTCGCCGATGGGCAGGTGGGCCTCGATGACCAGGGTGTCCCCGGCGGGCACGATGTCCATGATGGTGATGCCCGGCTTGATGACCTCGCCCACGTTGACCACGTAGAGGGTCTTGACCACCCCGGCCACGGGCGAGCGGACCACGGTGCGCTTGAGCTCGTCGCTGAACTTGCGCAGCCGCTGGCTGGACTCCATGAGCTCGGTCTGGGCCTTTTTCAGGGCGGCCTGCACGTCCTCCTGGTAGGCGTTGAGGATGCGGTCGCGCTCGTTGCGGGCCGCGGTCAGGGTCGAGTTGGAACGGTCCAGGGCCGCGGAGTCCTCCTCGATCTTGCTCACCAGGGCGGACTCCTCCTGGAGGAAGCTCAGGTGCTTGTACTTGGAGGTGAGCTGGTCCTTGAGCAGGGACTCGCTGATGGCGATCTGCTGGCGCAGGAGTTCCAGGCTGTGCCGGGAGTTCTTGAGCCGGGCCGTGATCTCCTCCACGTCCTTCGCGCGCTGGTGGATCTTCTCGTCCTGGCCCATGAGTTCGCTGTCCAGGCGCTTGCGCCGGGAATTGAAGTGGTCCAGGGACTGGTTCACCAGTTCCGGGGACTTCTGCCGGATGTCCTCGGGATACACGGGCTCGGGCAGGCCCTGCTGCTCGGCCTCCAGCCGGGCCATCTCCACCTTGAGGGAGTTGACCCGCACGTCCAGCTCCTCCACGCTCGTTTCGCTGGGGGTGGCCTCCAGGACCACCAGGGGCTGGTCCAGGGCCACGGTGTCGCCCTCACGGACCAGGATTTCCCGGATGATGCCGCCTTCCAGGTGCTGGATGCGCTTGACCTTGGAGCGGGGGATGACCTCGCCCTGGGCCTCGCTGACGATGTCCAGGCGGCCGATGACGCTCCAGGCGAAAAGCAGGACGCAGAACGCGGCGCAGAGGTAGAAGAAGGCCCGCGTGGCGCCGGAGACCAGGACCTTCTCGTCCTCGGGGTCGGTCATGGGCCGGAACAGGTCGCGCAGGTTCATGCCGGGGCCTCCCCGGGGGCGGCCTTGCGCGGCACGCTCACCAGCTTGGGCACGGGCTTTTCCGAGAGGTCCAGGATCTGCCCGGCGGCCTTGAGGATGTTCGGGTCACGGGTGACGATGACCAGGGTGATCCCGGCCTTGGCCAGGACGTTGAGCACGGCGTAGATCGCGGCGTTGCCCTCGGCGTCGAGCCCTTCGGTGGGCTCGTCCAGGATGGCCAGACGGCCCGGGGTGATCAGGGCCCGGGCCAGGGCCAGGCGCTTGCGGATGCCCATGGGCAGATCGCGGCCGCCTTCCAGGACGGGCGTCTCCAGGCCATCGGGGCTCAAATCCAGGTAGCGCCGCAGGTCCGCCAGGCGCACGGCCTCGCCCAGCCGCTCGGGGCTCGTCTCGGGCGCGGCCATGAGGATGTTGTCGCGGAACGTGCCGCTCAAAAAGCTCGGGTCCTGGGGCACGAACAGGATCTGGCGCCGCCACCACTCCATGGAGAGCTGGCGCAGCTCCACCCCGTCGATGAGGATCTGGCCGCGCAGGGGCTCCAGCAGGCCGGAAAGGAGCTTGGTGAAGGTGCTCTTGCCCGAGCCGTTGAAGCCCAGGACGCAGAGGATCGAACCCGGCTCCAGGGTCAGGTTGAGGGACTCGAACAGCGGGCCGGGGTTCGAGAGGTAGGCGAAGGCCAGGTCGCGCAGCTCCACCCTGCCGGTGAAGTTCTTGAGCGCGGTGCCGGAGAAGGATTCCCGGGGCAGGCGCTGGAATTCGTCGAGCAGGCGCAGGCCCTCCTGGGCCTTGTCCAGAAGGAAGGCGGCCTGCAGGAAGCTGGAGGCCATCTGGACCACCTTGGCCGAGAGGATGCTCACGCCGATGAGCCCGCCCATGGACAGGTCGCCGCTGACCACGAGCATGGCGCCCAGGGCATAGACCAGCACCCGCAGGATCATGGACGCGCCGCCGATGAGCGCCTGGCCCAGGCTGCGCTGCTCGGTGAGCCGGCGCTGGAGGAACAGCAGGGCCTCCATCTGGCGGTCCCAGAGCTTGCGCACGTAGGCCCCGGCCAGGAAGGCCCGCAGGGTGTCGGCCCCGCTGATGGCCGAGGAGACCAGGCCGCGGTGGGCCACGGTGTGCTGCTGCATGTCGCGGTAGGCGGCCCGGCCGTGCTTCACGTTGAGCCAGCCGCCCCACAGGGCCGAGGCCGTGGCCAGGATGGTCAAGAACGCCAGGAGCGGGCTCAGGAGAAAGATGGCCAGGAGAAAGACGAGCACGAAGGGCAGGTCCAGCACCGCGCTGATCTGGCTGGCGCTGTAGGCCGACTGGACCGTCTGCAGCCCGCCCAGGACCTCGTGGAGCTTGTTCTGCGGGATGCGGGAGAGCGCGGCCAGGCGGACCTGGGTCAGGGCGCTGAGCACCCGGCCCGAAAGCTCCTTGTCCGGTCCGACGCTCACGGCCGCGGCCAGGCGTCCGCGCACCGAGGAAAAGGCGAAGCCAAAAGCCGCTGCCAGCAGTGTGCCCGAGGTGAGCGTCACCAGGGTGCCGTCGAAGCCGTAACCCACGTAGCGGTTGAGGACCTGGATGACGAAGATGGGCGAGGCCAGGGAGAGGACGTTGATGAACAGGGAGGCGACCAGGATTTCCCACGCCAACTGGCGGACAAGAAAAAGACGGCGAAAAAGTTCCTTCATGGCGTTCCCGGAGGGGGACCCGGGCAGGGAGGCGGCCGGGATCCGCGGGCGCGGCCCGCTAGCGGGCCACCGTGTCCAGGGAGATGTTGCCCATCTGGTACAGGAGCTTGTAGGCCGCGATGGACTCGTCGATGTCCGCGGCCACGCGGGAACTCACCGCGCTGATGTAGTCGCGCTCGCCCACCAGGATGTCCAGAAGGTTGACCTCGCCGCCCATGGCCTTCTTCTTCTTGATCAGGCCCAGGAACTCCCAGGTGATGTTGGCCTGGTTTTGGTAGAGTTCCACGTTCTTGCGCAGGGTCATGAGGTCGATCCAGGCGTTGCGGACGCTCTCCTCCACGTTGCGACGGCGGTCCAGGAGGTTCTTGCGGGCCGCGGTGAGGTCGGCGTTGGCCGCGCTCACGGCCTCGGTGTCGCCCATGCCGGAAAAGAGGTTGTAGGTCATGAGCACGTGGGCGCGGTTCTCGTCCTGGACGCCCGAATTGCCCTGGTCGTTCTCCTTGCGCAGGGTCTCGCCCACCAGCTGGAACTTGGGATAGAACGTGGCCTTGCGGGACTTGAGGTCGCCCTCCACCCGGGCCACCGAGGACTCCAGCTCCTGGAGCTGGTAGTTGTTCTTCACCGCGGTCTCCAGGGCCACCTCCAGCTGGTCGGGGATGAGTCCCTTGGGCAGCGTGGGGATCTCCATGCCGCGGATCTGGGCGTCCGTGGGCTCGAACCCGAACACCGAGCGGAAATCGTTCTTGGCCGTGACCAGGGCGCGCTCCTGGGTGACCCGGTAGGACTGCGAGCCGGAGAGCTGGGCCTTGACCTGGAGTTCCTCGTAGGACAGGCCCGCGCCGCGGGCCACCAGGGCCTCCTGCATGCCGGACAGGCGCTTGATGTTCTCCTCGGACTGGAAGGCGTACTTGAGGGTCTCGCGGGCGCGGATGGTCAGAAGATAGGCGGTGACGCCCTGGACGAGCACGTCCTGGACGGTCTGGTTCATGCGGGCCTTCATCTCGCCGGACAGGCCCTTGTACAGGTCGATGTTTCCGGAGGCCCCGCCGAAGTCGTAGAGCAGCTGGCTGGCGCGCAGGCCTTCCACGTTGCGCCAGTAGTCGGTGGAGGTCTGCAGGGGTTTGTCCATGACCTCGTAGCCGGCCTCGGTGGTGGCGTCCAGGCGCGGATACCAGGCGCTCTGGGCCTTGCCGATCATATGCTGGGAGGACTCGTAGCCGGCCTGGGCCGCCTGGATCCGCTCGTGGGTCACGGCCAGATCACGGAGCAGCGGCTTGAGCGGAAAGTTGGCGGCTTCCTGGGCGGACGCGGCGCAGGGCGCGAACAGCGCCATGACGAGCAGGCAGACAGGAAGCCAGCGCATCATAAAAATCCCCGGACGGATCATCCCTCTCCCCCCGAAACCCCTGCGGGATACTGTCGATATTGAGCGCACAAATCTGGTCTAGCGTTATATGATTTAAGGAAAAAAATCTACTCCTCAAACGTGAAAAAAAACGCTAGGACTGCACTGCGGCCACAATGCGGACCACTGCGCCATTTCCTGCCCGCAACCGCCCGTCCACCGGGGGGGAAAACCATGTTCAACGGTCTCAAACGGCACTTCAAGAAAGACCAGATCATCATCCTGGTGGCGGGATTCTCCTGCACCCTGCTCCTGGCCCTTCTGTTCATCTTCCGGCCCGCCGCCCTCAACCTCCTGGACCACAAGCTCTACGACCTGCTGCTCACCCGCACGGAGCAGAAGGCCGCCTCGGACATGCCGCTCATCGTGGACATCGACGAGAAGAGCCTGGCCGAGTTCGGGCAGTGGCCCTGGCCCCGCTACCGGGTGGCCCTGCTCCTGGCCAAGATCCGGGCCGCCGGGGCCCTGGCCGTGGGCCTGGACATCCTCTTCGCCGAGCCCGACCGCACCTCGCCCATGGTGCTCAAGCGCCAGATGCGGCGCGAGCTCCAGGTGGACATCTCCTTCCAGGGCCTGCCCCCGGGCCTGGAGGACAACGACCAGGTGCTGGCCGGGGTGCTGGCCTCCGGGCCCTTCGTGCTCGGGTACAACTTCACCCACCTGGACACCGGGGCCCAGGGGCCGGCCTGCGCGGTGAAGCCCGTGAACGTGGCCATCCTGGCCGGGCTGGACGCGCTCAAGCCCGAGCAGTGCCTGCACAAGGCCCAGGAGATGATCTGCCCCTACCCGCTCCTGGCCGAGGCCGCCCCGGCCTGCGGCTTCTTCACCACGGCCTCGGACGAGGACGGCGTGCTCCGGCGCGTGCCCCTGCTGGTGACCTGGCAGGGCAAGATCTACCCCAGCCTGGCCCTGGCCACCCTGATGCAGGCGGCGGGCATCAAGAACGCCGTGCTCAAGCTCGGGCCGCGCGGGGCCGAGTCCCTGCGCCTGGGCCAGGCCATCATCCCCCTGGATTCCCTGGGCGAAATGCTCGTGAAGTACCGCGGCAAGGCCGGGGTCTTCCCCTACGTGAGCGCGGCCGACGTCCTGGACGACCGGCTGCCGCCCGAGACCTTCCAGAACAAGATCGTGTTCGTCGGTACCTCGGCCGCGGGGCTCAAGGATCTGCGGGCCACGCCCTTCGACCCGGTGTATCCCGGCGTGGAGACCCACGCCACCCTGGTGGACAACATCCTGTCCAAGGACTTCCTGTCCATCCCGGACTGGACCCTGGGCGTGGAGTTCCTGGCCATGCTCCTGGCCGGCGTCCTGACCACCCTGCTGCTCACCTGGGCCCGGGCCATCTGGATCGTCCTGCCCCTGGTGGGCATGGCCCTGGGGCTCTGGTACGGGGCGATCTACTCCTTCGAGACCCTGCGCATCTTCCTCTCCCCGCTGTTCTCCTACCTGACCCTGGGCGCCAACTTCGCGCTCATCACGGCCTTCAAGTTCTGGCGCGAGGAGCGGGCCAAGAAGTTCATCCACGGGGCCTTCTCCCACTACCTGGCCCCGGCGGTCATCAACCAGATCATGGAGAACCCCGACTCCCTGACCCTGGAGGGCGAGGAGAAGGAGGTCACGGTGCTGTTCTCGGACGTGCGCGGGTTCACCACCCTGTCCGAGAAGCTCTCCCCCACCCAGGTCACGGAACTCCTCCACGACTACCTGACCCCCATGACCCGGCTCATCACCGAGAACTCCGGCACGCTGGACAAGTTCATCGGCGACGCCATCATGGCCTTCTGGAACGCGCCGCTCAACGTGCCGGACCACCAGTTCCGGGCGCTCTCCGCGGCGCTCTCCATGTTCGACCGGCTGGAGGAGCTGAACCGCGGCTTCCAGGAGAAATTCGGCTTCGGCATCCAGATCGGCGTGGGCCTGCACAGCGGCCGGGTGCGCGTGGGCAACATGGGCTCGGCCGACCTGTTCGACTACACCCTCATCGGCGACAACGTGAACCTGACCTCGCGGCTGGAAAGCCTGACCAAGTACTACGGCCAGCGCATCCTGGTGAGCGACGCCATCCGCCAGGCCTGCGGCGAGCGCTTCGTGTTCGTGGAGCTGGACCGGGTGCGGGTCAAGGGCAAGACCGCGCCCGTGACCCTCTACTCGGCGCACACCCAGGAGGAGGCCGCCCGCCGCCAGCCCGAGTTCGCGGCCTACTGCGCGGCCATGGCCCTGTACCAGGCCGCGGACTTCCGCGGGGCCGAGGCGGCCTTTGCCGAATGCGCCCGGCAGTTCGGGGAATCCGTGCTGTTCACGCTCTACCAGGAGCGCTGCCAGGCCCTGGCCGCCGAGCCCCCGGGCGCGGGCTGGGACGGTGTCTATACCCACAAGACGAAGTGACAAAATATTCTAGTCCTGCAAAGATTTCCTCGCTTCGCCCTAAAGTTGGCCAGACCGCGCGCCGATAAGGGCCGGTAGGGGACGAGACCATCACAAGCGAGGTGGAGCATGGCCCTGGACATGGTCAAAGGCATGGAGTTCAAGCAGGTCCTGGAATTGATCCAGAGCGGCAAACCGGAACAGGCCCGGGCGCTGCTGGCCCAGTTGCAGGAAAGCTTCCTGAATCTCTGCCAGGAAAACGAGAACCTGCGCCGCCAGATGGACGAGGTCACCCAGATCCTCAACCTGGCCGAAAGCGTGGAGTTCGACGGCCAGAAGTACTGGCTCAACGAGCAGTTCCGGAAAAAAGGCCCCTACTGCCAGGTCTGCTACGACCGCGACGCCCTGCTGGTGCGCCTCCAGGAGCACGACAAGCACTGGCACTGCCAGGGCTGCGGCAACCTCTACCTCAAGCGGGCTCAGGGCATGGAGCGCAAGCAGGGCCTACGCGCCGTCCAGGGCAAGACCATCCCTCTGTTCGTGGATTAGCTAGCGGGCGAAGCGGGTGCCGAAGAGAATGGTCCTGCGGGTGAAATACTCCTGCAGGCCATTGTCGTCGTAGCGGGCCACGGCATAGGGCAGGCCCTTGAGGTCCGTGTCCGGCAGAAACACGTCCACCACCAGTTCCCGGCCTCCCTGGCGCTTCTCCTTCCAGATGCTCGTGGCGAAGTCCTTGATGGCCTCGCGCTCGGGCAGCACGGTCACGTCGAGATAGACCTTGATCTCGATGACGCTCACCCCGCCCACCCGTTCCTCGTCCGTGTCCAGGACGGCGTAGCGGAACCCGTGCAGGGTCTTGTCCCCGCTGGGGACCTCGGGATTGCGCTGGACAAAGGGGCTGGCCACGGCCGCGGCCGGACGGTCCGGGGTCCGCAGGCTGGGCTGGGCGGCCTTGGCCAAAGGCGGGGCTGTGACCGGAGGCGGGGCCGCAACCGGGGCTGCCGGAGCGGCTGCGGCCGCCGGGGCC
>DFYP01000176.1:14869-30709 GCA_002382645.1 Desulfovibrio sp. UBA4079 | reverse complement strand
GACCGGCACCGCCGACACCGAGGCCGTGGAGTTCAAGGAGATCTACGACCTGGACGTCATCGTCATGCCCACCAACAAGCCCATGGTCCGCAAGGACCACCCGGACATGATCTTCAAGACCCAGGCCGAGAAGTTCAAGGCCATCGCCCTCGAGATCGAGGACTGCCACAAACGCGGCCAGCCCGTGCTCGTGGGCACGGTGTCCATCGAGAAGTCCGAGCTGGTCTCCTCGCTGCTCAAGAGGCGCGGGGTGCCGCACAACGTGCTCAACGCCAAGCAGCACGAGAAGGAGGCCGAGATCGTGGCCGAGGCCGGCCAGCGCGGCAAGGTGACCATCGCCACGAACATGGCCGGACGCGGCACGGACATCGTGCTCGGCGAGGGCGTGCGCGAGCTGGGCGGCCTGCACATCATCGGCACCGAGCGCCACGANNTCCCGGCGCATCGACAACCAGCTGCGCGGCCGTTCCGGCCGCCAGGGCGACCCGGGCAGCTCGCGCTTCTACCTGGCGCTGGACGACGACCTCATGCGCCTGTTCGGCTCGGACCGCATCGCCGGGCTCATGGGCAAGCTCGGCATGGAAGAGGACGTGCCCATCGAGAACGCGCTCGTGTCCCGGGCCATCGAGGGCTCACAGAAGCGCGTGGAGGGCCACAACTTCGAGATCCGCAAGCAGCTGCTCGACTTCGACAACGTCATGAACCAGCAGCGCGAGGTCATCTACTCCCAGCGCCGCGAGCTGATGCACGCCGAGAACGTGGACGAGCTCGTGGAGGAGTACGCCGACGACGTGCTCATGGGCATCCTGGGCCCGGTCTCCGAGACCAAGGACAAGGACATGGACCCGGAGATGGCCGAGATGGTCCGCTCCCGGCTGGCCGAGGTCTTCGACTTCGACCGCTTCCCCGGGTTCCGCGAGGGCGTCCCGAACAAGGAGCGCTGCCTGGGCTGGCTCAACGAGATCATCGGCCTGCTCAAGGCCTCGGCCCCGGACCACTACCAGGAGATCGCCCGCTATTTCCTGCTGGAGGCCCTGGACCGCAACTGGAAGGAGCACCTGCTCGGCATGGACCACCTGCGCGACGGCATCGGCCTGCGCGGATACGGCCAGAAGGACCCCAAGCAGGAGTACAAGCGCGAGGGCTTCGAATTGTTCCGGGACATGCTCGAGAACATCAAGGAGAACGCCCTGCGCGCGCTCTGCCACCTGCGCATCAAGGCCGAGGTCCGCGAGGAGGAGTTCCAGCACAAGGAGACGCCCAAGGACCTCCAGTACGGGGGCGGCGACGCCAAGGCCAAGGCCAAGGAGCCCACGCGCCGCAGCGCGCCCAAGGTCGGGCCCAACGACCCCTGCCCCTGCGGCTCGGGCAAGAAGTACAAGAAGTGCTGCCGGGACAAATAGGGGCTTCGCCCCTCCATGGAAAAGGCGGGGAAAACCCCGCCTTTTGCCTTTCTAGGAACCGGCGAAGCCGGCGATCCAGGCCTGCACCGGCTCCTCCATGGTCTGCCGGATCATGGCCAGGTCCTCGGCGCTCTCGGCCTCGAAGCGCAGGACCAGGGCCGGCTGGGTGTTGGAGGCCCGCACCAGGCCCCAGCCCCGGGGGAAGGTGAGCCGCACCCCGTCGGTGTCGTCAAAGCCCCAGCCGTTCCGCGCGGCCAGATCGCGGAAGGTTGCGCGGGCCCGGTCCACCACCTGGAACTTGCGCTCCTCGGGGCAGTCCACGCGCATCTCCGGCGTGTTCACCACCGGCGGCCAGCCGAGCAGCGCGGACAGGGGCTGGCCCGGATTCTGGTCCAGGACCTCCACCAGCCGCAGGGCCGCATACGTGGCGTCGTCGAATCCGAAGAAGCGGTCCGCGAAGAACATGTGCCCGCTCATCTCTCCGGCCAGGGCCGCGCCGGTTTCCAGGAGCTTGGCCTTCATGAGCGAGTGCCCGGTGGCGGCCATGAGCGGCTTGCCCCCGTGGGCCTCGATGTCGCGGAACAGCAGGTGCGAGCACTTCACGTCGCCGATGACCGTCTGGCCGGGACGGCGCGCCAGCAGGCTGCGGGCGTAGAGCGCCAGGACCTGGTCGCCGTACATGAGCCGCCCGGTCTCGTCCACGGCCCCGATGCGGTCGCCGTCGCCGTCCAGGCCCACGCCCAGGTCCGCGCCCCGGGCCAGGACCTCGGCCGAGAGCTGGCGGGTGTTCTCCTCCACCACGGGGTCGGGGTGGTGGTTGGGGAAGGTCCCGTCCGGCTCGCAGAACAGGCGGTGCACGGTGCAGCCCACGCGCTCCAGGAGCTGGGCCGTGATCTCCCCGGCCGCGCCGTTGCCGCCGTCCACCACCACGGTCATGGGCCGGGACAGGCGCAGCTGGGAGGAGAGGACGTCGAGATACGCGGGCAGGGCGTCGTGGCGCGAGACGATCCCGGGCCGCACGGCCGTGACGTAGTCCCGGGCGCGCATGATCTCGTAGAGGCCGCGCACGCCCTCGCCGTGCAGGGTGCTCTCCCCGCACCAGATCTTGAAGCCGTTGAACTGCGGCGGATTGTGGCTGGCCGTGACCATGACCCCGGCGCGCAGGTTGAAGTGCTTCACCGCGAAATAGAGCAGCGGGGTGGAGACCTGGCCGATGACCAGCACGTCCAGGCCCGAGGCCGCCAGCCCCAGGGCCAGGCGCTCCAGGTAGGCCGGGGAGCTGGCCCGGCAGTCGTGGCCGAGCACGGCCCGGTCCAGGCCCTGGCGGGCGAACAGCGCGCCGCAGGCCCGGCCCAGCTCCTCGGCGAAGTCCTCGTCCAGGTCCCGGCCCACCAGGCCGCGGATGTCATAGGCCCGGAAGATGCCGGAATTGATCTCTTTCATGCACCGTCCTTGCGCGTTCCGGCCTTTGCGGACCGGCTTTTCTTGACCTTTGCGCCACTCCTTGCGTATGCAAGGGGAATATGAACTGGGATTGGGAAAAACTGCAAGAGCAGCAACGCCGCCAGCGCGGCCCTGGCCAAGGCCCCCCGGATCTCGGGGACATCGCCGACAAATTCAAGAGCCTCAAGGGTCTGCGCCTGCCGCCCGGCCGCATTCTGGCGCTCATCGTGGCGGCCCTCTGGATCCTGTCCGGCATCTACATCGTGGAGCCCGACGAAATCGGCGTGGTCCAGCGCTTCGGGGCCTTTGACCGGACCGCCGGATCGGGACCGCACTACCACATTCCCTTTCCGGTGGAAAGCGTGACGACCCCCAAGGTCACGCGCATCCAGCGCATGGAGTTCGGCTTCCGCACCGTGGGCCGCCAGGGCGACTCCCAGGCCGCCACCCGGCCGGTGCCCGAGGAGTCGCTCATGCTCACCGGCGACGAGAACATCGTGGACGTGCAGTTCACGGTGCAGTTCGTCATCAAGGAGCCCGTGGACTACCTGTTCAACGTGGCCGACCCCGTGGGCGCGGTGCGCGGCTCGGCCGAGGCGGCCATGCGCGAGGTCATGGGCAAGAGCAAGATCGACGCGGCGCTCACCTCGGGCAAGGACGAGATCCAGGTCCAGACCCGCGACCTGATGCAGGACATCCTGGACCGCTACAAGGCCGGGATCAAGGTGGTGGCCGTGCAGATGCAGTACGTGCACCCGCCCTCCGAGGTCATCGAGGCCTTCAAGGACGTGGCCAGCGCCCGCGAGGACAAGAGCCGGTTCATCAACGAGGCCGACGCCTACCGCAACGACATCCTGCCCAAGGCCCGCGGCCAGGCCGCGGTCATCACCAACGAGGCCGAGGCCTACCGCGAGAGCGTGGTGCGCAAGGCCCAGGGCGAGACCTCCCGCTTCCTGGCCGTGCTCACCGAGTACAACAAGGCCCGGGACGTGACCCGCCAGCGCCTCTACCTGGAAACCATGCAGCGCGTGCTCGGCAACCCGGCCACGGAAAAGCTCGTGCTCACGGACAAGGCCCTGGAGCGGGCCGTGCCCTATCTGCCGCTGCCCGCCCTGGAACCGAAGACCGCGCCCGAGGGAGTCAAGAAGCCGTGAACCGCAAACAGATCCTCCTGGCCGCCGGAGCCCTCGTTTTCGCCCTGACCCTTGCCCAGAGCCTGTTCGTGGTGGACCAGACCGAGACCGCCATCGTGGTCCAGCTGGGCAAGCCCGTGACCCGGGCCCTGCCGCCCGGCATCCACGCCAAGGTGCCGTTCATCCAGAGCGTGACCTTCTTCGACGCCCGGGTCCTGGACTACGACGCCAAGCGCGCCGAGATCCTCACCGAGGACAAGAAGGCCATGGTGGTGGACCACTACACCAAGTGGAAGATCAGCGACCCGCTGCTCTTCTTCCAGAGCGTGCGGGGCATCTCCGGGGCCCAGGCCCGGCTGGACGACATCACCTACGCGGCCCTGCGCGAAGCCCTGGGCCGGCACACCCTCATCGAGGTGGTCTCGGAGAAGCGCACCGAGATCATGGAGCAGGTGGTCCGCCGCTCCCAGGAGCTGCTCTCGCCCTACGGCATGACCGTGGTGGACGTGCGCATCAAGCGCACCGACCTGCCGCCCGAGAACGAGCGGGCCATCTTCGGCCGGATGCAGGCCGAGCGCGAGCGCCAGGCCAAGCAGTACCGCTCCGAGGGCCGCGAGGAGGCCGCCAAGATCACGGCCCAGGCCGACAAGGAGCGCACCGTGCTCCTGGCCGAGGCCGAACGCCAGGCCGACGTGATCCGCGGCCAGGGCGAGGCCCTGTCCACCAAGGCCTACGCCGAGGCCTATGGCCAGGCCCCGGAGTTCTACGCCTTCCAGCGCAGCCTGGAAGCCTATGAGGCCGCGCTCAAGGACAACACCCGGCTGGTGTTGACCCCGGGCAGTCCGTTCCTGCGGTACTTCCAATAAGACCAGACGCAAAGCGCCAATCCAACCCATCAGGTTTCTCGATCTGCGCATTTTTCCGCCCACCCCCGCGGAATCATGCGCGATCGATTTCGTCGACGATATCGCGCAGCGGCGAATCCCGACTGACTCCAACGCCTTCCTTGACTTTCAAGAATCTCCTGACTACTAGACCCCTATTTTCAAGGGCGAAAACACGTGCTGGACAAGGTTCGGGGGTCCAGTCAACGGGGTTCGGAACGTTGTAGAATTGTAGTGGCAAGTTGAGTGGATGAAGTTTACTGGTACTTTACAGATGGGGGGCTATGCACGGCGTCGGTACTGTAGGAACAAACCATCAAATAATAACGTTATGAATATTTTTTTGCCTATATAAACTATAGGCTATCATGTTTTCGATAGGGAGCGATCATGCCCAAGAACAAGAAGAAGTGCGACGAGAACCTGGAACGCTGGTTCAACGAGGTTCTCGAGCGCATCAAGAAGGCCACCGGGGCGCGGACCCAGGTGCAGCTGGCCGACGTCCTGGACGTGCGCCAGTCGAGCATCTCGGACGCCAAGCGCCGCTGTTCCGTGCCGGCCGACTGGTTCCTCAAACTCTACCGCAGCCACGGCCTGTCCCCGGACTGGCTGGCCCACGGCTCCGAACCGGTCTATCTCCACCCCAGCCGCGGCAAGATGGCCGCCGACGCGCTCTTGCGCGAGACCCCGGCCCCTTACGGCAAGCCCCATTCCCGCAGCCGCGTGGTGCCGGTCTGCTCCATGGCCGCGCCCAAGAGCGCCGGTCCCAGCTGGGAGCCCCTGCCCATTGAGGACCTGGCCATTCCCGAGAGCTTCCACCGCGAGAGCCTCGTGGTGGTCAAGATGGACTCCACCGGCATGGAGCCGATCATCTGCCGGGGCGCCTTCGTGGGCATCGACACGGCCCAGAAGCAGTGCCCGGACGGGGACTTCAGCGCCGTGTACTTCCCCAAGCAGGGCCTCCTGGTGCGCCGGGTCTATTTCCAGAACGGCCAGTACGTGCTGCGGGCCGAGAAGGACTACGCCGACATCACCATCCCGGCCGAGGAGATGAAGGACCGCATCGTGGGCCGCGTGACCTGGGTGCTCCAGAACATCACCCCGCTCTGATCCCGTTTGCGCCCAAGGCCCGGAACGCCGCAACCGTTCCGGGCCTTGTTTCATTCCCGCCCCGTCTTGACGGGGGCCCGCCCCGGCCCTACCCTGCCCTTCTCGCAGCCTGAGACCCCCAAACGGAGCGATCCCCATGCCCAAACAGCTCACCGCCCCGGACATCCTGGCCCTCAAGGGCCGGGCCAAGGTGGCCGTGCTCACGGCCTACGACTATCCCAGCGGCCTCATCGCCGACTCGGCCGAACCGGACGTGGTCCTGGTGGGCGACTCCCTGGCCATGGTGGTCCTGGGCCAGGAGGACACGCTCGCCGTGACCATGGAGGAGATGCTCCACCACTGCCGGGCCACGGCCCGGGCCGTGAAACACGCCCTGCTCGTGGGCGACATGCCGTTCCTCTCCTACCAGTGCTCGGTTTCCGAGGCCGTGCGCAACGCCGGGCGCTTCCTCAAGGAAGGCGGGGCCAGGGCCGTGAAGCTCGAAGGCGGCCGGGCCGTGCTGCCCCAGGTGCGGGCCATCGTGGACGCGGGCATTCCGGTCATGGGCCACATCGGGCTCACGCCCCAGCACATCGCCAACCTGGGCGGGTTCAAGGCCCAGGGCAAGACCGCCGAGGCCATCCAGATCCTCCTGGAGGACGCCCGGGGACTGGCCGAGGCCGGGTGCTTCTCCCTGGTCCTGGAGGCCATGCCCCGGGAGGCCGCGGCCGTCATCACCGAGGCGGTGCACATCCCGACCATCGGCATCGGCGCCGGGCCGGACACCGACGGCCAGGTCCTGGTGCTCCACGACATCCTCGGACTCTTTGACCGCTTCCTGCCCAAGTTCGTGAAGCGCTACGCCGACCTGGCCGCCACCGGCCGGGAGGCCGCGGCGGCCTATTGCGCCGAGGTCCGCGCCGGGACCTTCCCGGGCCCGGAGCACTGCACCAGCCTGTCTCCCGAGGAGCTGGCCCGGCTCAAGGGCTGACCCGCGCATGGACCTGAGCCTCCACGTGCTCTGGAACGGCCTGGCCGCCCCGCTCCTGCGCGTCTGCGGCGCGGTGACCGTGGGCCTGTTCGTGGGCAACCTCATCGAGTCCCTGAACTGGACCCGGGCCGTGGCCCGGGTGGCCGCCCCGCTCATCCGCCTGGCCCGGCTCAAGGACATCTCCGGCGCGAGCTTCAGCATGGCCTTCTTCTCCGGGGCCGCGGCCAACTCCATGCTGGCCGAGGCCTACGAGCAGGGCAAGCTGGACGACCGCGAGGTGGTCCTGTCCAACCTGTTCAACAGCCTGCCCACCAACTTCCTGCACCTGCCCACGGTCCTGGCCCTGGCCGTGCCCTTCCTGCACCAGGCCGCGGTGGTCTATGTGGGCCTCACCGTGCTCTCGGCGCTCATCCGCACCTTCGTCATCGTGCTCTGGGGCCGGTTCACCCTGCCGCCCCTGCCCGAGGGCTGCGTGGTCTGCCTGCTCAACGACGGCGGCTTCAAGGGCCTGCGTCCGGCCCTGGAAAAGACCTGGGCCCGCTTCAAGAAGCGCCTGCCCCGGCTCATCTTCATCACCGTGCCCATCTACACCTTGTTCTTCTTTCTCAAGCGCTGGGGGATCTTCGACTGGCTGGAGCAGGCCATGGGCCAGAGCGTCCTGCTCTCCTGGCTGCCGCCCGAGGCCGTGGGCGTGGTGGCCTTCCAGGTGGCCGCCGAGACCACCGCGGGGTTCGCCGCGGCCGGGGCCCTGCTCTCGGCCGGGGCCCTGGGCATGAAGGAGATGGTCCTGGCCCTGCTGGTGGGGGCCGTACTCTCCACGCCCATGCGCGCGGTGCGCCACCAGTTCCCCTACTACGCGGGCATCTTCAAGACCCGCCTGGCCGTGCGGCTCATCGTGCACAACCAGGCCCTGCGCGCGGCCTCGCTCCTCCTGGTGGCCGGGCTCTACGCCCTGCTGGGCTGACCCCTTGTGCAGATGTGCAAGCACTTGTGCAAACAATGTGCAGCGTCCTGCACATCATTCTGGAATCACGACCAGGGCGATTTGCGTAAAATCCAATGGTCCAGGCATGTTGTCATATTTGGCACGGCAATGGCAATGGCTTCACGCAAGGCACACAGCACAGCGAGCCTCACCCCAGTCACACGTTTCCTTCCCAAACTCCTCTCTCCGTAAGAAGGGGCCCAACAGGGCCCCTTCTTATTTGTGCGGCCCGCAGGCCGGATCAGAGCTTGGAGCGGAGCACGATGTCGGTGATGGGTCCGCGGGAGCGCTCGCCCTTGAGGACCATGTGGGCGTAGTTCTTGAAGCCCTTGAGCTTCTTGACCACCCAGTTGAGCCCGTTGTTGGACTCGTTCAAATAGGGGTTGTCCACCTGGCGGGTGTCGCCCAGGCAGATGCACTTCACGTTCTCGCCCATGCGCGTGAGCAGGGCCCGGGTCTCGTTGCGCGAGAGGTTCTGCATCTCGTCCACGATGACCACGGCGTTCTCCACGTTCATGCCCCGAATGTAGGCGATGGGCTGGACCTCGAACTTCTTGGGGTTGAGCTTCATGCTCTCGGCGTCCGGGGTCAGGAAGATGCGGTTGGCCGGGCGCATCTCGTGGAGCTTGATCAACAGGTCGTGGATGTAGCGCACGTAGGGGAGCATCTTCTCCTCCACGTCGCCGGGCAGGTAGCCCATCTTGGAGCCGATCTCCCAGACCGGCTTCACCAGGTAGATCTTGCGGAAGGGGTTGTCCTTGCGCTCGAGCACCAGGAACAGGGCCGCGGCCAGGGCCAGGAAGGTCTTGCCGTAGCCTGCCTCGGACTGGAGCGAGATGAGGTCGATGTCCGGGTGGAGCATGAGCTCCAGGGCCAGGTTCTGGTACACGCTGCGCGGCCGGACCCCCCAGATCTCGTGCTGGTAGCTGATGGCCTTGGGGCCCTCGGGGCCGTAGAACACCGGGGTGCCCTGCTCCCAGCGGAAGCTGTTGGCCAGGGGCTCCTCGGTCTCCTCCACGAACCCGGTGTACAGCTGGGACTCGGACTGGAACGGCACGGAGTCGCGGTAGCCCTCGCTGGAGATGCCGTAGACCCGGGCCTTGAGCTGGAGGATGCGGTCGTTGGTGATGAGGATCGGCGCTTCCAGGCTCTGGCGCACGATCTCTTTCAGGATGCGGTCGTCGTAGATTTCGTCTTCCAGGCCCAGGGCCACGTCCGGCGGGAAGATGAGGACCTTGTCGTCCTCCAGGATGGCGTGCACGGCCTGGCTGACCACGTGCCCCACGCGGGGGTCGCGTTTGAGCTTATCGAGCTCGGCCAGGACCGTGTAGGGGATGTGGATGCGGTTTTCTTCTCCGTTGCGCAGGCTGGCAATGCATTTGGGATTTTCTATGAGAACATTGGTGTCGAGGACGAAGTTCTTCGAGGCCATAGGCTCCCTGTGCAGTGCGTTGGAGTTCTCATGCCAAGGCGTCCTGCGAACCTTCAAGCTGTCAAGGAACGGGCTTGGTCCTCACCTCCCCCTGCGCGGCCCAAACAGTCGCGCTCCGGTTTAAACATTCTCTAAACTTTTCCCCGGGCCTGGTCCATCACAAAATGACGCGGACGGGTGACGGTTCTGCGACGGCAGCCGCGGTCCCAGGGCGGCGGCCCGTTCCCCGGGGCTTGCCCGCGCAGCGGATTCGGGCTATTGAGGCGCTTCCACAATCGCAAGGACACACATGACCGACGAGACCAAGAAAGGTCCTTCGCGCCGAGGGCATCAGCCGGGCGGCGAGGGCGTCTTTGAAAAACGGCTTTCCGAGATCAAGGAACTGGACGCCGGTATCCTGGAGCTTCTGGCCCGGCGCGCCGCGATCCTGGGGCGGGAGACGGCCTGGCGGCGTTCCCGGGGCAAGCCCGGCTCGGACCCGGCCCTGGAAAAGCAGGTCTGGAGCATCTGGGAGGAGGCCGCCCGCAGCCACGGCCTGGACGCCAAGCTCCTGCGCCAGCTCTTCGGCATGCTCAACTTCTTCGGCCAGGCGCCCCAGCGGCCCGTGCGCCGTCAGGGCGATCCCTTCGGCCTGGCCCCGCGCCAGATGCCCGTGGACGTGGACCTGCCCGCGCCCCGCTCCACCCGCCAGGCCCGGCTCTGGGCCCTCATGGCCGCGGCCACGGGCCAGCCCCTGACCCTGTCCCAGACCGTGCTGAGCGACCCGCTCATCGAGCTGGTCAAGGCCCTGAACCAGGCCGGCGCGCACCTCTCCTGGACCGCCGAGACCCTGGAGGCCACGCCCGGGGCCGCGCCCCTGTCCTTCGAGGACAAGCTCCTGTTCGCCGGGGAGGAGCCGTTCACCTTCTTCGCCCTCCTGGCCCAGGCCCTGCGCGGCGCGGGCCGCTGCAAGTTCGCGGGCGGTCCGGACCTCAAGCTCCTGGACATCGGCCCGCTGAACCACGTGCTGCCCGCCCTGGGCGCCCGGCTCATCAGCCTGAACCCCCACGGCCCGGGCCTGCCCGCGCGCCTGGAGTGCGGCGGCGAGCAGGGCGATTCCGTGGACCTGCCCGAGGACCTGCCGCCCTCGTTCGCCGCGGCCCTGGCCCTCATGGGCTGGGCCCTGCCCCGGGGCCTGACCCTGCGCTTCACCCCGGGCCCGGAGATCGAGGCCTCCCTGGCCGAGGCCCAGGGCGTGCTCGAGGCCTGCGGCCTCTCCGTGCGCCGCAAGCCCGGCTCGTTCGCCGTGGCCCCGGGGACCCCGAAGCTGCCCAAGGCCCCGGAACTGCCGCCGGACCCGGTGCTCTGCGCCTATCTCGCCGCCCTGCCCGCGTTCACCGGTGGCCGCGTGCGGCTCTCCGGACCCTGGCCCGCCAAGGACCCCCTGGGTCCGGACCTGGACCGCGACCTGGCCAGCCTGGGCCTGTCCGTGCGCCTGGAGGACGGGGCCCTGGTGGGCGCCAAGGCCGCGCCCGAGGGCGAGCCGAGCGTGGATTTCCGCCACCGGCCCGAAACCTTCCCCCTGGCCCTGATGCTGGCCCTGGCCTCGGGCCGCCCCTGCCGGGTGGCCGCGCCCGCCGGCGTCGAGCCCCTGGCCTCGGCCTCGGAGATGCTCGAACGGCTCGGCGCGCGCTTTGAACTCGAGGGCGGGACCCTGCTGCTGACCCCGGGCCGGCTCTCCTGGGAGGGCTCCTGCCCGGCCCCGGGACCCTACTGGCTCCTGGCCCTGGCCCTGGCGGCCTGGCTCAAGCCGGGCATCGCCGTGGACAATCCCGGCGACCTGGCCGCGCTCTGGCCGCGCTTCTGGAACATCTACAACGCCCTGCCCACGGGTCGCTCCAGCGACGCCCCGCGCGGGGAGAAGACCCGCCATGAACCGGCAAAACCTCGACGCATCCGTGTGCGCGGAAATAGCGACGCTTGAGGCCGAGATCCTTGGGTTCGAGCGCGAGAAGGCCGCCTGCGCGGAGCAGGAGCGGGACTTCCGGCTGCGCGAGGACCCGGACAAGGACCTCTTTTTCGCCTCCGAGATTTTTGAGCTGACCCGCGAGCGCCTGCGGCTCGAAGTGGAGATCGACATCCGGCGCAAGAAGATCCGCCGCCGCGAGCTGGGGCTTGGCGACGCCCCCATCGTGGATTCCGGCGGCCTGTTCTGAGATCACCCTTGGGAGGAAAGCACGTGGCCCGCAACCTGACGCAGAAGATCATCGCCGCGCACCTCATGGACGGGGACATGACCCCGGGCTCCGAGGTGGCGCTCAAGATCGACCAGACCCTGACCCAGGACGCCACCGGCACCATGGCCTGGCTCCAGTTCGAGGCCATCGGCATGGACCGCGTGCAGACCCAGCTCTCGGTCTCCTACGTGGACCACAACACGCTCCAGATGGGCTTCCGCAACCCCGACGACCACCGCTACCTGCGCTCGGCCGCGGCCCGCTTCGGCGCGGTCTTCTCGCCTCCGGGCCTGGGCATCTGCCACCAGCTCCACCTGGAGAACTTCGCCCGGCCGGGCCGGACCCTGGTGGGCTCGGACTCCCACACCCCCACGGCCGGCGGCCTGGCCATGCTGGCCTTCGGCGCGGGCGGCCTGTCCGTGGCCCTGGCCATGGCCGGAGCGCCCTACGTCATCTCCATGCCCAAGGTCGTGCGCGTGCGCCTGGAGGGCAAGCTCTCCGGCTGGACCGCGGCCAAGGACGTGATCCTGCACCTCCTGGGCCTGCTCACGGTCAAGGGCGGGGTGGGCAAGGTCTTCGAGTTCTCGGGCCCGGGCGCGGCCTCCCTGAGCGTGCCCGAGCGCGCCACCATCACGAACATGGGCGCGGAGCTCGGGGCCACCACCTCGATCTTCGAGAGCGACGCGACCACCAAGCGCTTCCTGGCCTCCATGGGACGGCCCGGCCAGTACAAGCCGCTCTCTGCGGACAAGGGTGCCTCCTTCGACGACGAGATCGTCATCGACCTCGGGAAGCTCGAACCCCTGGCCGCCAGCCCGCACATGCCGGACAAGGTCGTCACCGTGGCCTCCCTGGACGGGCTCGCCGTGGACCAGGTGGCCGTGGGCTCCTGCACCAACTCCTCGTACGCGGACCTGAAGACCGTGGCCCTGACCCTCAAGGGCAAGCGCGTGCCCCCGGCCACGGACCTGATGGTCTCCCCGGGCTCCAAGCAGGTGGTCAAGATGCTCGCCGCCGAGAAGCTCGTGGAGCCCATCCTGGACGCCGGGGCCCGGCTCCTGGAATGCACCTGCGGCCCGTGCATCGGCATGGGCGGCTCGCCGGTGTCCGCGGGCGTGAGCGTGCGCACCTTCAACCGCAACTTCGAGGGCCGCAGCGGCACCCAGGACGCCAAGGTCTATCTGGTGAGCCCCCAGACCGCGGCCAACGTGGCCCTGCGCGGCAAGTTCAGCAAGCCCTCCACCTGGGGCAAGGCCCCGCGCAAGCCGGTGCTGCCCAAGAAGACCCCGAGCCTCAAGAAGCTCTTCGTGTTCCCGCCCAAGGACGGCTCCAAGGTGGAGATCCTGCGGGGGCCGAACATCGCGCCGCTGTCCAAGTTCGCGGCCCTGCCCGGGAGCATCAAGGCCCAGGTGGCCCTCAAGGTCGGCGACGACATCACCACGGACCACATCCTGCCCGCGGGCGCCCAGATCACGGCCTTGCGCTCGAACATCCCGGCCATCAGCGAGTACGTCTTCAGCCGGGTGGACGCGGACTTCGTGGCCCGGATCAAGAAGCTCGGCGGCGGCGTGATCCTGGGCGGCGAGAACTACGGCCAGGGCTCCAGCCGCGAGCACGCGGCCCTGGGCCCCCGGCACCTGGGCGTGGCCGCGGTCATCGTCAAGTCCCTGGCCCGCATCCACCGCGCCAACCTGGTGAACTTCGGCATCCTGCCCCTGCTGCTCAAGGACAAGGCCGACTACGAGGCCCTGGCCCTGGGCGAAAGCCTGACCATCCCGGCCGGGAAACTGACCCCCGGCGGAACCATCGAGATCGTCACCGGCTCGGGCAGGCGCGTCGCGGTCACAAATGATTTGACGGCCAAGGAACTGGGTATTATCCAGGCTGGCGGACTGCTCAACGCCGTCCGCTCCCGCTCCTGACCGGAGCCCAAGCCGTCCCCGGGGAGACTCCCATGCTCGACATCATGCGCCAACACGCCTCCGGATGGGTGATCAAAGTCCTGTTCGGAATCATCATCATCGTGTTCATCTTCTTCTTCGGCGCGGGCACCCTGCGCGAGAAGGGCGATCCGGTCATCGCCTACGTGGACGAGAAGCCCATCCTGGTGCGCGACTTCACCCTGGCCTACCAGCGGAGCACCGAAAACCTCCGCCGCCAGAACCCGGACGCCTCCCCGGAGAGCCTCCAGAATCCCCTGCGCAAGCAGCAGATCCTGTCCCAGATGATCAACTCCCGGCTCCTCCTGGACGCCGCCGCGGGCCTGGGCCTCATCGCCAGCACCAACGAGCTGCGGGCGACCATCTCGCGCATGGAGGCCTTCCAGAACGAGGCCGGGATCTTCGACTCCGAGATCTACCGCCAGATCCTGGCCCAGAACCACATGACCCCGGCGGAGTTCGAGCAGAACCTGCGCGACAACCTCCTGGTGGAGAAGGTCCGGGCCTACATCTCCATGCCCGCCCGGGCCGACGAGTCCCAGGCCAAGGGCCTGTTCCTCTGGGCCCGCGAGCAGGCCAAGGTGGAATACCTGCTCTTCCCCCAGGCCGAGTTCCTGGCCCAGGCCCAGGTGAGCGACAAGCAGGTGAACGAGTTCTACGAGCAGAACAAGGACAAGTTCCAGCGCCCGGCCCAGGCCGCCTTCCGCTACCTGGCCTTCACGCCCAAGGCCCTGGCCCCGTACCAGAACGTTTCCGACGCCGACGTGCGCGCCGCCTTTGATTCCAACCGGGCCGCCTACACCCGGCCCGAGGAGATCCGCGCCCGGCACATCCTGCTCACCGTGGACCCGGCCGCGGGCCCGGCCGAGGCCGAGAAGGCCGAGGCCTCCATCCGCGCCCTGGCCGCCAAGCTCAAGTCCGGCAGCGACTTCGCGGACCTGGCCCGGCGCTACTCCCAGGACACCAGCGCCGAGAACGGCGGGGACCTGGGCTGGTTCGGACGCGGGGTCATGGTCAAGAGCTTCGAGGACGCGGCCTTTGCCCTGAAGAAGGGCGAGGTCTCCGACCCGGTGCGCTCGGAGTTCGGCTGGCACCTCATCCAGCTGGTGGACCGCCGCGAGCCCGGGGCCATGACCTTCGAGGAGGTCCGCGACCAGATCCGCGACCAGATCGCCGAGGAGCGCGCCTCGGAAAAGACCTCCGACCTTCTGGACGAGGCCCTGGACCAGATGGCCGCGGGCGTGGACATCGCCAAGATCGCCGAGCAGGCCGGACTGTCGCTCACCGTGAGCCCGCTCCTGACCCAGGACGGGCTGGTGCAGCTCTTCGCCATGACCCCGGAGGCGGCCCAGGCCCTGTTCCTCCTGGCCCCCGGCGCCAGCACCAAGACCCCGCTGGCCATCGAGGGCGGCTACCTCCTGGCCGAAAAGGTCCAGGACGTGCCCGAGGCCCTGCTGCCTCTGCCCGAGGTCCAGGCCCAGATCGTCCAGGCCCTCAAGCGCCAGGAGGCCCATCGCCTGGCCGGGGAAAAGGCCGCCCAGGTCCTGGCCGACCTGCGCGCGGGCAAGGCCACCGCGGCCGAGACCAAGGGCCTGCGCGTGAGCGAGCCGTTCAACCGCTCCGGGCTGGTGCCCGGCCTGGGCGGCAGCCCGGCCCTGGCCCAGGCCGTGTTCGCGGCCAAGGGCGGCGAATGGCTGGCCCAGACCTTCCCCCTGCCCTCGGGTGTGGTCCTGGTGCGGCTCAAGGAGCGCATCCCCCCCACCGACGAGGCCTGGCACAAGGAGAAGGACTTCTGGGTGGCCACCGTGGGCCAGCGCTACGGCGAGGAGCTCTTCCAGGCCTATCTCAACGACCTGCGGGCCAAGTCCAAGGTCGAGGTCATCCGCGCCGACCTGCTCAACTAGACTCCCGCCTGACCTCACCCGCATTCCCAGGGCGGCCGGACTTCCGGCCGCCCCTAATGTCCCGCCCCCGGCGTCCGATAAGACTGCCGGCAACGGTCCGCCGCTCCCGGGCGGCGCGGCCGCTGCGGGCGAAACGGACGTCGCCTGGCGTCATCCAGGGAGGGAACCCCGGGGGAGGGGCTGGCCCCTCCCCCGCGATGCGCCGGAACAGGGAGACCGGAATATGGCCGAGAAAAAACGCCGCGCCGAAGCCCCGGAGCAGGACTGTCTGCCCGACCGCGAGGAGCGCGCCCAACGCCTGCGCGCCATCAAGGAGCGCATCCGCTCCGGGGAGTACGCCCCGGACGTCAAGGACGTGGCCTACCTCCTGGCCACCATGATGACTCCCCAGTAAAATACGGCCTCCGGCGGCCAGGGGCC
>DFYP01000176.1:14410-14848 GCA_002382645.1 Desulfovibrio sp. UBA4079 | reverse complement strand
AACAGTTTGGGGGGTCCGGGGGGCCGAAGGTCCCCCGGCCGCCGGAGGCTTCTCTTTCTTCCCTACCCGGCGCGCAGCCGGTCCACCAGGGCCTTGAGCTCCGCGGCCAGGCGGGCCAGGTCCTCCAGGGACCGGGCGGCCTCGGCCATGCCCTGGGAGGTCTCGGCGGTGAGCCGGCTCACGTCCTCCACCGAACGGGTGATCTCCTCGCTGGCCGCGGACTGNNCTCCTCGCTGGCCGTGGCGATGGAGCGCACCTGGTCGGCGGCCTCCTGCACGCGGGTCACGATGAGGGCCAGGGAGTCGCCGGAGCTGTTCACCAGCTCGGTGGCCTGCTGCACGGCCGCGGCGGCCTGGTCCACGCCCTGGCGGTTGCGTTCGGCCCCGCTCTGGATGGACTGCACCGCGTCGCTGACCTCCTTGGTGGCGGTCATGGTCT
>DFYP01000176.1:0-14401 GCA_002382645.1 Desulfovibrio sp. UBA4079 | reverse complement strand
CTGGTCCGCGATGTCGTTGATCACGTTGACGATGCGGCCGATGGCCTCGGCCTGCCCGGCCAGGGTCTCCATGTCGCTCTTGAGCCCGGCGGCCAGCTCGTGGACCCGGTCCATGGCGCCCACGGAGCGGCGCACGATGTCCGCGCCCTCGGCCGCGGTCTTGCGGGTCTCCTCGGCGGCGCTGGCGGCCAGCTCGGCGTTGCGGGCCACCTCCATGACCGTGGAGTTCATCTGCTCCATGGCCGTGGCGGTCTCCTCGGTGCGCTGGCGCTGGCTCTCGCCGGCATGCGTCACCTCGCGCACCTGGCCCGAGAGGGCCTCCGAGGCCCGGGACAGCCCGTCCACGGCCTCCTCGATGCTGGCGGCGGCCTCCAGCATGCCCTGGCGCTTGGCCTGTTCGGCCTCGCGCCGGGCCTGTTCGGCCTGCTGGGTGGCCACCCGGGCCCGCTCGGTCTCCTCCCGGCTGACCTGGGCCAGCTCATTGGATTCCTTGACCTTGGCCTTGAGGCTGCCGACCATGTCCTGCATGTGCCGCTGGAGTATGCCCATCTCGCCGGAGAACGAGGAGGTCATGCTGGCCTCCAGATCGCCCTGGGCCACGGTGTTGAAGTAGCGCACCAGCGCGCCCAGGGGCTTGCCGATGTTCCGGCGCAGGAGCACGGCCGAGATGATCCCGAACAGGGCCACGAAGAACAGGCCGAAGCTCAGGGAGCGGCCGACCATGCCCGAGACCGTGCCGCGCATCTCGGCCTTCTGGGCCCCGGCCGCGGCGTCGATGTTGTCCACATAGGCGCCCATGCCCACGACCCAGCCCCAGGGCTCGAAGAGCTTGACGTAGGAGAGCTTGGGAAAGCGCTCCTCGGTGGCCCCGCCGCCGGGCTTGGGCTTGGGCCAGAGGTAGGTCACGTAGCCCTCGCCGGCCTCCTTGACCACCTCGACCATGGACGCGAAGAGGTTCTTCTTGCCGCCCAGGTCCACGACCTTGCCCTTGACCCCGGCCTGGGCCAGGGTGGCGCAGTCGTACTTGGGGTCGCTCAGCAGGGCGCCGTCCAGGGCCGGAGAGGTCGGGTGCATGATCATGCGCGGGGCCGGCAGGGTCGTGTCGTTGATCCAGAAGTAGTTGCCGTCGGGCAGGCGCATGCGGGCCACCTGGGTCAGGGCCTGGCGCTGCATGTCCGCGGTGATGTCCTCGATCCAGGCCCCGGAGCCGAAGATCCAGCCCAGCTCGGGCACCAGGCGCACATAGGAGATCTTGAGCTTGGGCTCCTTTTCCCCGGGCTTGGCCCACCAGTAGTCCACCAGGCCCTCGCCGTCGCCCTTCTTCACGGCCTCGACCATCTCCACGAACAGGGCCTTGCCCTTGGGGTCCTTGTTCTGGCGCAGATCCTGGCCGTTGAGCTCGGGCCGGATGGGGTGCAGGACCATGGCCGGGGTCAGGTCGTTGATCCAGACGTAGTTGCCGTCGTCAAAGCGCACCGCGGCCACCTGGCGCTTGATGATCTCCTCGGCCTCGGCCCGGCCGTGGGTCTTGAGCGCGGCCTGGGCCTGGCTGACCACCGCGTCCACCACCTTCTTGAGCTCGCGCATCTTCTCGCGCTTGAGCCCGTCCAGGTCCTGGGATCGGCGGTAGTAGGAGTCCACCACGGTGACGGCCAGCTGGGTCAGGTTGAGCAGGCGCTCCTTTTCCGAGGTCATGGTGTCTTCGCGGAACCTTTCCCCGCGCTCCTCGGCGAAACGGAACACGGACCAGGAAAAGTAGCCGAGAATGGCCGCCCCTTGCAGGGCCAGGGCCAGAACCACCACGGCGGTGACCTTGAAGGCGGTGGATCTGAACAGATCGCGCAACATAATTCCCCCCCTTGAACGTCCGCCCGGGTCGCACGGCTGCGCGCCCAGAAGAACCCCAGCATAAAAATAAGTGCTCACACCGGGGGGAGTCAAATAGGAACATAAATTTTCGCAATCATTATCATGTATCCTCCCCAAGTCCTGGATTCGCGGGTCTCTCTGGGATAGGGTGCGGCCATGCGCCGGACCGCGATCCCCGCCCTGTTCCACCTTCTCCTGCTCCTCCTGATCCTGGCCCCGGGCCAGG
Organism: Desulfovibrio sp. UBA4079; assembly: GCA_002382645.1. Lineage (GTDB taxonomy): Bacteria > Desulfobacterota > Desulfovibrionia > Desulfovibrionales > Desulfovibrionaceae > Aminidesulfovibrio. Next base: position 12,306 of record DFYP01000176.1, on the reverse strand, counting down.
GCCTGTGCTTCTCGGCCCGGCTGGAGCGCGCCATAGACGGCGACTCCCTGATCCTGGCGCTCCAGGACGGCCACCGCGAGGAAGTCCGGCTCATCGGCCTGGACACCCCGGAGCTGGAGCAGGAGTGGGGCCAGGCGGCCCGGGAGTACAGCCGCACGTTCTGCAGCGGGGGCCGCCTGGAGGTCGCCCTGGACAAGGAACAGCGCGACCACTACGGCCGCCTCCTGGCCTATGTCTGGCGCGACGGGAAGATGCTCAACGAGGCCCTGCTGGAGGCCGGGCTGGCCGTGATCCTGCCGATCAAGCCGAACACGGTCTTTGCCCGGCGCTTCCGCGCGGCCCAGGAGCGGGCCCAGGCCGGGCAGCAGGGCTTCTGGGCCCAGGGCGGGCTCCAGCTGAGCCCCTCGCGCTTCCGGAAACTGCATCCGCGAAAATAACACCCTGCCCGCGAACCCGTGACAACCGGGAATGAATCAGGTACTCTGCGCCAGCTTGTGACCCACAGCAGACGGAGGAATTCCATGATCCGCAAAGCACTGGCCTGGGTCCTCGCCCTGGCCGCCCTCGTTTCCCTGGCCGCCTGCAGCACGGGCCGGGTGGTCCCCCTGGAGTACTACACCGCCCAGATCACCCCGCCGCGCTGCGCCGCGCCCGTGGTGGTGCACGCCTTCAGCGACGCCCGCGGCGCGCAGGCCATCGGCACCACCAAGGACGGCCAGAGCTTCCTGGCCGACCCCAGCGTGCCCGTGGCCGAGTGGGTGGGCTACGCCCTGTACCAGGAGCTCAAGGCCAACGGCTGCCAGGCCCAGTACCAGACCGTGAGCGAAGGCTCGCCCAGCCCGATCATCCGGGGCGAGGTGGTCACCGTGGACCTCAAGCAGAAGGACTCCACCAACTACTCCTGCGCCGTGAAGATCCGGCTCACCGTGGTCAAGAACGGCAACGAGGTCATGATCCAGCAGTTCGGCAGCGAGGTGGACAAGGTCTACATGCCCTCCTCGGACAACCCCAAGAAGATCCTCACGGAGTGCCTCCAGGTCCTGATGGGCGAGGTTATGGAGACGCTCCTGCCCAAGCTCAAGGACATCTAGGACAAGGAGGAGACCCTCATGACCGCGATGCTCGAATTCCGCGCCGTGAAACAGTTGGCCGTGCTCATGGTCCTGATCATGGGCCTCTTGAGCTTGGCCCCCCGCGCCGAGGCAGGATTCGTGGCCTCCCAGGCCCTCACGGCCCGGGACCAGGACACCGCCACGGTGGAGCGCGTGCTCCAGAACAAGGTGGTGCACCAGCGCCTCCAGGAGCTGGGCTACAGCGACCAGGAAGTGCGTGAGCGCCTGGCCTCGCTCTCGGACCAGGAGATGAACCAGCTGGCCGGCCGCATCGACACCCTGGCCCCGGCCGGCGACGGCTTCGGCCTCGTCATCGGCCTGCTCATTGTGGCCATCCTGGTGGTGGTGCTGCTCATCCTGGCCGACAAGCGGGTGAGCATCCATTAACCGCCCGGCCCTTTCAGGCAACGGTTCCGGCCGCCGCGCCGTGTCCGCCCGGGTCTGGGCGGTCCTCGCGGCGGCCGTTCTCGTGCTGAGCCTGTCCTGCGCGCCCAAGGCCGCGGACGCCCCGCCGCCGGGCCGGGCCCGGATCCAGGGCGTGCCCTTCTTCCCCCAGGAGGACTTCCAGTGCGGCCCGGCCTCCCTGGCCGGGGTCCTGGCCTTCCACGGCCTGGACGCGACCCCCGAGGCCCTGGCCGCCGAGGTCTTCCGGCCGGACATCCGCGGCAGCCTTGGCCTGGACATGGCCCTGGCCGCGCGCAAACGCGGGCTCTCGGCCCGGTTCTACGAGGGCTCGGCCACGGACCTGGCCCGGGGCCTGAACCAGGGCCTGCCCCTGGTCCTGCTCCTGGACCTGGGCCTGGGCCCGGTGCATCGCCTCCATTTCGTGGTGGCCACGGGCTTTGGGCCCGAGGGCGTGATCCTCAACTCGGACCAGGACCAGGGCCGCACCGTGGCCTGGCCGGAATTCCTGGCCCAGTGGAACAAGACCGGACGGTGGACCCTGTGGATCGAGCGCTGATACTCTGCCTCGCCCTGCTCCTGGCCGGAGGCTGCACCCTGCCGCGGATCACCGTGCACGAGGACCCGCTGACCCCGGCCGAGCACCTGACCCTGGGCCTGGCCGCCCTGACCCGCGGCGATCCGGCCCGGGCCCAGGAGGAGTGCGAGCAGGCCGGACGCGAGCCCGGGGCGCTCACCTGCCGGGCCGACGCCCTGTTCCTCCAGAATCTCCCGGACCAGGCCGAGCCCCTGTACCGCAAGGCGCTGGCCCGCGACCCCAAGGACCACATCGCGCTGAACAACCTGGCCTGGCTCCTGTTCACCCGGGACAAGGACCTGGCCGAGGCCGAGGGCCTGGCCGCCAAAGCCTGCGCCCTGGCCCCGCCGGAGCGGGCCACGGACTACGCCGACACCCTGAACCGCATCCGCACCCTGCGCGCCGCCCGCGCCCTGGGGCAAAAGGCCGCGCCATGAGCCAGCTGCGCATTCTGCACGTGATCACCGCCCTGGAGACCGGAGGCACCGAGACCTTCCTCTGCCGCCTCCTGGAGAAACTCCCCCGCGACCGCTTCAAGTCCCTGGTGGCCAGCCTGGTGCGGCCCGGGCACATGGGCGGCCGCATCCGGGCCCAGGGCGTGCCCCTGGCCAACCTGGGCCTACGCCGGGGCCTGCCCCTGCCCGGCGCGGTGAAGAAGCTCATGGGCATCATCGACGACTTCCGGCCGGACCTGGTCCAGACCTGGCTGTACCACGCCGACCTCCTGGGCCTGGCCGCCGTGCGCCTGTCCGTGGAGGTGCCCCTGGTCTGGAACCTCCGCTGCACCGATCTTTCCGCCGCCCGGCCGCCCCTGCTCACCCGGCTCACGGCCTGGGCCTGCGCCCGGCTCTCGCGCCTGCCCGAGGCCGTGGTGGCCAATTCCGAGGCGGCCCGGGACCTGCACCTGGCACGGGGCTACCGGCCCCGCGAGTTCCTGGTCCTGGACAACGGCGTGGACCCCGAAGTCTTCCGGCCCGATCCCCTGGCCCGGGCCCAGGTGCGCAAGGAGCTGGGCGTGGACCCGCAGGCCCCCCTGGCGGGGCTCCTGGCCCGCGTCGACCCGCTCAAGGACCATGCCGGGTTCTGCGCCGCCGCGGCCAAAGTGGCCCAGACCCTGCCCCAGGCCCGCTTCCTGCTCTGCGGCACGGGCGCGACCCAGGTGAACCGGGAACTGCGGGCCCTGGTGCGCCAGCACGGCCTGCAGGAGCGCCTGATCCTGGCCGGGCACCGCCAGGACTCCCCGCGCGTCCTGGCCGCCCTGGACGTGCTCTGCTCGGCCTCCCGCAGCGAGAGCTTTCCCAACACCCTGATCGAGGCCATGAGCTGCGGCGTGCCCTGCGCGGCCACGGACACGGGCGACTCGGCCCGCATCCTTGGGGACACGGGCCGGATCGTGCCCCCGAACGATCCCGAGGCCCTGGCCCGGGCCCTCACGGACCTGCTGTCCCGGCCCCAGGCCGAACGCGAGGCCCTGGGAAGCCGCTGCCGGGAACGGGTGCTTGAGCACTTCACCCTGGAATCCGCGGCCCGGGCCTACGCCGGGCTCTATGAGCGCCTGGCCTCGCGCCAGTGAAGGATGCGCGCCGCGCCTTGCTTTCTGCCATTTCCCGAGTATAGTGCATCGGTTATCGGTTCCCCCTGCAGCGAGGCGAACATGGGCGGCACGGGTTTCAACATCCAGGCCTTTCTGGCCTACCTCGGCGAGGACCGCGACCTGGCCATGGAGCTGCTGGCGGCCTTTGTGGAGGACGCGCCCGTGCGGCTCAGGTCCCTGATCGAGGCCGCGGGCTCCGGCGACGCCGATGCCGCGGTGCGCGCGGCCCATTCCCTCAAGGGCATGTGCGGAGTGATCCGGGACCAGGAGGCCACGGCCCAGGCCCTGGACCTGGAGATGGCCGGACGCCGCGGCGACGTGGCGGCCCTGCGCGCCGGACTGCCCGCCCTGGAACAATCCCTGGCCCGCATCCTGGAACGGGCCCGGGCCTTCCTGGCCGCCTGACTCCTCCCTGTGGACAGGCCCCGGCCTGCGGGGGTATAGAGGCCCCGCGAGCCCGGCTTTCCGGCCCGCGAGCGAGGTATCCATGAAACGTTTCCAGGCCGTCCTGGCCTTCTGCCTGCTCCTGACCCTGACCGCCTGCTGGGGCGGCCCCCAGACCCCGGTCCCGGCCCAGCCCAAGGCCCCCGCCTCCCCGCTCCTGGCCTTCCTTTCCGCCAACGAGGAAGGGGCCTCGGCCACCCTGGACGACCCCGAGTTCGGCGAGGGCGTGCGCGTCCTGGTGGACGGCCGCTTCTTCTCGGCCACGGGCGAGGAGTGCAAGCGCGCCACGCTCACGGCCGAAAGCCGCGAGGCCGAGGTGGTGGTGGCCTGCCGCCAGGCCGACGGCTCCTGGCGTCTGGCCCCGCGCATCTGGGGCCAGGGCCTGTCCCGCTAGTCCCCCATCCCCGCGAGGTCGATCATGCGCAATCCGCGCCTGTTTTCCCTGCTGTTCCTCCTGCTCCTGCTCCCCACGGCCGCCTGGGCCGACGGAGAACCCGCGCCCTTCGGGGCCAACCTGTTCCAGGGCAACTTCAGCCAGGCCAAGGCCAACGACGCCCGCGAGGTGGGCGCCGGCGACCGCCTGGTCCTGCGGCTCTGGGGCGCGCGCAACTTCGACGACGTGCTCACCGTGGGCGACACGGGCCTCATCGAGGTGCCCGACCTGGGCGCCATCCCGGTGGCCGGGCTGGCCCAGTCCCAGCTGGCCGAGGCCGTCCGCAGCAAGCTGGCCGCCGCCGGGGACGCCGAGACCCAGGTCTACGTGACGCTCCTGGACGGACGGCCCATCGCCATCTTCGTCACCGGGTTCGTGCCCCGGCCCGGCCGCTACACCGGCTCGCCCTCGGACCCGGTGCTGGCCCTGCTGGACAAGGCCGGGGGCATCGAGCCCCGGCGCGGCAGCTTCCGGAACATCCGGCTCGTCCGCGCGGGCAAGGAGATCGCCCGCTTCGACCTCTACCCCTTCCTGCTGCGCGGCGAGCTGCCCGCGGTGCGGCTCCAGGACGGCGACACCCTGGTGGTGGGCGAGCGCGGGATCATGGTCACTGCCGGGGGCGAGGTGCGCAACACCGCGCGCTTCGAGTTCCGCTCCGGCGAGGCCACGGGCGGGGCCCTCACCGACCTGGCCGACCCCCAGAGCCGGGCCTCCCACGTGAGCCTGGCGGGCACGCGCAAGAACACGCCCTACAACCTCTACCTGCCGATCTCCGAGTTCCGGAACATCCGCCTGGTGGACGGGGACAAGGTCCAGTTCCTGGCCGACACCCCGGGCGACACCATCATGGTCGAGGTCCAGGGCGCCATCCGCGGGGCCTCGCGCTTCCCGCTCAAGCGCAACGCCCGGCTTAAGGACGTGCAGAGCTACATCGCCGTGGACCGCGACCGGGCCAATCTCCAGGGCCTGTACATCAAGCGCCGCAGCGTGGCCCTGCGCCAGAAGACGGCCATCGAGGACGCCCTGCGCCGCCTGGAGCAGAGCGCGGTGACGGCCAACTCGTCCACGGCCGAGGAGGCCCAGATCCGCAGCCGCGAGGCCGAGATGATCGCCAAGTTCGCGGAAAAGGCCCGCACCGTGCAGCCCGAGGGCGTGGTGGTGGTGGGCTCCGGCGGCAAGGTGGCCGACGTGGCCCTGGAGGACGGGGACGTCATCGTGATCCCGGAAAAGAGCGACGTGGTCCTGGTGAGCGGCGAGGTCATGATGCCCCAGGCCATCGTCTGGAACGCGGACCGCCGGGTCAAGGACTACATCCGGGGCGCGGGCGGCTATTCCAACCGGGCCGACCGCGGCAACCTCCTGCTGGTGCGGCCCAACGGCGAGATATTCCGGGCCTCGGACGTGGACGTGGCCGCGGGCGACCAGCTCCTGGTCCTGCCGCGCATCGAGTCCAACAACATGCAGATCGTCCGGGACATGTCCCAGATCCTCTACCAGATCGCGGTGGCGGCCCAGGTCGCCATCGGGCTGTAGGGAACGCGCCGGGGCCCGCCGTGCGCGTGTATCAGGCCGCGCCGGGCTTTCTGGCCGAGCTCCTGGCCGAGCTGCCGCCCGGGGCCGAGGTGCGCGAGCCCCTGGTCCTGGTGCGCGAGGACGCGCCCGAAACCCTCCCGGCCTGGGCCGTGAACGTCTGGCTCGAGCCCGCCTTCATTCCCATCGCATCCATCGGGGACGCCGCCAAAAAGCTGAAAGTCCTCCAGCGCAACTGGGCCCTGTGCCCCACGCTCCACCACCGCCGGGCCGCGCTCATCGCGGAGAAGCTGCCCAAGGTCTCGGCCAGGCCGCTCACGTTCGGCCAGCCCGCGCCCGCGTCGCCCCTGGGCTCCTGGACCCTGTGGGACGAGCGCACCCTGCTCGCCTCCCCGCGCTGCACGAGCCCGTTCGCCAACGGCGACATCCAGTTCGTGGAGGACCGCGAGGGACCGCCCAGCCGGGCCTATCTCAAGCTCTGGGAGGTGTTCACGCGCCTGGGGGTGAGGCCCGCGCCCGGCGAACTCTGCCTGGACCTGGGCGCGAGCCCGGGCGGCTGGACCTTCGTGCTGGCCAACCTCGGCGCGCGGGTGTTTGCCGTGGACAAGGCGCCCCTGGACCCGCGCCTGGAAAGGCTGCCCAACGTGGAGACCTGCATCGGCAGCGCCTTCGGCCTGGACCCCCGGCACGCCGGGGCCGTGGACTGGCTCTTCTCGGACGTGATCTGCTACCCCGAGCGGCTTCTCGGCTACGTGACCCGCTGGCTGGAACTGGGCTCCTGCCGCAACTTCGTCTGCACCGTGAAGCTGCAAGGCCCGGGCATTCCCGAGGCCCTGGCGGGCTTCCGGGCCATTCCCGGCTCCAGCCTCACCCACCTCTGCCACAACAAGCACGAGCTGACCTGGGTACGCCTGGGCTGAAACGCGGCCCCGGCCCTTGCAGGGCCGGGGCCGCTTCCTTTTAGACGCCCTTGTCCTTCCTGTACTCGGCCAGGTCCGCCACGCTCACCACGGGCAGGTCGTGGGTCAGGCCAAAGGCCTTGATCTCGGGCAGCCGGGCCATGGTCCCATCCGCATTGGTCAGCTCGCAGAGCACGCCCGCCGGGTCGTGCCCGGCCAGCCGCGCCAGGTCCACGGTGGCCTCGGTGTGGCCCCGGCGCTCCAGGACCCCGCCGGGCCGGGCCACCAGGGGAAACACATGCCCGGGCCGCCGCAGGTCCGTGGGCCTGGCTCCTTCTGCCGTGGCCGCGCGGATGGTGGCCACCCGGTCCGCTGCCGAAACGCCCGTGGTCACGCCCCGGGCCGCCTCGATGCTCACGGTGAAGGCCGTGCCGAACGGGCTCTGGTTCTCGGCCACCATGGGCGGCAGGTCCAGGCGCGCCGCCGCCTCGCCCGTGAGGCAGAGGCAGACGATGCCGCTGCACTCCCGGATGAGCAGGGCCATCTGGGCCTCGGTGAGGGTGGACGCCGGGAACACGAGGTCGCCCTCGTTCTCCCGGTCCAGGTCGTCCACAACCAGGACGCCCCGGCCGTCGGACAGGGCCGCCAGGGCCCGCTCCACTTGCCGATGTGACGGGTGATGCTGCTGATTCATGGCCGCTCCTTCGCGGTTTGACCAGAATCAGGGCGATGAAACAGACGGGCGCGCGGCGCGCCCCATGCGCGCCACGGCCCAGGCCCCGGGAGAACCCCGGGGTCGGACGTCTGCTCCTCTTCCATCCGGACTGTGACCGTCGGCCCTGGCCTCGCACCAGGTCTGCTGACCCCGCCCCCGGTCAGGGGGACGGGCGCTCGCGGGCTCCCCGGAACGTTCCGGGATACCGCCGGTGGGGACTTCCACCCCGCCCTGAGGATGACCGGGAAAATATAGGCCCGGCGGGTGCGTCTGGCAAGCCGGCTTGCAGCCGCTTCCTGACGCTGCTATTTGTTTTGTCGATGAAAAACAGCTTGGGGGATAGACAATGAAAATACTTCTGCTCGTCTCCAACCCCGACCCGGAGATCAAGTGGAACGCCGTGCGCTTCGGCAACTTCCTGCTGAACCAGGGCGACGACGTGACCATCTTCCTGAACGGCCCGGCCGCCGACCTCCTGGCCGGGGACAGTGAGACCTTCCCCATCGCCGAGCAGGCCAAGCTCTTCACCCTGAGCGAGGGCGTGCTCGTGGCCTGAGGCAAGTGCCTGGCCCTCCACGGCGTGGAGGGAAGCGCCTGCCCGGTGTCCAACATGGCCTTCCTGGCCGAGGCCGTGCACGCGGCCGAACGCATCGTCAGCTACTAGCCACGAAAAAAGCCCCGGCTCCTGCTGGAACCGGGGCTTGCATTCGCGGGATCAGCCTTACGGCTTCTTCTCTTCCTTGGGGGCCTCGGCCGGAGCGGCCGGAGCCTCGGCAGGCGCGGCCGGGGCGGCAGGAGCCTCGGCCTTGGGCGCATCGGCCTTGGCCGGAACCTTCAGGTCGATGTTCTCCTTGTCCATGGCCTCCACCACCTTGGCGGTGATGTCCGCGGCCGGGTCGAAGGCCATGGCGGCCTCCTTGGACAGGATCACGGCCAGCCCGTTGTCCTTGCGGTACTTCTCCAGCACGGCCATGTACTTGTCGTTGAGCAGGGCCACCAGGCGCTGCTGCTCACCGCCGAGCGTCACCTGGTACTCGGTGACGGCCTTCTGGAAGGCCTGCATGGTCTGCTCGTTCTGATTGCTCTCGGCGGCCTTCTGGGCCTGCTGCACGCCCTCCTGGAGGGTCTTGGCCTGCTCCTGGAGGTAGGCCATGGCCTGCTGCCCGGCCTTGCACTGCTTGAACACCGCCGCGGCGTCCACCACGCCCACCTGGGGCTTGCCCGCGCCGTTGCAGCCGGTCAGCAGAAAGGCGGCCAGCACCAGCACACTCAGGGCGCTCAACGTCTTGGTCATAGGTCTGTCACTCCGCAACTTGGTTTATGGGCCGGAAACGCTCCGGATGCCCCTCCATACGCGGGGGTGCGCGGGTTGGCAAGGGGCGCGGGACCCCCCGGCGGGCGCGATTCTGCTCCTTGACAGGCATTCCCGCCGGTGGATACAGACATCAAAGTCGGGAAACCGTTCGGCCACGCTGCCGCGGGCGTTTGCCCGCCGCTACCCCTGCAAGGAGGGCTCCATGTCCCTGCGCGCCATCCGCGTCCTGTCCCTGGCCCTGGCTCTGCTCCTCTGGGCCGCCCCGGCCCCGGCCGAAGAGAACATCCGGGGCTCGGCCACAGGCCCCACCACGGCCAAGGGCTACAATCACCCGAACCAGTACATCCACATGAATCCCACGGCCATCGCTCCGAACATGGAGCCGGTGATGCCGCACCCTGACCAGGACAAGCAGGCCCGCGCCAAGCTGGCCGCCCTGGAGAAGAAATACGGCAAGAAGCCCAACATCCTCATCGTGGTCCTGGACGACGTGGGCTGGATGGACCCGGGCTTCAACGGCGGCGGCGTGGCCGTGGGCAACGCCACCCCCAAGATGGACAAGCTGGCCGGCGAAGGGCTCATCCTGACCTCGGCCTATTCCCAGCCCTCCTGCTCGCCCACCCGGGCCACCATCCTCACCGGCCAGCTGCCCGTGCACCACGGCGTGCTCTACCCGCCCATGTACGGCCAGCCCGGCGGCCTGGACGGGGCCGTGACCGTGGCCCAGCTCCTGCACGACCGGGGCTACGTGACCCAGGGCGTGGGCAAGTGGCACATGGGCGAGAACGACGGCTCCCTGCCCCAGAACGTGGGCTTCGACGATTTCTACGGCTTCCTCTCGGTGTCGGACATGTACTCCGAGTGGCGCGACGTGTACTTCAACCCCGAGATCGCCCTCTCGCCCGACCGCTTCAAGGCCATGCAGAACCTGCCCTTCAACCCCAACGTGGTGCACTGCGAAAAGGGCGGCTGCAAGAACGTCCGGCTCATCGACCTCTCCTCCATCAAGGACCTGGACCAGGACTGGCTGGCCTACAGCGAGAAGTTCATCCACAAGATGGCCAAGAGCCCCAAGCCCTTCTTCCTGTACCACGGCACCCGGGGCTGCCACTTCGACAACTATCCCAATGACCACTACGCCGGGCTCTCGGCGGCCCGCACCGTTTACAGCGACTGCATGATCGAGATGGACGACGTGGTCGGCCGCCTGGTGAAGGCCCTGGAGGACACCGGCCAGCTGGAGAACACCCTGGTCTTCTTCACCTCGGACAACGGTCCCGAGGGCGAGGTCGATCCCTACGGCCGCACCCCGTTCCGCGGCTACAAGGGCACCACCTGGGAGGGCGGCGTGCGCGTGCCGACCTTCGTGTACTGGAAGGGCATGATCAATCCCGGCAAGAGCGAGGGCCTGTTCGACATGGCCGACCTCTTCCCCACGACCCTGTCCCTGGCCGGGGTCACCGGCGCGGACATCGGCAAGCTCGTGCCCAAGGACCGCTACATCGACGGCATCGACCAGGCCTCCTTCCTCCTGGGCAACGAGCAGCTCTCCAACCGCCGCAGCGTGCTCTACTGGATGTTCCTGAACTTCGCGGCCGTGCGCATGGACGAGTTCAAGCTGCACCGCGTGGTCCAGGTCACGGACGCCATCAACCAGAAGGGCTGGAACGCCGGATTCTCCGGCGCCATCATGGACAAGACCGGGGGCATGGTGATGTACAACCTGTACACCAACCCCCAGGAGGACGCGAGCATCGGCATCCGGCACATCCCCATGCAGAGCTACCTGGAGGCCGAGATGAAGCGCTACGCGGCCGTGCTCAAGAAGTTCCCGCCCAAGCTGGACATGGCCCGCAAGTAAGCCCTGAGGCCCGCTCCGCCGCGCGCGGGGCGGGCCTTTTTTCACGCCCGCAAACCAGGACTTCCCATGCTCCGCCTCCTCGTCCCGCTCCTTGCCTGCCTGCTCTGGGCCGCGCCGCTGCACGCCCTGGAGCCCGGCTTCGCGGGCAGCCAGTCCTGCCGCGACTGCCACGAGAAGTTCTACAAGCTCTGGAGCACCTCGCACCACGGCCTGGCCATGCAGTCCTTGGAGAGCGCCCGCCCGGCGCTCACGCCCCAGGCCGGGGAGATCGCGGTGCAGGGCGCGCGCTACAAGGTGGACCTGGACGCCGGAGTGGTGCTGGAGCGCGGGCCGGACGGCGAAAAGCGCTACCCCGTGGTCCAGGCCCTGGGCGGCAAGAACGTGTTCTACTTCCTCACGCCGCTCGAACGGGGACGGCTCCAGACCCTGCCCCTGGCCTATGACCTGAACGCAAAGGAATGGTTCGACACCGCGGCCAGCGGGGTGCGCCACGTGCCCGGCGAGGGCCGGGGCCTGTCCTGGCGCGACCCGGCCTTCACCTTCAACACCTCCTGCCACGGCTGCCACGTGAGCCAGCTCGAGACGAACTACGACCCGGCCCAGGACGCCTACCGCACCACCTGGGCCGAGCCGGGCATCAACTGCGAGACCTGCCACGGCGGAAGCGCGGAGCACAACCGCGTGTGCCGCGAGGCCGCCCGGAAGGGCCTGCCCGCGCCCCAGGACCTGAAGATCACCCGCGGCGGCCGCTCGTTCACGGCCACCCAGAACAACGACACCTGCAACTCCTGCCACGCCAAGATGATCCCGCTCTCGGCCTCGTTCCCGCCGGGCGCGGCCTTCTTCGACCACTACGACCTGGTGGCCCTGGAGAGCCCGGACTACTACCCGGACGGCCGGGACCTGGGCGAGAACTACACGGCCACGTCCTGGCGCCTGAGCCCCTGCGCGGCCTCCGGCAGGCTCGACTGCCTCCACTGCCACACCTCCAGCGGCCGGTTCCGCCAGAAGAACGACCCGAACCAGGCCTGCGCGCCCTGCCACCAGGACAAGGTGGACAACGCGGCCGCGCATTCGCGGCACAAGGCGAACACGCCGGGCAGCCGCTGCGTGTCCTGCCACATGCCCACAACCTGGTTCGCGCGCATGGCCCGCAGCGACCACTCCATGCTCCCGCCCGCGCCCGCGGCCACGGAGCGCTTCGGCTCGCCCAACGCCTGCAACCTCTGCCACAAGGACAAGACCCCGGCCTGGGCCGNNGCTTCCGGCCATGCTCGCCTATCTGGGGCGTCCTGACCGGCAGGAGGTCTTCGCGGCCTCGCTCATCCGGCTCCTGCGGGCCTGCCCGGACCCGGCCAAGTGGCCCGGCCTGCGCACGGCGGCCGACGATCCCTCGGCCCTGGTGCGCGCGGCAGCGGCCACGG
>DFYP01000071.1 GCA_002382645.1 Desulfovibrio sp. UBA4079 | reverse complement strand
GAGCCGGTGGCCGCGACCCAGGCCGACCAGTACTACGAGATCAAGACCCGGCTGCACTCCCGGCTCATCGACCTGCTGGACCTGACCATGATCGGGTCCCTGCCCGAGGCCGAGATGCGCGCCGAGATCGCCCGCGCCGTGGAGACCATCCTGCGCGAGGAGTTCAAGAGCGCGCCCCTGAACCAGGTCGAGCGCCGCTCCCTGCTCCTGGAGATGCAGGACGAGGTCCTGGGTCTGGGCCCGCTGGAGCCGTTCATCAAGGACCCCACGGTGAACGACATCCTGGTGAACACCTACCGCCGGATCTATGTGGAGCGCTCGGGCAAGCTGGTCATGACCAACGCCCGGTTCAAGGACGACGTGCACCTGCGCAAGATCATCGAGCGCATCGTGTCCCGCGTGGGTCGGCGCATCGACGAGTCCTCGCCCATGGTGGACGCCCGGCTCCTGGACGGCTCGCGCGTCAACGCCGTGATCCCGCCCCTGGCCGTGGACGGGCCGAGCCTGTCCATCCGCAAGTTCTCCAAGGACCCCCTGGAGGCCCAGGACCTCATCGGCTTCGGCGCGCTGACCCCGGAGATCGCCCAGGTCCTGGAAGGCATCGTGCGCGGCCGCCTCAACATCATCATTTCCGGCGGCACGGGCTCGGGCAAGACCACGCTCCTGAACGTGCTTTCGCGGTTCATTCCGCACGACGAGCGCATCGTGACCATCGAGGACGCGGCCGAGCTCCAGCTCAAGCAGGACCACGTGGTCCGGCTGGAGACCCGCCCGGCCAACATCGAGGGCAAGGGCGAGGTGACCCAGCGCGAACTGGTCAAGAACTGCCTGCGCATGCGCCCGGACCGGATCATCGTGGGCGAGGTTCGCTCCCACGAGGCCCTGGACATGCTCCAGGCCATGAACACCGGTCACGACGGCTCGCTGACCACGATCCACGCCAACTCCCCGCGCGACGCCCTGATGCGCCTGGAGACCATGGTGGCCATGGCCGGGCTGCACATCTCCGACCGCTCGCTCAAGCGCTACATCGCCTCGGCCGTGGACGTCATCGTGCAGAACGCCCGGCTCATGGACGGCTCGCGCAAGATGCTCTCGTTCCAGGAGATCACCGGCATGGAGGGCGAGACCATCACCATGCAGGAGATCTTCGCCTTCGAGCAGACCGGGGTGGGCCAGAACGGCAAGGTCCAGGGCCGCTTCCTGGCCCGGGGCATCCGGCCCAAGTTCGCCGCCAAGCTGGAGGCCCAGGGCATCGTCTTCGAGCCCGGCCTGTTCGCCCAGTATTCCCAGGAGGTGGGCTCATGATGGCCGCCGCCCTGGCCGGCGGGGTCACGGCCCTGCTGTTCACGGTCCTGGCCGTGGTCTTCTTCGTCTCCCGCCGGGTGAACGAGCGCGGGGAGCGCCAGGTGAGCCGCAGACTGCGGGCCCTGGGCGCCAGCGGGCCCGGACCCCGCGAGCTCCTGCGCCGGGAGACCCTGAGCGGCCTGCCCTGGTTCCACAGCCTGCTCTCGCGGATGAACTGGACCTCGCGGCTCCAGGCGCTCCTGCGCCAGGCCGGGGCCCCGGGCAACCCGGGCCTCTACGTGCTGGCCTCGCTGCTTCTGTGGATGGCCGGATTCTACATCGTGCTCATCGCTGCGGGCTCGTTCCTGGCGGCCCTGCCCACGGGCCTGGTCCTCGGCTGGCTGCCGTTCTGGTGGGTGCGCCGCCGCCGGACCAAGCGCATGGACGCCTTCCAGCGTCAGCTGCCCGAGGCCCTGGACCTCATCGCCCGCGCCCTGCGCGCCGGGCACACCTTTGACGGCGGCATGCGCATGGTGGTGGACGAGTTCGCCGACCCCATCGGCCCGGAGTTCGGCCAGACCCTGGACGAGATCAATTTCGGGGCCCACGTGGACGAGGCCCTGCGCGGGCTGCTGGACCGGGTGGACTGCCCGGACCTGAAGTTCTTCGTGGTTTCGGTGAACATCCAGCGCGAGACCGGCGGCAACCTGGCCGAGATCATCGGCAACATCGCCAGCCTGGTGCGCGAACGCTTCAAGCTCCTGGGCAAGGTGCAGGTGCTCTCGGCCGAGGGACGGCTCTCGGCCATGATCCTCCTGGCCCTGCCGTTCCTCATCGCCGTGGTCATCCAGTTCCTCAACCCGGACTACATGACCGACCTCTTCGTCAAGCCCATGGGCCGGATGCTCCTGGGCGGAGCCCTGGTCTCCATGGGCACGGGCGCGCTGATCATCCGGCGCATGATCCGGATCAAGGTCTAGGGGGCCCAGGTGAACTCCATGCTCGTCCCGATCCTCGCCGCCGCCCTGGCCGCCTCGGCCGTGCTCCTGCTGGGCCTGGGCGCCATGACCCGGCTCTCCGGCGCCGGCAAGGTCGAGCGCCTGCGCCGCCGCGTGGGCGGGGACGCCTCCTTGACCCCCACGGCCGGGGAGGGCGCGCGCAGCCGCCTCGCGGAGATGTTCAACGGCCTGGGCCGGGCCGTGGGCCCCAAGGACGCGGCCGAACTTTCGCGCAACCGCCTGGACCTCATGCGGGCCGGGCTGCGCGGGCCCNNGCGGGCCCAACGCCGCGCTCCTGTACCAGGGCGTGCGGGCCTGCCTGCTTCTGGTCCTGCCCTGCCTGTTCCTGGCCGTGCGCTTCCTGGGCCCGCTCAAGATGTCGCTCACCTGGACCCTGTTCACGGCCCTGTTCCTGGCGGCCCTGGGCTGCTTCGGCCCGGACTACTGGCTGCGCGCGCGCATCGCCAAGCGCAAGATCACCTTCACCGACGAGCTGCCCGACGCCCTGGACCTCCTGGTGGTCTGCGTGGAATCGGGCATGGGCCTGGACCAGGCCATCCAGCGGGTGAGCCAGGAACTGCGCCTGTCCGGCCCCATGGTCAGCCGGGAATTCCAGCAGATGACCCTGGAGCTGCGGGCCGGAAAGCAGCGCCAGGAGGCCCTGCGCGGGCTGGCCCAGCGCATCGGGGTGGAGGACGTGAACAGCCTCTGCACCCTGCTGATCCAGGCCGACATCTTCGGCATCAGCGTGGCCAAGACCCTGCGGGTCTATTCCGACACCCTGCGCACCCGGCGCTACCAGCGGGCCGAGGAGAAGGCCGCGAAGCTGCCCGTGAAGCTCCTCATCCCGCTCATTCTCTGCATTCTGCCCGCCCTGTTCGTGGCCATCATGGGCCCGGCCGGGCTCAAGCTCGTGGATATCTTCGCCCGGATCAACCACTGATCCGGGGAGGGGGAACGATCATGCGCCCGTATTTGCTGCTCATCCTTTGCCTGGGGCTTTTGGCCGGCTGTTCGGCCCACTCGTCCGCCGGAGGCGGCGGGCTCAAGGACATGCTGGCGGCCAAGGAGGAACCGAGCAACCTCACGGCCGAGCAGGAGGCCCGCCAGGGCGACGCCAACCTGGAGCGGGGCAAGCCCGAGCTGGCCCTGATCTCCTACAACCGCGCCCTGGCCAAGGACCCCGAGAACCCGGACTACCGGGTCAAGAAGGGCTCGGTCCTGGTCATCGGCGGTCTGGACGAGGCCGCGTTCAAGGAGTTTCAGGCCGCGCTGGCCAAGGACCCGGAACACGCCGGGGCCAACGAGGGCGCCGGGCTGCTCTTCCTCAAGAGCGGGCTGGACCGCGAGGCCGAGCTGCACCTGCGCAAGGCCGTGGCGCGCGACGCGGGCCGCTGGCAGGCCCAGAACGCCCTGGGCGTGCTCCTCTGCCGCCGGGGCGAGAACGCCGAGGCCGTGCGCCACTATGAGGCGGCCCTGTCCGTGCACGCCGCCAGCGCCGAGGTGCGCAACAACCTGGGCGTGGCCTGGCTGGCCCTGGGCGAGCCGCAGAAGGCCCTGGTCCAGCTGCGCGCCGCGGTCAAGAGCGGCGGCGGGGACAAGCGCACGTACAACAACATGGGCCTGGCCCTGGTGCGCCTGGGCCGCGAGAGCGAGGCCCTGGAAGCCTTCCGCTACGGCGGCGACGAGGCCAAGGCCCTGAACAACCTGGGCTACGTGCTCCTGCTCCAGGGCGAGGCCTCCCGGGCCGCGGAGTATTTCCAGCAGGCCATCGAGGCCGCGCCGTCCTACTATGTGCTGGCCGTGGAGAACCTCAAGCGGGCCCGCATGGCCGCCTGGTCCCAGGAGACCTCCGCCCATCCGGCGCGGGTCGTCCCGGCCCCGGCCTCCCTGGCCCCGCAGCCTTCGCAGCCCGCCATGGTGCGCCGGGTCTCGGCCGCGTCCCTGCCCCGGCCCGCGGCGCTCAAGGAATCGAGCCTGCCCGCCGAGACCGGGCCGTCCCTGGAGCAGACCGTGC
>DFYP01000006.1 GCA_002382645.1 Desulfovibrio sp. UBA4079 | reverse complement strand
GGGTCGGCGCGCAGGACCTCCAGGGCCTTGTCGGCCAGGGCCCCGGGCAGGAAGCAGAGGAACTTGCCCTCGTTGGCCAGGTACAGCGGGTCCAGGCCCAGGAAGGAGCAGCCGCCGCGGACCTCGGGCCGCACCGGGATGGCCTCCTCGTCCAGCTCGCAGCAGACCTTGGAGGAAAGGGCGATCTCGTTCACCGTGGTGGCCAGGCCGCCGCGGGTGGGATCGCGCAGCACGTGGATTTCGGGCACGGCCTTGAGCAGCCGGGCGATGGAGTGGTTCAGGGAGGCGGCGTCCGAGAGCACGGGCGTGCCGAAGGACAGGCCCTGGCGGGTGGAGAGGATGGCCAGACCGTGGTCGCCCACGCTGCCGGTGACCAGGATGGCGTCGCCGGGCCTGGCGCTCTCGCCCGAGGGCACGGGGTTGGCGATGATCTCCCCGATCCCGGTGGTGTTGATGAAGATCTTGTCCACGGCGCCCTTGGGCACCACCTTGGTGTCCCCGGCCACCACCAGGACCCCGGCCTCCTGGGCGGCCTTGCCCATGGAGGCCACGATGCGCGTGAGGTCCGCGATGGGCAGGCCCTCTTCCAGGATGAAGCCGCAGGTGAGAAAGCGCGGGGCGGCCCCGAGCATGGACACGTCGTTCACCGTGCCGTGCACGGCCAGGGAGCCGATGTCCCCGCCCGGGAAGAAGATCGGGTCCACGGTGAAGGTGTCCGTGCTCATGGCCAGGGGGCCGGTGAGGTCGATGCGGGCCGCATCGTTGAGCCGGTTCAGCTCCGGGTTGCCCAGGTGCTTGAGGAACAGGTCGGCCACCAGCCGGTGGGAGGCCCGGCCGCCGCTGCCGTAGTCGAGGAGGATCTTGTCGGACATGCCTAGTCCACCTGGTATTTGTAGTAGGCCGCGCAGGAGCCCTCGGTGGAGACCATGCAGGGTCCCACGGGCTTGGCCGGGGTGCAGGACTTTTTGAACAGCGGACACTGGTCCGGCCGGATGCGGCCCTTGAGCACGTCGCCGCACTTGCATCCGGGCAGGGGCGGGCAGTCCTCGATGACCAGGCCGAAATGCTTTTTGGCGTCGAAGGCGGCGAAGGAATCGGCCAGCTCCAGGCCCGAGCCCGGGATGCGGCCGATGCCGCGCCAGAGGGCGTCGGAGGGCGTGAAGACCTGGGCCATGATCGCCCGCGCCTTGGGGTTGCCCGCGTCGGCCACCACCCGGCGGTAGAGGTTGGCCACCTCGGCGCGGCCCTCCTTCTTGCAGCGGGCCAGGAAGACCAGGGCCGAGAGGATGTCCACGGGCTCGAAGCCGGTGATGGCCGCGGCCTTGCCGAAGCGCGAGGCGATGACCTTGTAGGGCTCCAGGCCGATGATCGCGGAGACGTGGCCGGGCAGGATGAAGGCGTCGATGCGCGTGCCCTCGTCGGCCAGCAGGACCTCCAGGGCCGGGGGCACGAGCTTGTGGAAGGAGAGCACCTGGAAGTTGGTCAGGCCCTGGGCCTTGGCCGTGAGCACCGTGGCGGCCACGGTGGGCGCGGTGGTCTCGAAGCCCACGCCCAGGAAGACCACGGTGTCCGTGGGATTGTCCTGGGCCAGCTTGAGGGCGTCCGAGGGCGAATAGACCACGGCCACGCGGGCCCCGTCGGCCTGGGCGTTCTTCAGGTTGTGGCCCTTGCGGCCGGGCACGCGCATGAGGTCGCCGAAGGTGGCCAGGATGACCCCGGGCCTGCCGGCCAGGTCCAGGAAGGCGTTGACCTCGGACTCGTGGGTCACGCAGACCGGGCAGCCCGGGCCGGAGAGGTGCACGATCTCCTTGGGCAGCAGCGAGCGCAAGCCGCTCTGGAAGATGGCCACGGTGTGCGTGCCGCAGACCTCCATGAAACGCAGCTCACCGGAGAGTTCGGCCTTGAGGCGCTCGAGGAGGTCCCGGCAGAGGGCCGGATCGTGGAATTGCTCCAGCAGTGCTTGGCTCATGGAATCACCTCGCTGCGGGGTCGTTCGGGCCGGAAGGAGCCCGCCCATCCATAGCCTCTTTCGGAACGAGCTTCAAACAAAAAAGGCGGAGCTGGCTCCGCCTTTTTTGCTTGCACGCTGGCGAATCGGAATCAGACGCAGCCGGTGGGCTTGGGCAGGCCGGCCATCTTGCAGGCTCCCTTGCCGGGGCCGGACGGGAACAGCTCGTAGATTTCCTTGAGCTTGAAGCCGGTCACCTTGGACAGGATGCGCACCATGGGGGCGATGCCGTTCTTCTTGTAGTAGTCCTGCAGGAAGTCGATGACCTTCTTGTGGCCGTCGGAGAGTTCCTTGATGCCTTCGGACTCCTTAACGTACTCGACCCACTCGGGGTTCCAGTCGTCGAAGCGCTGCAGGAAACCGTCCTCGTCCACCTCGAACTTCTTGCCTTTGAATTCCACAACAGCCATTGGATTCCTCCTCGCGATGTGTTGACACGATGGTCGGCCGCGGTGAAGGGCGGGACGGACGTCCGCCTGCCGGGGCACGAGAGTCGCATTTACTTGGACAGGGGAAAAATGGCAAGGGAAAAGTGTTTGCCCGTGGACTCCCGGCCGGGAGGCACGTTCCGCTTTATTTTTGCCCTGTGGACTGTTAGGTTCCCGTCCATGGGCGGCCGCCCGCCCAGCCAACGGCCATGAGCGCACATACCACCCTGCCCAAGCCCGGAGGCGTCCTCCGCCACCTGATTCCGCCCCTGTCCGCGCCGCCCACCCGTCCGGGCGAGGAGACCTGGCCCGTGCCCGGCGAGGCCGCCTGCCTGGAGCTCTGGGAGCGCTACGAGATGCTCCCGAACATCCGCGAGCACAGCCTGCTGGTGGCCCGGGTGGCCACGTTCCTGGCCGAGCGGGGCCGGGACAAGGGCTTCGCCGTGGACCCGGCCCTGGTGCGGGCCTCGGCCCTGCTCCACGACCTGGCCAAGACCTACACCATCCGCTTCGGCGGCAACCACAGCCAGCTGGGGGCCTCCTGGGTCATGGAGCACACCGGCAACCCGCGCATCGCCCAGGGCGTCATGCACCACGTGTTCTGGCCCTTCGAGGCCGAGATCGAGCGCGACTTCGCGCCGCTCTGCGTGCTCTACGGCGACAAGCGCGTGGCCCACGACCGGCTCGTGTCCATGGAGGACCGCTTTCAGGACCTGCTCGCGCGCTACGGCTCCAGCGAGGCCATCCGCGCCCGCATCGAGGCCACCCACGAGCAGGGGCGGCAGATCGAACAGCTTTTCAGTCAGGCCCTTGAGGTGGATCTCACATGCGCGTCCTTCTGATCGCAGGCGGCTGGTCCAGTGAGCGCGAGGTCTCCCTGTCCGGGGCCCGCAAGATCGAGTCCGCGCTCCAGGACCTGGGCCACACCGTGACCTTCCTGGACCCCTCCCGGCGCTTCCGGGAGATCCAGGCCGAGGCCCGCGGACACGACTTCGCCTTCCTGAACCTCCACGGCGCGCCCGGGGAGGACGGCCTGATCCAGGCCCTCCTGGACAAGGCCGGCTGCCCCTACCAGGGCACGGGCCCGGCGGGCTCGTTTCTGGCCCTGAACAAGGCCGCGGCCAAGGAGGTCTTCAGTTCCGAGGGCATCCCCACCCCGGACTGGGCCCTGGTCTGCGACGAGAACGACCTGTCCCAGGTCCAGGCCCTGCCCCTGCCGCTGTTCGTCAAGCCCAACTCCGGCGGCTCCAGCCTGGGCATGAGCCTGGTGCGTGAGCCCGGGGAGCTGGGCCCGGCCCTGGACCTGGTCTTTGGCATGAACGACGTGGCCCTGGCCGAGTGCGGGGTGAACGGCACGGAGCTGACCTGCGGGGTCCTGGGTGAGCGGGCCCTGCCGCTCATCATGATCCGGCCCAAGCACGGCGCGGCCTTCTTCGACTACGAGAACAAGTACGCCGCGGACGGGGCCGAGGAGATCTGCCCCGCGCCGGTGCCCGCGGAGGTCACCGCCCGGGTCCAGGACCTGACCCTGCGGGCCCACCGGGCCCTGGGCCTGTCCGGGTACAGCCGGGGCGACTTCATCTGGGACGGCGAGGGGCTCTTCCTCCTGGAGATGAACACCCTGCCGGGCATGACCCCCACCAGCCTGGTGCCCCGGGCCGCGGCCGAGATCGGCCTGGATTTCCCGGCCCTTGTGGCCGAACTCATCCGGCTCGGCCTGGAGGAGCGCGGCGGCCGGAGCCGGGCGTGAGGCCCGCGCGGCCATGAAGACCCTGCTGGAATCGGTCTACGGTCTGGCCTGGAAACTGGCCATTCCCCTGCTTTCCCGCCACCACCGCCTGCGCGAGGGCCTGGACGAGCGCACCCTGCGAAGCGGGCTCCCGGCCCGGGCCCGGGTCTGGATCCAGGCGGCCTCGGCCGGGGAGGCCTTTCTGGCCTGGGAGGTCCTGCGCCGGCTGCGGGCCCCGGCGGGCGGGCTTTCCGTGCTCTGCACCACGAACACGAGCCAGGGCTTGGGCGTGCTGCGTCAGGCCGCGGCCTCGCCGGACCTGGACCCGGGCCTGAGCGTGCAGACGCGCTATTTCCCCTTTGACGCGCCCCGGCTCATGGAGCAGGCGGTGGCCGCCGCGGCCCCGGACGTGGCCGTGCTTCTGGAGAGCGAGCTCTGGCCCGGGTTCATGGCCGCCTGCCGCCGCCAGGGCACGCGCGTGCTCCTGGCCAACGGCCGGATGACCGCGAAGAGCCTGGCCGGGTACCGCCGCTTTCCCGGGGCCGCCAAGCTGCTGGCCCCGGACTTCGTCCTGGCCATGTCCCCGGAGGACGCCAGGCGCTTCGAGAAGCTTTTTGGCCGCGAGCGGGTGGGGCTCATGCCCAACATCAAGTTCGACCGCCTGGCCCGCAGCGCCGCGCCCGGCGGGGACAACCCCCTGGCCGGGCTGCTCGCCCCGGACACGGACTTCGTGGTCCTGGGCTCGGTGCGCCGCCAGGAGGAGGGCGCGGTGGCGGGGGTGCTGGCCGGGCTTCTGGACCGGGCCCCGGGCACCGTGGTCGGGCTCTTTCCCCGGCACATGGACCGGGTGGAGCCCTGGATCCGGCGGCTGGCCCGGGCCGGCGTCCCCTGCGTGCGGCGCTTNNGGACCGGCGTCCCCTGCGTGCGGCGCTCGAGCCTGAACGCCCCGGCCGTGCCGGGCACGGTGCTGCTCTGGGACGTGTTCGGCGAGCTGGGTCGCGCCTACGGCCTGGCCCGGGCGGCCTTTGTGGGCGGCAGCCTCAAGCCCCTGGGCGGGCAGAACTTCCTGGAGCCCCTGGGCCTGGGCACACCCACGGTCACGGGCCCGCACTGGGACAACTTCGCCTGGGTGGGCCGGGCCATCCTGGACCTGGGCCCGCTGCGCGAGGCCCGGGACGGGGACGGGGTCCTGGAGGCCCTGCTGGCCTTCCTGGCGCGGCCCCCGGACCGCGCAGCCGTGCGCCGCGCGGTTTTGGATTACGCCGCCAGCCGGACCGGCGGCGCCGCGGCGGTCTGCGGCCGTATTGCCCAATGGCTGGAGAACGGATAGAGAACCCCCTACAGCCCATGAAGACCCTTCCCCCGTGCTACGGCGTCATCCCGGCGCGCTACGGCTCCACCCGCTTTCCGGGCAAGCCCCTGGCCGACATCCTGGGACGGCCCATGTTCTGGCACGTGCACCAGCGGGCCAGCCGCTGCCCGGAGCTCTGCTCGGTGGTCCTGGCCACGGACGACGAACGCATCCGCCAGGCCGCCGAGGCCCTGGACGTGCCCGTGCTCATGACCCGGCCGGACCACGCCAGCGGCACGGATCGCGTGCTCGAGGCGGCCCGGGCCCTGGGCGTGCCCGAGGAGGCCGTGGTGGTGAACATCCAGGGCGACGAACCGGCCCTGGACCCGGCCATGCTTTCCCAGGTGCTGGCGCCCTTCGCGGACCCCGGGGTCCAGGCCGCCACCCTGGCCCGGACCATGGACCCCGCCGCGGCCCAGAGCCCGGACCGGGTCAAGGTCGTGCTGGACAGACGGGGCGATGCGCTTTATTTCTCCCGTGCGGCCATCCCCTGGGGCGAGGGCCGGGACTATCTCCTGCACATCGGGCTCTACGCCTTCCGCATGAAGACGCTCGCCCGCTTCGCCGCCCTGCCGCCGGCCCCCCTGGAAACCCGCGAGAAGCTGGAACAATTGCGGCTTCTGGAAAACGGCATCCCGATCCGCGTGGTCCTGACCGAATGTCTCTGCCACGCCGTGGACCGGCCCGAGGACCTGGAGCTCGTGCGCAACATTCTCATGGAGCAGAATCGATGAAAGCCGTCCTGACCCTGGAAGACGGAGCCCGCTTCGAGGGCGCCACCTTCACCGGCCCCGGCGCGGCCGAGGGCGAGGTCATCTTCAACACCGGCATGACCGGGTATCAGGAGATCCTCACCGACCCCTCCTACGTGGGCCAGATGGTCTGCATGACCTATCCGCTCATCGGCAACTACGGGGTCAACCCCGAGGACGTGGAATCCTCCAAGGTCCAGTGCGAGGGCTTCATCGTCAAGGAGTGCTGCAAGCGCCCGAGCAACTGGCGCGCGGCCATGCCCCTGCCCGAGTACCTGGAACAGGCCGGGATCATGGGCATCGAGGGCATCGACACCCGGGCGCTGACCCGCCACCTGCGCCTGCACGGGGCCCAGCGCGGCTACATGACCACCGAGGACCTTTCGCCCGAGGAACTGGTCGCCCGGGCCCGGGCCATCCCCTCCATGGAGGGCCTGAACCTGGCCGACCGGGTCACCTGCGGCGCGGCCTACACCTGGGACGGCAAGGCCCCCCGCGCCGTGGACGCGGACAAGGGCTACGACTGGCCGGGCAAAGGCCCCCGGCTGGTGGTCTACGACTTTGGCATCAAGTGGAACATCCTGCGGCTTTTGGCCGGCCAGGGCTTCGACCTCCTGGTGGTGCCCTCCTGCTATACCGCGGCCCAGGTCCGGGCGCTCCAGCCCGACGCCGTGTTCCTGTCCAACGGCCCCGGCGACCCCGCGGCCGTGACCACCGCGGTGGAGGCCACCCGGGACCTGACCCGGGACTACCCCGTGGCCGGGATCTGCCTGGGCCACCAGCTTCTGGGCCTGGCCCTGGGCGGGACCACCTTCAAGCTCAAGTTCGGACACCACGGCTGCAACCACCCCGTGCTCGACCTGGACACCGGCAAGATCGAGATCTCCTCCCAGAACCACGGGTTCTGCGTGGACGTCTCGGGCCTCGATTTCCTCAAGGAGACCCACCGCAACCTGAACGACGGGACCCTGGAGGGCTTCGCCCACCGCGACAAGCCCATCCTGGCCATCCAGTTCCATCCGGAGGCCGCGCCGGGGCCCCACGACAGCCAATATTTCATGTCCCGGTTCCGGGACATGGTGCGCCAGAGCACCGGCAAATAGGGGAGCGCAACAAGGGGGGGAGCGCATGTCCACGGAACTGACCAAGGCGCGGCAGAGGCTTTCGGCGATCCGTACGCAGCTCAAGCAGGGCAAGAGCATGCCTGCGGTCCAGGCCGTGCATGACTCGCTCATCGTGATCCTGAAGTCTTCGCTCATGAAGAGCGAGAAGGACGAATTCGCCAGGCTGCTGGCGGATGCGGTCAACGTGCTCAATTCCGACCCCGGACTGCGCAAGATCTATCCCCTGGTGATCCAGTACACCCCGGGCGAGGAGAAGGCGCTGCTGGACGCCATCTACGAGCTGCTCCAGGAGATGCAGAACCTGGTCACCGAGGACGCCCAGAAGGATCTGGCCGAACTGGAGCGCCGCAAGGCCGGAATGCTCGGCAACGCCCAAGGCCTGCTGGATGCGGGCAAGTTCGAGGAGGCCAAGGCCCTCTTCAACCAGCTCATCTCGGAATTTCCGGCGGACACGGACCTCAAGGCCGACATCGCCGACCGCTTCCTCAAGGTGGGCCGCTACCAGGATGCCCTGGGCTACCTGGAGGAGGCCCTGCGCCACGATCCCAACGCCATCCACCTGTACAACCGCATCGGCATCGTGCTGCGCAAGATGCAGGACTTCGCCACGGCCGAGAAGTACTATCTCAAGGCCCTGGAGATCAGCAAACAGGACGAGTTCCTCTTTTTCAACATGGGCCGGCTGTACATCGACTGGAAGAAGTGGGCCAAGGTGGACGAAGCCGCCCAGAAGGCCCTGGAAGTGAACCCCCAGTTCGCCGAGGCCGAGAAGATGCGGGCCTTTGCCCGCAAGATGCTGGGGAAGTGAACCGGGGACCCGCCCCGTTCC
>DFYP01000155.1 GCA_002382645.1 Desulfovibrio sp. UBA4079 | reverse complement strand
CCTGGTCGCGCACGCGGCCCTGGTCCAGGACCAGGGCCCGCTGCACGCAGCCCGGCAGGTCCTCCACGCGATGCGCTGCGCAGAGCAGGGTGGCGCGCTCCCCGGCCCGCTCCAGCAGCTCCAGGGTGGCGGCCCGGGAGGCGGCGTCGAGCCCGTCCAGGAATTCGTCCAGAAGCAGGATGTCCGGCTCCGTGACCAGGGCCCGGACCAGGAGCACCCGCCGGGCCTGGCCCTGGGACAGGGTCCGCATGGGCCGTCCGGCCAGGTCCATGGCGTCCAGGTCCTTCAACGCGGCCAGGGCCCGCTGCCGCAGCTCCGGGTCCGGCTCCTCGTAGAGCAGNNGGCGCGTCGAAGAACCCGGCCAGAACCACCTCCAGGGCCGTGGCCCCGGATTCCGAGGTGACGTAGAAATCCTGGAGCGCGGCCGAGACCAGGGCCATGCGCTGGCGCAGGCCGATGGGCCCGCTCTGCCCCTCGCCGTCCAGGCGGTAAAGGCGGGTGCGCGGGTCGTCCGGGGCCATGTCCCCGCGCACCAGGCGCAGGAAGGTGGACTTGCCCGCCCCGTTGGCCCCGAGCACGGCCCAGTGCTCCCCGGGCAACAGGTCGAAACGCAGGCCGCGCAGCAGGGCCCGGCCTTCGCGGGTCACGCCCGCGTCCAGCAGATGGACCTCCAGGCGCGGTTCAGGCGGCGTGGTGCGCATGGGCAGGGGTATAGTGCGCCTGGGCCGCGGCCGCAATCATTGCGCTGGGGGCCTGGTCCTGCTATGGCTGTTCTCAGAACCTCGGCGCAAGGACCCGGAAATGGCCCAACCACGCGCAATGCCGGGCAGCAACCCGGCGATCCCTTGGATCGGCGCGGTCTGCCTGACCGCGCTTCTGCTCCTGCGCTGCGCCTCCCCGGCCCTGGCCGCGGACCTGCCCGCCCAGATCGGCGGGGCCGCCTCACCCTTTGTCCTGCCCCCGGACATCCCCGGCCTGTTCATCGTGGCTTTGCTCCTGGGCTTTTTCGGCGGAACCGTGGCCGCAACCTCCGGAGCCTGCGGCGGGTTCCTGGCCGTGCCCGCGCTCATGGGCCTGGGCCTGCGCGGGGTTCCGGCCGCGGGCAGCGAACTGCTGGCCCTCTCGGTCTTCGGCCTGCTCGGCGGGCTGGACCACTTCCGGGCCAAAAAGCTCCACGCCAAGCTGGCCCTGTTCCTGGGCCTGGGCGCGCTGCCGGGCGCGGCCGCGGGCGGCCTCCTGGCCGTGCGCCTGTTCCTGGACGACCCCAACCGCAGCGACCTGTACATGGCCCTGACCCAGGCCGGGCTGCTCCTCCTGCTCTCGGCCCTGGCCCTGCGCGACCTGCTCCGCTTCCTGCGCCACGACGAGGTGAAAAAGGCCCCGCCGCCGGAAGAAGAGGAGCCCCGGCGCAAGGGCTCCAGGGGCGGCGAGGACGAGGAATCGAAGACCTCGGTGGAGGTGGAGTCCTCGGGCCCCTCCGGCTTCCTGGCCCTGCTGCGCGACCCCGCAGACCCGGCCCAGGGCGCGGTCTCGGCCATTCCGGCCCTGGTTCTGGGCCTGTTCTCGGGCTTCTTCCTGGCCCTGGCCGGGGCCACGGGCGGGGCCCTGACCCTGCCCCTGCTCTCCGGGGTCATGGGCCTGGCCGCCATCCCGGCCGCAGGCGCGGACATGCTCCAGGCCGGTCTGGCCGCGGGCCTGGCCGCGTTCTTCTACTCCCCGGCGGGCCTGCTCACCTGCACCACGGCCGCGGGCCTGCTCCTGGGCCTGCTCTCGGGCCTGCGCCTGGCCCGGCCCGTGCTCCGCTTCATCAACCCCCTGGCCCTCAAGGGCTTCTTTCTGGCCGTGGTCCTGGCCGTGTTGGGCAACCGCCTGCTGACCCTGCCCGCGGTCCTGTCCCGGGCCGGGCTCCTCGGCCTGAGCCCCTCCCTGGACGGGCTGCTGCACAGCGCCGCGGGGTTCCTCGTGTTCATGGTGCCCCTGTCCTTCGCCCTCTGGATCCTCATCGCCCTGTTCAGCAACCTCGGGGCCCTGCGCCGCGGCACCGGGGCCAAAGGCATCCAGGGCAAGGCCCTGATCCTCTCCGGGGCCTGCACCTTCCTGGCCCTGACCGTGCTCTGGGCCATGGCCTTTGTCCCGGTCATGGGCGAGGAAGGCCTCCTGGACACCGCCGACAACCTGCTCCTCTCCCGGCTCAAGGGCCAGGGCCTGCGCTACGGCGACCTGGCCGACCAGCTCAAGTCCATGAACAACGCGGACCTGCGCCTGACCCTGGCCTTTCCCACCCCGCGCCAGGCCAATGCCGCGGCCGCGCTCATCACCCAGTACGGCTACAACGTGGCCCCGGCGGGCAACCGCCTGGAGGTGCCCTACCTGGACGCCAAGGCCTTCGCCCGCCAGGCCCTGCTGGACGCCGAGGCCGTCTATGCCCGCAGCGGCCGGGCCCTGGCCATGGGCGCGGGCCTGCCCGAGCGCGAAACCCTGTTCCTGCTGCTGCACCTCTCCGGAACCCTAGCCTCGGAACTCACCCGGGCCAAGAGGACCGATGCCGCGGCCCTCTACGCCCGGCTCCAGGCCGAGGTCCTGGAACCGGCCTACAATCTCCAGACCGTGCGGCCTCAGCTGGGGCCCATCGGCTGGTTCTGGCTGGCGGCCATGCTGGCCTCGCTCCTGGCCATGGGCCTGCTCTGGCGGGCCGGGGGCAATTTCCTGCTCACGGGCCTGGGCGTGAGCTTCCTCCGGGACCCCGTGCCCGTGGTGGCCGAGGCCGTTGCCGAGGCCCCGGCTCCCGAGGCCAAGAAAAAGGCAGCGCCCCAGGCCGCGCCTCCGGCCGCCAAGCCCGAAGCCAAGACCAAGAAGGCTCCCGAGTCCGAGGCCGCCCCGGCCGAACCCCAGGCCCAGGCCGCTCCTGAAGCC
>DFYP01000149.1 GCA_002382645.1 Desulfovibrio sp. UBA4079 | reverse complement strand
CTCGGGCCCCTGGGAGCGGGCCAGCTCGGCCAGCCGGACCTCCTCGGGTCCCTTGGCCACGGCCTTGAAGCGCACCTCGCCGTCCTCGCCCGCGGGCACGGTGCGGGCCTCGGGTTCCTGGCCCGACTGGCGGAAGGCCTCGTCGTCGGAACCGCCGCTGCCCAGCTGGGTGCGCACGGAATAGGGCACGGAGAAATAGGGCTCCTGGCCCGGAGCGGCCGCCGAGGCGGCGTCACCGGGCATGGGCAGGTCGGTCTCCACGGCCGGGGCCGCGCCGCGCTTGCTCGGCTGGACCTGGACCGGCTCCTGGGAGGCGGCCTTCTTGTTGTTGGCCGGGGCCTGGGTCCCGGCCGGAGCCGCGGGGGCGGCCTTGGGGGCTTCGGCCTTCTTGGGCTCTGCCTTGGGCGGCTCGGGCTTTTTGGTTTCGGCCTTGGCCGGTTCCGGTTTCTTGGCCTCGACCTTGGCGGGCTCGGGTTTCTTGGCCGGAGTCTGGGCCGGTTCGGCCGGNNCCGAAGGCGTTGGTCTTGACCCGGACGCGCAGGCCCGAGCCTCCGGGGTCCACCCCGTCCAGGAGGCGCGACATGCCCCCGGCCAGGGCCGCGGGGCGGCTCTCGGCCTTCCAGGCGTCGCCCCCCAGGGACACCGTGATCTCCTGGCGGCCGGTGCGGGCCAC
This sequence comes from Desulfovibrio sp. UBA4079, assembly GCA_002382645.1. Lineage (GTDB taxonomy): Bacteria > Desulfobacterota > Desulfovibrionia > Desulfovibrionales > Desulfovibrionaceae > Aminidesulfovibrio. Next base: position 4,852 of record DFYP01000149.1, on the reverse strand, counting down.
GGAGAAGGACGGCGGCTGGGGCGACTCGAAGGTGACGGTCAGCACCTCGGCCTCGCCGCGCGAGTGCGCCTCCAGGCGCAGGGCCAGGGCCTGCGGGGTCTGGGAGAGCCAGAGCAGCAGGGCGGCGGCCAGGACCGCTGGAACCTTCCGGAGTCGTTTCACTGTCACGCCGGGCGGTTATGCAAGGAGCGTGCAATCCGTCCAGGGCTCCCCGGAAAGGCCGGGGCTGACCCTAGTCCGATTCGCCGCCCTTGCGCTTCTTGAGCTTCTCGATGAGGGTCGTGCGCTTGATGCCGAGGATCTCGGCGGCCTGGTTCTTGACCCCGTCGGCCTCCTGCAGGGCCTCCTCCAGCAGACGCTGNNTCGATGTCGTCCAGAAATTCCTTGAGCCCCATCTCCTTGTCGCGCATGTCCCGGAGCGTGGGCCAGGCGAACCCGGCCGGCCGCAGGGCCGCGGGAATCTCGCGCTTGGGCGGGTCCTCGCCCACCTCGCGCCAGATCTTCTCGGGCAGGTCCTCGGGGGCGACCTGNNGTTCTCCAGCTCGCGCACGTTGCCCGGCCAGGAATAGGCCAGGATCATGTCCCGGGCCTTGTCCCGGAAGCGCAGCCGGGGGCGCTGCTTGTCCGAGCAGAAGCGCTGGAGGAAGAACTCGGCCAGCTGCAGGGTGTCCTCCCCGCGTTCGCGCAGGGGCGGCAGGTGCAGGGGGATGACGTTCAGACGGTAGAACAGGTCCTCGCGGAACTTGCCCGCGGCCACGTCCTTTTCCAGGTCGCGGTTGGTGGCCGCGACCACGCGCACGTCCACCTTCTTGATCTGGGAGCCGCCCACGCGCTCGATCTCCTTCTCCTGAAGGGCGCGCAGAATCTTGACCTGGAGGCTCAGGTCCATGTCCCCGATCTCGTCCAGGAACAGCGTCCCGCCGTCGGCCAGCTCGAAGCGGCCGGGCCGGGAGCGGATGGCGTGGGTGAAGGCGCCCTTCTCGTGGCCGAAGAGCTCGGATTCCAAGAGTTCCTTGGGGATGGCCCCGCAGTTGATCGGCACGAAGGGCCGGTCCTTGCGGCGGCTGTTGCGGTGCAGGGCCCGCACGAGCAGTTCCTTGCCCGTGCCGGACTCGCCGGTGACAAGCACGGTGCTGTCCGTGGGCGCGACCTTGAGCAGGACGCGATAGACTTCCAGCAGGGCCGGGCTGCCGCCGATGATGCCGTCCAGGTGAAGACCCATGCCGCCTCCTGCGCTTGATTCCCTCATTCCCTGTCAATGAAATGACGCAAAGTCAATGGGTCAGGGCGGGAACGCGAAAGCTGGAAGGCCTTTGGGACTCTTTCCCGGGCTCTTTTCCGGGTCATTTCCCGGCGCGGGCCACGATCTCCCGGGCCGGGATGATCCCGGTGGCCGCGGCCGAGACGATGTTCCCGGCCACGCCCGGGCCGTCCCCGGCCACGAACAGGCCGTGCACGCGGGTCTCCAGCAGCGGGCTGGTGTCCACCTGGGTGGCGAAGAACTTGATCTCCGGGGCGTAGAGCAGGGTCTCGTCGTTGGCCACCCCGCGCACCACCTGGTTCAGCTTCTCCAGGCCCTCCACCACGTTGGTCAGGATGCGCTCGGGCAGGGCCATGGCGATGTCCCCGGGCTCCACGTCGCGCAGGGTCGGGGTCACGAAGCTGTTCCTGATGCGGGTCCAGGTGCTCCGGCGGCCGCGCTTCAGGTCCCCGAAGCGCTGGAGGATGGGCTTGCCCCCGCCGATGAGCGTGGCCAGCCTGCCGATGGCCTCGCCGTAGGCCTGGTTGTCGCTCACCGGCTCGGTGAGCACCACCTTGGACAGGAAGGCGAAGTTCGTGTTCTCGGACTTCTTGTCCATGTAGGCGTGGCCGTTGACGCAGACGAAGTCCTGGTAGTTCTCCAGGGACACGAACCCGCCCTGGTTGGTGCAGAAGGTCCGGGTCTGGTCGTCGTACTTGGCCGTGCGGATGAAGAAGGTGGGGTCGTAGATGATGTCGCAGAGCTCCTGCATGATGTCCTTGTGGACCTCCACGCGCACGCCCACCTCGATGCCCCGCTGGGACACGCCGATGCCGAGCTTCTGGACCACGGCCGCGGTCCACTCCGCGCCCACCCGGCCCGGGGCCAGGATCACGTTGCGGCAGGTGTACTCCCCGCGATTGGTGAGCACCCCGCGCACCCGGCCCTTGTCCACCACGAGGTCGCGGACCTCCTCGGAGGTGTGCAGGGCCACGCCGCGTTCCCGGATGTACTCGGCCAGGCCGCCGATGTGCCGGGGCAGGTTCTCGCTGCCCAGGTGCTTCTGGCGGATGAGCAGCAGGTCGATGCCGTGCTTCTTGGCGGTCTGGCGGATGGCCCGGGCGGCCTCCATGTCCGTGGGATAGACCGGCCCATCCATGCCGAAGCGGTTGAACACGGCCTCGGTCTCCTCGATCAGGGCCACGGCCGCGGGCTCGTCCAGGAACTGGGTCAGGTCGGTCTTGCCGAGTTTGTGGATGAAATTGAGCTTGCCGTCGGAGAACAGCCCGGCCCCGCCCACGCCGCAGAGGATGTTGCAGGGCCGGCACTTGACGCAGCGCTTCCCGCCTCCGGCGATGGGGCACTCGCGCTTGTGCTCGGGCTTGCCCTTTTCCAGGAGCAGGACCGAAAGACTGGAGTGCTCGGCCAGCCAGTAGGCCGCGAACAGTCCGGCCGGGCCGCCGCCCACGATGATCACGTCGAAATCGGTCTTCTGGGCCTTGGGCACCATGGTCTCCTCCCTGGACATGATTCGAGCCCGCCGGCGCCGATGCGCTCCTGCGGGCTCTCCTGTTCCAGCGGCCTTGCGCCGCCCCCTGGCGCGGTTCAGACCACCATGTCCAGGAGGGCCCCGGTCATCTGGTCCCAGGTGCGCACCGCGCTCACATTGGCGCCGAAGGCCGCCTGGTTGACCATCATGTCCACCATTTCTTTGCCGATGTCGGTGTTGCTGCCCATGACCGAGGTGGGCACGGACTCCACCTGGCCGTAGGCGTTGGTCTCCAGGCGCTCGCTGGAGAGCAGCGGCCCGGCCTCGGAGCTCTGGCGGATGTCGGCCACGGCCACGCCGCCCGCGGCGGTCTCCTCCAGGTCCACGCGGCTGGACTGGAAGCCCTCGGTGCTCACGTTGGCCACGTTGTTGGCCGAGACCTGCTGGGCGACGCTGAAAACGTCCAGGGACTGCATGCTGGCGTCAATGTTCACGGGCTGTGTCCTCGATTCTTCTTCTACGCCTTTTCCACCCGGCTTTCAATAGCGGCCACGGCCGAGTGGTCGTGGATGGATTCGAAGCTCTCCACCTCCACGCGGAACCAGGTCACCTGGGGGTGACAGGACAGGCCCTGGGCCGCGGCCCGCACCACATCCTCCACGAATGCCGGGTTGGCGAAGGCCGTCTCGGTGACGTGCTTCTCGTCCTCGCGCTTGAGCAGGGTGTAGACCGGCGAGGAGCCCGAGCGCTCGGCGATCTCGATGAGGTCCTCCGCCCAGAGGAAGCCCTTGAACCGGGCCTCGATGCGGACCATGGCCCGCTGGCTGTGGGCGCCCTCCTCGCTGATGGCCTTGGAGCAGGGGCAGACGGTCATCACCGGCACCTCCACCCCCAGGGTGAAGTCCAGGCGGCCGTCGGCATAGACCCCCTGCACGTGGCAGGTGTAGCCCATGAGCCCCGTGCTCCCGCTCACCGGCGACTGGCGGCGCAGGAAGTAGGGGAAGGTGAAGCGGGCGAAGGCCGTGCGCGCGTTGAGCCGCTCGGCGATGCCGGCCAGGAGCTTCCGGAACGAGGCGTAGTCCAGCTCCTCGCTGAAGTCCTCCAGGGCCTCCACGAACCGGCTCATGTGCGTGCCCTTGAACTCCGCGGGCAGGTCCACAGAGAGCTCCACCCGGGCCACGGTGTGCTGGGCCCCGGCGGTGCGGTCGCGCACCGTGAGGGGCAGACGCAGGTCCTTGACCCCCACCCGGTCGATGGCCAGGGCCACGGGCGCGGGATGCCGCTGCACGTCCTCCATCAGAGCAGGTCCTGGCCCGTGGTGGTCAGCCCGAGCTGGCCGTGCTTCACGCCCTTGGTGGAGATGAGCTTCTGGCCCAGGGCCTTGATCTTGTCGGCCGGGCCCTTGAGCACCAGGACCTCCAGGCAGTTGTGGTGGTCCAGGTGCACGTGCAGGGTGGACAGGATGACCCCGTGCTCGTCGTGCTGGAGCTCCAGGAGCTTCTGGGTCAGGCCGCTGTGGTGGTGGTCGTAGACCAGGGACAGGGTCCCGGCCAGCTCACCCTTGGCCTCCTCCCACTCCCGCTGCACGAGCATGTTGCGGATGAGGTCGCGGATGGCCTCGGAGCGGGTCTGATAGCTTTTGTCGTCGCAGACCCTGTCGAAGCGGTCAAGCAGGTCCGAGTCCAGGGACACGCCGAAGCGGATGGTCTTGCCCATGTGCGGCTCCTTAGTCGTTCCGTGTGAGTTCCCAGAGATGCACCGTGGCCGTGTAGTCCCCGCCGGTGACGGCGCGGACCGTTTCCGTGGTCTTCTTCTCGGTCCGCCAGCCCCGGGAGCGCAGCTCGTCCCAGACCCGGGCCGAGACCTCGCGGGCGGGCTCGGCGATCCAGACGATCCCGCCCGGCGCCAGGCTCCGGCGCAGGAGCCCCTCCAGGGGCTCGAAAAAGCGGCGCTCGTAGAGGATGTCCGCCCCGAGGATGCGCTCGAAGGCCCCCTGGGCCAGGCCCGGCTCGCGCCAGTCCATCTGGACCCAGAGCACGCCGGGGATCTGGTTCAGGGCCGCGTTCTCCCGGGCGAAGCGCAGGGCCGGCAACTCGTAGTCCAGGCCCAGGACCTTGGCCCCC
>DFYP01000050.1:16489-28329 GCA_002382645.1 Desulfovibrio sp. UBA4079 | reverse complement strand
GAGGCCGAGGCCCTGGCCGCCAGGCCCCGGCGCAAGCGGCCCGGGCTCGCGGGCCTCCAGGGCGAACTCCCGGCCTTCGCCAACTTCCCGGCCGCGGACTTCACCATCCCGGCCACGCGCGAGGGCTTCCGCCAGGCCCTTGCGGCCGTGCGCACGGACTTCGGCCGCACCCTGCCCCTGTTCATCGACGGCCGCGAGACGGCCACCTCCGACCTCCTGGACTCCTACAACCCGGCCAGGCCCGGAGAGATCGTGGCCAAAGTCTGCCAGGCCGGCACCGCCGAGGNNGCCCGGGCCCGCGTCTTCGAGCTGTCCGCGCTCCAGGTCCTGGAGGTGGGCAAGCAGTGGGACCAGGCCTGGGCCGACGTGGGCGAGGCCATCGACTTCCTGGAATACTACGCCCGCGAGGCCATCCGCCTGGGCGATCCCCGGCGCATGGGCCGGGCCCCGGGCGAGCTGAACCACTACTTCTACCAGGGCAAGGGCGTGGCCGNNGGTCATCGCGCCCTGGAACTTCCCCCTGGCCATCAGCGTGGGCATGGTTTCTGCGGCCATCGTTTCCGGCTGCCCCGTGGTCTACAAGCCCTCGGGCCTGTCCTCGGCCATCGGCTGGAACCTGGTGGAACTCTTCCGCCAGGCCGGACTGCCCGCCGGGGTCTTCAACTTCGTGCCGGGCCGCGGCTCGGTCATGGGCGACCACCTGGTGGAGCACCCGGACGTGGCGGTCATCGCCTTCACCGGGTCCATGGAGGTGGGCCTGCGCATCCAGGAAAAGGCGGCGCACGTCCGGCCCGGCCAGGAGCAGTGCAAGAAGGTCATCGCCGAGATGGGCGGCAAGAACGCCATCGTCATCGACGACGACGCGGACCTGGACGAGGCCGTGGGCGGGGTCCTCTCCTCGGCCTTCGCCTTCCAGGGCCAGAAGTGCTCGGCCTGCTCCCGGGTCATCGTGCTCGACGAGATCTACGACCGCTTCGTGAACCGGCTCAAGGCCGCGGCCGAGTGCCTGTCCATCGGCCCGTCCGAGGACCCGGCCCACTTCATGGGCCCGGTGGTGGACCGCGCGGCCCGCGACAACGTCATGAAGTACATCGCCATTGCCGAGTCCGAGGGCAAGGTCCTGGTGAAGCGCACCGACGCGCCCGCCGGGGACTGCTACGTGCCCCTGACCATCGTGGAAGGCATCCGGCCGGAACACCGCATCGCCCAGGAAGAGGTCTTCGGCCCGGTGCTGGCGGTCCTGCGCGCCCGGGACTTCGACGAGGCGCTCGCCATGGCCAACAGCACGCGCTTCGCCCTCACCGGCGCGGTGTACAGCCGCAGCCCGCTGCACCTGGAGCAGGCCCGCCGCGAGTTCCGCGTGGGCAACCTGTACCTGAACCGGGGCTCCACCGGGGCCATGGTCGAACGCCAGTCCTTCGGCGGGTTCAAGATGTCCGGCGTGGGCTCCAAGTCCGGCGGCCCGGACTACCTGCTCCAGTTCATGGACCCGCGCGTGGTCACGGAAAACACCATGCGCCGGGGGTTCGCGCCCATCGAGCAGGACGACGACTGGGTGGATTAGCCGGCTTCGCCGGATTCACGAACACGCAAAGAAAGCCGTGCCGCAAAAGAAGGCGGGAGGAAAACCTCCCGCCTTCTTGTTTTCCGTAAAACCGGCGAAGCCGGGTCAGCCCGCGCAGGCCGTCAGGAAAATCTTGTGCCGCTCGCCATAGGGCGGGAAATTGAAGAAGGCCGAGCCCGAAACGAGCACGTCCGCGCCCGCGCCCACGATGTCCGCGCAGTTCTCCGGGGTCACCCCGCCGTCCACCTGGATCAGGGTGCGCGCGCCGCTGACCCGGATCATGGTCTTGAGCTCGCGGATCTTGTCCAGGCTGAAGGGGATGAAGGACTGGCCGCCGAAACCCGGGTTCACGCTCATGACCAGCACCAGGTCCAGCTGGGGCAGGAGGTACTTCACGGCCTCCGCCGGGGTGGCCGGATTGAGCGCCACGCCGACCTTCTTGCCGGCCTTGGCGATCATGTCGCAGACCCGCTCCAGGTGCACCGTGGCCTCGGCGTGCACGCAGATGAGGTCGGCCCCGGCCGCGGCGAAGTCCGCGATGTAGCGCTCGGGCCGCTCGATCATGAGGTGGGTGTCGAAAAAGAGCGTGCTGCCCTTGCGCATGGCCTGGATCACGGGCGGGCCGAAGGTGATGTTCGGCACAAAGGCCCCGTCCATGACATCCAGGTGCACCCAGGAGACGCCCGCGGTCTGGAGCGCGTTGAGTTCCTCGGCCAGGCGCGAGAAGTCCGCGGAGAGCAGCGAGGGGGAGAGGATCACGTCGGCCATTGGGTCCTCCTAGGCATCGTCCATGGCGAAATCCACCTTGATCTTGAACATCTTCGAGGCCGGCAGGTTCAGGATCGGGATGCCGGTCTTCTCGGTGATCCCGGCCAGGGTGGATTCCACGTTGTCCCAGTCCGGCCCGATGTAGGTGAACCAGACATTGAACTCGTGGCGGCGCAAATAGTTGTGGGTCACGCCCGGGTGCCGGTTGACCTCGGCCACAAAGGCCTCGAGCCGGTCCTCGGGCACCTTGGCGGCGCAGAGCGTGGAGCGCCAGCCCAGGCTGCGCGAGCCGAAATTGGCCCCCACGCGCCGGATCACGCCCCGCTGGCGCAGGGACCGCACGCGGGCCAGGACCTCGGCCTCGGTGAGGCCCAGTTCGCGGCCCACCTCGGCGTAAGGCCGCGGCGTGAGCGGAAAGCCGGACTGGATCAGGTCGAGGATCTGCTTGTCTTGGGAATCCATGAAACCTCCGGGGTCCCCAGACAAGTACGTTTTCGGGCCGGGGATTGTCAACGCGCGGGCTTGGCGCGGAGGGTCCTGCTGGGCTACACTGCCCCCATGCGCAACGACGACCGTCCCCCCAGCAAATCCCAGAAGAAACGCGAGATGAACGCCCTCCAGGACCTGGGCTCGCGCCTCCTGGAGTTCTCGGCCGAGGCCCTGGAACGCATCGACATGCCCGAGGACCTCAAGCGCGCCGTGCGCGAGGCCAAGGCCATGAAGAGCCACGAGGCCAAGCGCCGCCAGATGCAGTTCATCGGCGCGCTCATCCGCCAAGCCGACCCCGAGCCCATCCGCCGGGCCCTGGAGCTCAAGGACCAGGGCCAGCTCCAGGACGCCCGCGCCTTCCAGCGCCTGGAGATCTGGCGTGACGGGCTCCTGGCCGGAAATGCGGACACGGCCAAGGATATCCTCGCGGCCTGCCCGGACGCGGACATGAAGCGACTGGAACGGCTCACGACCGAGGCCCGACGCGAAAAGGAAAAAAACCTGCCGCCCAAGGCCTTCCGGGCCCTGTTCCGGGCCCTGCGCGACCTGGCCCCGGAGGGCTGATCCGCCCTTGACGCGGCCCGTGGCGGTCTTATCTTCCCGGAGTTCTCTCTCCCCAACGCAAGGAGCATTGCCGTGAAACACGAATACGAAGGCGTCGTCACCGAACTGGAAGACCACGCCTGCCCGCACTGCAACAAGCCCCTGGAGCCCTGGGTGGGCCCCCCGGGCTCGGGCTGGAACGTGATCCTGGTCTGCAACAACAACGAGTGCCCGCACTACAAGGGCTCGGACAAGGACATCATCAACAAGCGCGATGATTCCAACCTGGGCTGCCGCTATGCGGAAAACCCGGAGAACGGCTACAAGCCCTTCAATCTCCTGGCCGTCTGCCGCTGATCCTCGCATTCCCCGGGGGCGGGCAAACCGCCCCCGGCCTTTCCATTTCCCGCGTGTTCCCTTTCCCGGGCAGAGGTGCTAGGGCTTCTCTCCCGGACCGACAGCGCCGGACAAGGAGTTCCCGGTGACGCCCCGCACGCGCGCTCTGCTCCCTCTGCTGGCCCTGGTCAGCGCCTCGACCATCTGGGCCAGCTCCTTCGTGGCCCTCAAGGTGGCCTTCCAGATCTACGACCCCATGGTCGTGATCTTCGGCCGCATGCTGGTGGCCAGCCTCTGCTTCCTGCCGGGCTGGAAGACGCTGCGCGCGGGCTTCGCCTACCGCAAGGGCGACTGGAAGCCGCTGCTGTTCATGGCCGTGTGCGAGCCGGGCCTGTACTTCATCTTCGAGGCCCTGGCCATCAAGAACACCGACGCCTCCCAGGCGGGCATGATCACGGCCATGCTGCCCCTGCTGGTGGCCGTGGCCGCCCGCTTCTTCCTCAAGGAGCGCATCTCGCCCCGGACCCTGGGCGGGTTCGGCCTGGCCATCGCCGGGGCGGTCTGGCTCTCGGCCGCGGCCCAGGCCAGCGCCACCTCGCCCCACCCGGCCCTGGGCAACTTCATGGAGTTCCTGGCCATGGTCTGCGCCACGGGCTACATGATCTCGCTCAAGTCCCTGACCGCCCGCTACACCCCCTGGGTGCTCACGGCCATCCAGGCCTTTGTGGGCGCGATCTTCTACCTGCCCCTGGCCTGCGCGCCCTGGACCCCGGCGCCCACGCACCTCGACCCCCTGGGCCTGGCGGCCATCCTCTACCTGGGCGTGTGCGTGACCCTGGGCGGCTACGGGCTGTACAACTACGGCATGAGCAAGGTCCCGGCCAACCAGGCCTCGGCCTTCATCAACCTCATCCCGGTGTTGACCCTGTTCCTGGGCTGGGCCCTGCTGGGCGAGCGGCTCTCGTTTCCGCAGTACGCGGCCTCGGCCCTGGTGCTGGCGGGCGTGGTCCTGAGCCAGGACCGGCGTCAGGCCTGATCCAACGGCAGAAAAAGCGGTTCCGGCAGGACGCCCGGCCGGGCCTCGGCCAGGAGCGCGGCCACGGCCTCCTCGCCCTCGGCGCCCACGTCCAGGCTGAAGTGCGTGACAAAGGTGGCGATGTGCCGTTCGATCACGGACTGGTCCATTTCCTGGGCATGGCCGCGCACGTAGTCCCAGAGCCCGGGGGCCTCGTCCCTGGCCGACTCCAGGCTGGCCCGGATGGCCCGGTTCACGGCCCGGGCCGTGTCCAGGCCCAGGTCCCGGCGCACCGCGATGAGCCCCAGGGGCAGGGGCAGGTTCCTGCGCGACTCCCACCACTCCCCCAGGTCCGCCAGACAGTGCAGCCCCATGCTCTCGTAAACGAACCGGCCCTCGTGGATGACCACCCCGGCGTCCACCTGGCCCCGGGCCACGGCGGGCAGGACCTGGTCAAAGACCAGCTCCACGCGCTGGGCCGCGATGCCCGCCTCCTTGCAGACCAGGCCGAAGAGCAGGTTGCCCGTGGTGCGCGCCCCGGGAATGGCCACCCGGACGCGGTCCAGGCTCTGGATCGTGCGGGGCTCGCGGGCCACCAGCAGGGGCCCCACGCCCCGGCCCAAGGCCCCGCCCGCGCGCAGCAGGAGCCAGTGGTCCAGGAGCCCGGCGGCCGCGGCCACCGAAACCTTGCAGACATCGGCCCGGCCCTCGGCGGCCAGGCCGTTGAGCACTTCCACGTCGGCCAGCAGCGGCTCCAGGGCGAAGCCCGGCAGGGGCACGCGGCCCGAGACCAGGCCGTGGAAGATGAAGGTGTCGTTGGGACAGGGCGAGAAGCACAGGCGCAGAGTTTTCATTCAAACATCCCGGTTATTCCATAAGATACGATCACCATTGACAGCAACAGCCGTTGACCGTAGTGGAAATGACCACCCGGTCATTTCTAACCCGGACCCGGGTCCGGGGCAAGGAAAACCCATGCGCCAGGCCAGCGAGACCTTCGCCAATCTTCCCGAGGACAAGCGCCAGCGCGTGCTGGACGCGGCCATCGAGGAGTTCGCCGAGCACGGCTTCCAGGGCGCCAGCATGAACCGCCTGGCCGCCCGGCTGGCCATCGCCAAGGGCTCCATCTTCCAGTACTTCGGCAGCAAGGAAGGGCTGTTCGGCTTTGCCTTTGGCCGGGCCGTGGAGCTGTTCAAGGGGCCGCTCAAGGCCGCCCGGGAACGGGCCCGGGGCCAGGGCTTTTTCGAGGTCCTGCGCCAAAGCCTGCTGGCCGGCATGGAGTTCATCGCCAAGCATCCCCGCATCCACCGCATCTATCTGAAAATGTTGCACAACGAGGACTTCCCCCTGCGCGAGCGCGTGCTCGGCCAGGTGCGCGCCGCCTCGGCCAAGTACTTCCGGCCCCTGGTCCTGGAGGGCATCCGCCGCGGCGAGCTCCGGGCCGACCTGGACCCGGACCTGGCCGTGTACGTGCTGGACACGCTCCTGGACCGCTTTCTCCAGTCCCTGGCCGCCGCGCCCCTGGACGGCGGGCTGGGCGTGTTCGGCGCGGACCGGGCCACGGTGGAGCGCCGGGCCGCGGAGCTGGTGGAATTCCTGCGCAGGGGCCTGTCGGCCTGAGGAGGAGCATGTTCGACCTGAGCCGCTATAAACGCCTGGGCCTGGCCGATCTGGCCGAGCGGGCCCTGGCCGGGGAGCGCCTGAGCGCCGGAGACGGGCTCGCGCTCTTCGCCTGCCCGGACGTCACGGCCCTGGGCGCCCTGGCCCACCACCGCCGCGAGGCCCTGCACGGCCGCAAGGCCTTCTGGGTCCGCAACCGGCACCTCAACTACACCAACGTCTGCGTGAACCGCTGCGCCTTCTGCGCCTACCACCGCGATCCCGGCCAGGAGGGCGGCTTCACCCTCACGGTGCGCGAGGCCCTGACCAAGCTGGCCGCGGACAAGACCCCGCCGCGCGAAATCCACGTGGTCGGCGGCTGCCACCCGGGCCTGGGCCTGGACTATTTCGAGGAACTCCTGCGGGCCCTCAAGAAGGCCTATCCGCACGCCGCGCTCAAGTGCTTCACGGCCGTGGAGATCGCCCACTTCGCCCAGCTCGAGGGGATCACCACCCGCCAGGTGCTCCAGCGCCTGCAACAGGCCGGGCTGTCCATGCTCCCGGGCGGCGGGGCCGAGGTCTTTGCCGAAGCCGTGCGCACCAAGATCTGCCCGCGCAAGATCGACGCCCAGGGCTGGCTGCGCATCCACGGCGAGGCCCACGAGCTGGGCCTGTCCACCAACTGCACCCTGCTCTTCGGCCACCTGGAGAGCCGCGCCGACCGCGTGGACCACCTCCTGCGCCTGCGCGAACAGCAGGACCGGACCGGGGGCTTCACCTGCTTCATCCCCCTGCCCTTCCTCACCGAGAACAGCCGCCTCAAGGTGGACCAGCCCCTGGACGGCCTGGAGGAGCTGCGGACCATCGCGGTGAGCCGCCTGCTCCTGGACAACATCCCCCACGTCAAGGCCTACTGGGTCATGCTCGGGGTCAAGCAGGCCCAGGCCGCGCTGTACTTCGGGGCCGACGACTTCGACGGCACCGTGGTGGAGGAGAAGATCGGGCACACCGCCGGGGCCGATTCCGAGCAGGCCCTGGCCCGCCAGGACATCGAGGAGATGCTCGCGGGCTGCGGGCTCACCCCGGTGGAGCGCGACGCCCTGTTCCGGGAGGTGCGCTGATGGAACGCCTGGCCGCCAAGATCCTGCACAACGGCCGCCTGGACTTCGCCGAGGCCCGGCTGCTCTACGAGCAGGCCCCGCTCCACGAGCTGGCCCGGCTGGCCCACGCCGTGCGCCTCAAGAAGCACCCCGAGCCGGTGGTCACCTTTGTCTCGGACCGCAACATCAACTACTCCAACGTCTGCGTCTGCGGCTGCCGGTTCTGCGCCTTTTTCCGGGCCCCGGGCCAGGACGGCGGCTTCCTGCTGACCCGCGAGGAACTGGCCCAGAAGGTCGAGGAAACCCTGGCCCTGGGCGGGACCCAGGTGCTGCTCCAGGGCGGCCATCACCCGGACCTGCCCCTGTCCTGGTACGAGGACCTGCTGCGCTTCCTCAAGACCTACCCGATCCACGTGCACGCCTTCTCGCCCCCGGAGATCGCCCACTTCGCCCAGGTCGCGGGCCTGACCACGGCCGAGGTCATCGCCCGGCTCAAGGCCGCGGGCCTGGACTCCATCCCGGGCGGCGGGGCCGAGATCCTGGTGGACGAGGTGCGCCGCAAGATTTCCCCGCGCAAGTGCGGGGCGGACCAGTGGCTGGAGATCATGGAGCAGGCCCACGCCCAGGGCCTCAAGACCACGGCCACCATGATGTTCGGCCACGAGGAGACGCCCGGGCAGCGCCTGGAGCACCTCTTCGCCCTGCGCGCCTCCCAGGACCGCAGCGGCGGCTACACGGCCTTCATCCCCTGGACCTTCCAGCCCGCCAACACGGCCATCCCGGCCCGCCCCCTGGGGGCCGTGGAGTACCTGCGGCTCCTGGCGGTCTCGCGCCTGGTCCTGGACAACATCGAGAACATCCAGGTCTCCTGGGTCACCATGGGGCCCAAGATCGCCCAGCTGGCGCTGTTCTTCGGGGGCAACGACTTTGGCTCGACCATGATCGAGGAGAACGTGGTCCGGGCCGCCGGGGTGAGCTTCCGGCTCTCCCGGGAGGAGATCCGCCGCCTGGTGCAGGGCGCGGGCTTCACGCCCCGGCAGCGGCGCATGGACTACACCCTGCTGGAGAACACATGAGCCATCCCAGCGACGGCGTGCGCCTGGGCCGCATCGGCTATCTCAACGTGCTGCCCATCTACCATCCCCTGGAGTCCGGGCAGGTGCCCCACGGCTGCACCCTGGTCTCGGGCCCGCCCTCGTACCTCAACGCGCTCATGGCCGACGGCGGCCTGGACATCTCGTCCAACTCCTCCATCGAGTACGGCCGCAGGCCCGGCAACTACCTGCTCGTGCCGGACCTGGCCATCGGCAGCAAGGGCCCGGTGCAGAGCGTCCTGCTCCTGTGCCGGCGGCCCCTGGAGCGGCTGGAGGGCTCCACCATCCTGGTGAGCGCCCAGACCCACACCTCGGCCGTGCTCCTGCGCCTGCTGCTCCGGGACTACGTGCGGGTCAAGGCCGAGTTCGCCACCGGCGACGCCACCGCGGCCCTGGCCGCCGGAGAGCGGCCCGAGGCCATCCTGGCCATCGGCGACGAGGCCCTGACCCTGCGCCGCCACGGGGACTATCCGGTGCATCTGGACCTGGGCGAGGCCTGGCGGGAGTGGACCGGGCTGCCGTTCATCTTCGGGGTCTGGGTGGTGCGGCGGACGGCCTACGAGGCGCGGCCCGAGGCCATCACCGCGGCCTGCGCCGCGCTCCTGCGGGGCAAGGCCCTGGGGCGGGAACAGATGGAGCGCATCGTGGCCCTGACCGCGGCCCGGACCCCGCTCTCCGTGGCCGAGCTCCGGTCCTATTACGCCGGGCTGTCCTACGACCTGGGCGCCGAGGAGCGCCGGGGCCTGGCCCTGTTCTACGACCGGCTGGTGGACGCCGGCCTGCTGCCCGAGGCCCCCAGGCTGGAATTCCTGGACCTGGCAGCGGCCCAGCCCGCCTACTTGAAGTAGACCTTCACCTGGTTCGTGTGCAGGTCGCGGCGGCCCGGAGTGGGCTCGCCCGCGGTGATCACCACGCACTCGCCCGCGGCTACCAGGGCCGAGCGGTCCACGAACTGCTGGCAGCGGCCCAGGTGGCTCTCCGGCTTGGTGGCCACCTTGTGCGGAATGACCCCCCAGCTGAAGTTGAGCAGGCCCAGGGCCTCCCGGCCCGGGGTCAGGGCGTGGATGGGCTGGCGCGGCCGCCTGCCGCTGACCCGCTGGGCCGTGGTGCCCGAGCGGGTGTGGCAGACCAGGTGCTGGGCCCCGGTCTGCTCGGCCAGGAGGCAGGCGCAGTAGGCCAGGGTCCGCTCGGGATCGCCCTCCACCTCGGGCCGCTGCGGCCCGCCCGCCTGGGCCAGGGCGTAGGCCTCGGCCTGCTCGGCGATGTCGCGCATGGCCTGCACCGCCTCCACGGGCCAGCGGCCGATGGCCGTCTCCTCGGAGAGCATGACGCAGTCCGCGCCGTCCAGGATGGCGTTGGCCACGTCGGTGGTCTCGGCCCGCGTGGGCAGGGGGTTGGAGACCATGGACAGGAGCATCTGGGTGGCCACGATCACGGGCTTGTCCCGCAGGCGGCAGGCCTGGATGATCTGCTTCTGGATGATCGGCAGCTTGGACAGGGGGCATTCCTGGCCCAGGTCGCCCCGGGCCACCATGACCGCGTCGGCCACGTCCAGGATGCTCTCCAGGTTGTCCACGGCCTGCTGGCGCTCCAGCTTCACGATGATCGGAATCCAGCGGCGGCGGGCCTCGATCTCGGCCTTCAGGTCGCGCACGTCCTGGGCGTTCTGGACAAAGGACAGGGCCGCGGCGTCGATGCCCGCGTCCAGGGCCTCCTGGATGTCCGTGCGGTCCTTGGCCGTGAGCGCCGGAATGATGATGCTCTTGCCCGGGAACACGATGCCCTTGTGCGAGGTGAGCAGCCCGGGGTTCAGGGCCGTGATCTCGAACAGCTCGTCCGGGATGAGCACGCGGGTCACGCTGAACTGGAGCATGCCGTCGGAGAGGTTCACGGGCATGCCCGCGGCCAGTCCGGCCAGGAGCTCGGGCTGGTCCAGGGAGATGAACGGGCCTTCGCCGGGCAGCTTGGCCCCGCGGCCCGGCAGGCCGAGATACGCGGTCCCGCCCTTCTCGATGTTCAGCGGCGATCCGGCCACTTCGCCGATGCGCAGCTTGGGGCCCGAGAGGTCGGCCATGACCGTGAGGGCCAGGCCGGTTTCCCGCTCCAGGGCGCGGATGTTCCGGATCACCGGCACAAAGGCCTTGGCCCCGCTGTGCGAGAAGTTCAGCCGGAAGACCCGGACCCCGGCGTCCACCAGGGCCCGCATGACCTCGGGGTTCTTGGTGGCGGGACCCACGGTGGCGACGATCTTGGTGCGCATGACGGCCTCCTGGGCGAAGACTCGCCCCTATGTTCCGCAAAATAGCAGGAAAGCGGCGACGGAGACAACCGCCGCCGTGTCACGAATCAGGGCGCGGCGAGGAGGAAGGCTGCCAGGGCCCGGGCCGCGGGCGTCAGGGTGCGGCCCTTGCGGGTGGCCAGATGGAACTGGCGGCGCAGGTCCAGGGGCAGGGTGAAGGCCACGAACTCACCGCGCTCCAGGCCCTCCCGGGCCGCCAGCCCGGAAACCACGCCCAGGCCCATGCCCGCGCGCACACAGCGCAGCACGGCCTCGGTGCTCTCCACCAGGGCCGCCACCCGCAGGTCGCCGCAGGACAGGCCCAGGGACTTGAGGGCCAGGTCAAAGGAGCGCCGGGTGCCCGAGCCCTCCTCGCGCAGGACCCAGGGCAGCGCGGCCAGGCGCCGCGGATCGTCCGGGGCCGTGCGGGCCAGCTCCGGCGGGCCGATGACCAGGATCTCGTCCGCCAGGAGGGGTTGCAGCTCCAGCTCGGGCTGGCCGAAATCCGCGCCGATCACGCCCAGGGCCAGGCTGCCGTCGGCCACCTGGGCGGCGATGCTCGCGGAATCGCCCACCACGAGCCGCAGCCGGACCTCGGAATGGCGGATGACGAAGGCGGCCAGACGCTCGGGCAGGATGTAGTGGGCCGGGATGCTGCTGCCGCCCACCAGGATCTCGCCGGCCACGCGGTTCTGCAGGAGCAAAATCTCGTTCACGGCCGCGTCCAGGCGGGTGAAGACCTCGCCCGCGGCGGCATAGAGCACCTCGGCGGCCTGGGTCGGCAGCACGGAACGGCCCAGGCGATCGAAGAGCAGCGTGCCCAACTCCTCCTCCAGGGCGGCCACATGGGCGCTCACCGTGGGCTGGGACAGGTACAGGGCCTCTCCGGCGCGGGAAAAGCTGCGGGTCTCATAGACCTTGGCAAAGGCCTGCAATTTCCGGAAATCCATGTCTGCCGCCGATTTGATAGATATTATCTATAGCATAAGAAACAAAAAGGGCAGGCTCGCGCCTGCCCTTTCGGAATCTACTCAGCCTTGTCTTCGGCAGGCGC
>DFYP01000050.1:0-16465 GCA_002382645.1 Desulfovibrio sp. UBA4079 | reverse complement strand
GCCTTCTTGGCCGGAGCCTTGGACTCGGCGGCCTCGGCGGCCGGAGCGGCCGGGGCCTCGGCGGCCTTCACCACGCGCTTGGTCAGCTCGATGAGGACCATGGGCGCGGAGTCGCCGGACCGCGGCAGGGACAGACGGATGATGCGGGTGTAGCCCCCCTTGCCGCCGGCGTAGCGCGGTCCGATGTCGGTGAAGAGCTTCTGGACCATCTGGTGGTTGTTGAGGACCTTGTAAGCCTCGCGGCGGGCATGCAGGTCATCGCGCAGGGCCAGGGTGATCAGCTTGTCCACCACGGAACGCAGATCCTTGGCCTTGGCCTCGGTGGTGCGGATGGCCTCGTAGGTCAGAAGCGCCCGGGCCATGTTGCGGAACATGGCGATGCGGTGCGAGGAGCTCCTGTTGAACTTGCGGCCGGACTTTCTATGCCTCATTTTTCTCTTTCCTCTTCAACCATTCCTGGTATTTCTTGTCGAAATCCTCGACGCTCATGCCGAAGCGCAGCCCCATGTTGTCCAGAACGCGGCGGATCTCGTCCAGGGACTTGCGGCCGAAGTTCTTGGTCTTGAGCATGGCCTGCTCGGTGCGCTGGACCAGCTCGCCCACCAACTGGATGTTGGCGGCCTTGAGGCAGTTGGTGGCGCGCACCGAAAGCTCCAGCTCGTCAATGCCCTTGAACAGGTTGGGATTGAGGTCCGAACCGCCCTCCGAGGACTTCTCGGTCTCGGAGGAAAGCTCGTCGAAGTTGATGAACACCGAGAGCTGGTCCTTGAGGATCTTGGCGCTGTAGGCGCAGGCGTCCTCGGGGGACACCGAGCCGTCGGTCCAGACCTCCAGAAGCAGCTTGTCGTAGTTGGTCATCTGGCCGACGCGGGCCTGCTCCACGGTGTAGGCGACCTTGCGCACCGGGGAGTAGCTGGCGTCCAGGGTGATCAGCCCGATGTCCTCGGTGAGGCCTTCGTGCATCTCGGCGGGCACGTAGCCCTTGCCCATGCGCACTTCCAGCTCCATCTTGAGCGGCCGGTCCTCGGTCAGGGTGGCGACGACCTGGTCGGGATTGAGGATGCGGACGTTCTGGTTCTCCTTGATCATGGACGCGGTCACCGGGCCCTTGGTCTTGGCCTCGAGGACCAGGATCTGGGGCTCGGTGTTGGTCATGGCCAGGCGCACCTGCTTCAGGTTGAGGACGATCTCGGTGACGTCCTCGTGCACGCCCTGCACCGTGGTGAACTCATGGTGCACTCCCTCGATGCGGGCGGCGACGATGGCCGCGCCCTGGAGCGAGGAGAGCAGGACCCGGCGCATGGCGTTGCCGATGGTGGTGGCAAAGCCGCGCTCCAGGGGTTCGCACACGAACTTGCCGTAGGTGTCCGTGGACTTGGGATCCCGCACCAACTGCTCAGGCCGAACCAGCTCCGACCAGTTTCTGGTGTTGATCAGCTTGTCGCCGTGTTGAATGAGCATGCGGAAACCTACGCTTGTTTATTTGGAGTACAGCTCGACAATGAGGTGCTCGTTGATCGGGAACTGGATGTCCTCGCGGACGGGCATGGCCTTGACCGTGCCCTTGAAGTTGGCCCCGTCGGACTCCAGCCAGGACGGGCAACCCCGCCGGGCGATGACTTCCTGGGCCTCCATGATGACCGGGACCTTGCGGCTCTCCTCACGGACTTCGATGACGTCGTTGGCCTTGACCAGGAGCGACGGCACGCTCACGCGCCGGCCGTTGACCTTGAACAGGCCGTGGCCCACGAGCTGACGGGCCTGGTCGCGGGAGTTGGCGAAGCCCAGGCGGTAGATGACGTTGTCCAGGCGGCGCTCCAGGAGGATGAGCAGATTGGCGCCGGTGACGCCCTTCTGGGCCTCGGCGCGCTCGAAGTAGGTGTGGAACTGCCCTTCGAGCAGGCCGTACATGCGGCGCACCTTCTGCTTCTCGCGCAGCTGCACGGCGTAGTCGCTCATCTTCTTGCGCAGCCGACCGGCCCCGCCGGGGGCGTAGGGGCGGCGCTCATAGGCGCATTTGTCGGTGTAGCAGCGGTCGCCTTTGAGGAAGAGCTTCTGCGCTTCGCGGCGGCACAGCCGACATTTGGCTTCAGTGTATCTGGCCAAGGGAATCCCTCCTTGCTCTTACACCCGGCGCCGCTTGGGAGGACGGCAGCCGTTGTGGGGGATGGGGGTGATGTCGCGGATGAAGCTGACCTTGAACCCGGCATTGTTGATGGCGCGCATGGCCGCCTCGCGTCCGGCCCCCGGGCCCTTCACGAAGACGCCCACGGTGCGCATGCCGTGCTCCTGGGCCACCTTGGCGGCGTTCTCGGCGGCGATCTGCGCGGCGAAGGGCGTGCTCTTGCGGGAGCCCTTGAAGGCGGCCCCGGCGCTGGCCCAGCTCACCACGTTGCCCTTGAGGTCCGTGAAGGTGATGATGGTGTTGTTGAAGGTGGCCTTCACGTGGGCCACGCCCACGGGAATGTTCTTCTTTTCCTTCTTCTTACCGGCGCGACGAGGTCTTGCCATGAGTCCTTCTCCGATTCTCTATAAAAAACGCGGAAATCCGGCGGTGCGCTCAAGGGCCCGGGACATCCCGGCCCAGCGGCCCGCCGGACCGATGCCTCTACGCGGCAGGAGCGCCGGCAGCAGGAGCCTTGGTCTTCTTCTTGCCCATGAGCGAACGGCGCGGGCCCTTGCGGGTGCGGGCGTTGGTGTGGGTCCGCTGGCCACGGGCGGGCAGGCCCTTGCGGTGACGCAGGCCGCGGTAGCAGCCGATGTCCATGAGCCGCTTGATATTCTGGGTCAGATCCCGGCGCAGGTCGCCTTCCACCTTGTAGCGCTGCTCGATCTCGGTGCGGATGGTGTTGGTCTCGTCCGCGTTGAGATCGTCGGTCTTCTTGGTCCAGTCGATGCCGGTATCGGCCAGGATCTTGCGCGCCGTCGTACGGCCGATGCCGTAGATGTAGGTCAGCGCGATGTCCATCCGCTTGTTCTTGGGCAGATCAACGCCAGCAATGCGTGCCACGATGTGCTCCCTCTCTGGTTAACCCTGACGCTGCTTGTGCCGGGGATTCTCGCAGATGATCCGCAGCACGCCCTTGCGCCTGATGATTTTGCACTTGGAACAAATTTTCTTCACCGAAGGTCTGACTTTCATGACCATCTCCAGCGCGTTGTATCGTCCTCGGGACGGCGGCCCTTTCGGGACGCGGATTCCCATTGTTTCCGCTGAACCTCGCAAAAAAGCGAAGGGTTTCTATACAGCACTTTTCCAAAAACCGCAAGTCCCCGTCCCGTCCCTCAATCGGACAGGCTCAGGATCATGGGGCCCTCCGGCGTCACCGCCACGGAGTGCTCGAAATGCGCGGACAGCTTGCGGTCCTTGGTCACCGCGGTCCAACGGTCCGCCAGCACTTCCACCTCATAGCCGCCCTCGGTGATCATGGGCTCGATGGCCAGCACCATGCCCGCCTTGAGCGGGACCCCGACCACGCCCCGGGGGACGAAGTTGGGCACCTCCGGCTTCTCGTGCAGCTTGGCCCCGATGCCGTGGCCCACGAAACGCCGCACAACCCCGAATCCGGCCGCCTCGGCATGTTTCTGCACGGCTGCGGCGATGTCGTAGAGGTTGTTGCCGGGCCGAGCCTGCTCGATGCCCTGCATCAGGGCCTCCCGGGTCACGGTCATGAGCCGGTCGGCCGTGGGGCTCACCTTCCCCACCGGGAAGGTGCGCGCCGAGTCGCCATAGAAGCCTTTGTATATCACGCCCATGTCAAAGGAGACAATGTCTCCTTCCCGGAGCGTCTTGTCCCGGGTCGGAAACCCGTGGACCACTTCCTCGTTCACAGAACAGCAGAGCGCGTACGGATAACCCAGGTAGCCCAGAAAAGCCGGCTTCACTCGATTCTCTTCACACAGCCGGCGGCAGATGGACTCAAACTCGGAACACGGAACTCCGGGGCGCACCGCTTCGCCCAAGGCGTCCAGGATCTTGGAAACGATCCTGTTGGCCTCGTGCATCAGGCTGATTTCATTCGGGTTCTTAAGAAATATCCCGCGATATTTCTTCAACTTTAGTGCCTGCCCTTGACCCTGCTCTTACCCATGAGGCCTTCGTATTGCCGGGAGATCAGGTAGGACTCGATCTGGCCCATGAAGTCCATGGCCACACCCACCACGATGAGGATGGAGGTGCCGCCGAAGTAGAAGGGCACGTTGAAGTTGGCGATGAGAATCGTGGGCAGGACGCAGATGACCGAGATGTAGGCGGCGCCCCAGAGGGTGATGCGGGCCAGGACCCGGTCGATGTACTCGCGGGTCCGGGCGCCGGGACGGATGCCCGGGATGAAGCCGCCCTGCTTCTGGATGTTCTCGGCGATGCCCTTGGGATCGAAGATGATGGCGGTGTAGAAGTAGGCGAAGAAGATGATCACCGCGATGAACAGGAGATTGTAGACCACGGAGCGGGGGCTCAGCAGGTTCGAGAGGACCTGGAGCCACTCGACCTTGGAGAAGTTGGCCACCGTGGCCGGGAAGAGCAGCAGGCTCGAGGCGAAGATCGGCGGGATCACGCCCGCGGTGTTGATGCGCAGGGGCAGGTGCGTGGTCTGGCCGCCGAGCATCTTCCGGCCCATCATGCGCTTGGCGTAGTGGATGGGGATGCGCCGCTGGCCGCGCTCCACGAAGACGATGAAGCCGAGCACCGCGACCATCAGGGCCACCACGATGAGCACCACGAAGAGGCTCATCTCGCCCGCGGTCATCAGCCGGAAGGTGTTGCCCGCGGCCGAAGGCAGCCCGGCCACGATACCGGCGAAGATGATCAGGGAGATGCCGTTCCCGATGCCCTTCTCGGTCATGCGCTCGCCCAGCCACATGAGGAAGATGGTCCCCGCGGTGAGCGTGATCACGGTCATGAACCGGAAGACCCAGCCCGGAGCCACCACCACCGGCGCGCCGGTGGGGCTGGCCATGCTCTCCAGGCCCACGGCGATGCCGAAGCCCTGGATGAAGGTGATGAGCACGGTGCCGTAGCGGGTGTACTGGGTGATCTTCTTGCGCCCGGCCTGGCCCTCCTCCTTGGACAGCCGCTTCAGGTCGGGGCTGACCACGGTGAGCAGCTGGAGGATGATGGAGGCCGAGATGTACGGCATGATGCCCAGGGCGAAGATGGAGAGGTTCTTCAGGCCGCCGCCGGAAAACATGTCGAACAGGCCGAACAGGGTGTTCTGGGCCTGGGCGAAGAATTCCCCCAGGGCCGCGCCGTCCACGCCGGGCACCGGAATGTGGATGCCCAGGCGGTACACGGCCAGCAGCAGGAAGGTCCACCCGAGCTTCTTCTTGAGCTCGGGCAATCTCGCCAGATTCTCGACGCCGGACAGGGCCACGGATTCGTCCCCTTACTTGCCTTCCAAGGCCTTGGCGGAGCCGCCGGCCTTGCTGATCTTCTCGATGGCGGAGGCGCTGAAGCGGTGGGCCTCGATGGTCACGGCCGCGGTCACTTCGCCGGAGCCCAGGACCTTGACCGGAGCACCCTTCTTGCACAGGCCGCGCTCGTAGATGTCGGCCAGGGTGATCTCGCTCTTGCCCTCGAAGGCGGCCAGGAGGCGGCCCACGTTCAGGGCCTCGTACTCCTCGCGGAAGTGGTTCTTGAAGCCGTGCTTGGGCAGACGGCGCTGCAGGGGCATCTGACCGCCCTCAAAGCCCTTCTTGGACTTGCCGCCGGAGCGGGAGAGCTGGCCCTTGTGGCCGCGACCGGAGGTGCCGCCCAGGCCGGAGCCCGGGCCACGGCCGACGCGCTTGCGGCCCTGGCGTTCCTCAGGGAAAGGATACAGTTCATGCAGATTCATGACTTGACCACCTCGATCAGGTGCTTCACGTTCTCGATCATGCCCGCAACGGCGGGGGATTCCTGCAAAGTCTTCTCCTGACGGATGCGCTTGAGTCCCAGGGCGGCCAGCGTTCTGCGCTGGGCCGGGCTGCAACCGATCAGGCTCTTTTTCAGCTTCACCTTGAACACGACGAACTCCCCTTCTCGGTGGTCGTTACTTGCGCGGCGTGACCAGCTCCATGCCGCGGAGCCCGGAAACGTCGCCCGCGCTGCGCAGAGAGGCCAGACCGGTCATGGTGGCCCGCAGCACGTTGTGGGGGTTGTTGGTGCCGATGGCCTTGGTCAGGATGTCCGAGACGCCCACCGCCTCCATGACGGCGCGCACCGGGCCGCCGGCGATGATGCCGGTGCCGCGGCTGGCGGGCTTCAGGAGCACCCGGCCGGCTCCGAACCGGCCCAAGATCTCGTAGGGCAGCGTGCCGTCGAGCACGGGCACGCGGATCATGGACTTCTTGGCCTTGTCCGAGGCCTTGCGGATGGCCTCCGGGACCTCGTTGGCCTTGCCCAGACCGTAGCCCACCTTGCCCTGACCGTCACCGACCACCACCAGACAGCTGAAGCTGAAGCGGCGTCCGCCCTTGACCACCTTGGCCACGCGGTTCAGGTAGACGATCTTCTCAATGAGGCCGGATTCGTTCTGTTCCACCATCGCGTCACACCCTCTAGAATTTGAGCCCGCCCTCGCGAGCGCCTTCGGCCAGGGCCTTGATGCGGCCGTGGTACAGGTAACCGTTGCGGTCGAAAACCACCTTCTCGATGCCGCCGGCCAGGGCCTTGGCAGCGATGTCCTTGCCGACCTTGACGGCGCACTCCAGGTTCAGCTTGACCGCGTCTCCGGCCTTGCCCAGAACCAGCGTGGAGGAGCTCATCAGGGTCTGGCCCGCGACATCATCAATGAGCTGGGCGTAGATATGCCGGTTGGAGCGGAAGACCACCAGACGGGGGCGTTCCACACTGCCGGAGATTTTCTTGCGGATGCGCACCTTGCGGCGGGCCCGCGACTCTTCCTTGGTCATCTTCATGGCGTTTCCTCTGGCTCCGGGCCTTACTTGGCGCCGGACTTACCGGCCTTGCGGCGGATATGCTCGTCCACGTACTTGATGCCCTTGCCCTTGTACGGCTCAGGCGGACGGACGCGGCGGAGCTGCGCGGCCACCTCGCCCACCAGCTGCTTGTCGATGCCGGAAATGGTCAGCTTGTTGCCTTCGGCGGCGGCGTCGATGCCAGCGGGCAGGGGGAATTCCACCGGATGGGAGTAGCCCACGGTGAGCACCACCTTCTTGCCCTGCACCGAAACCTTGTAGCCCACGCCCACGACCTCAAGCGCCTTCTGGAAGCCTTTGGTCACGCCCTGGATGCAGTTGTCCAGGAGCGTGCGGCGCAGGCCGTGCTGGGCCCGGGCCATGCGCGAGTCGTCGGCGGCCGTGACCTGAATCTTGTTGCCTTCGACGGCGTAGTTCACCTTGGAGTGCACCGGGGTGCTCAAGGTGCCCTTGGGTCCCTTCACCGAGACGGCCTCGGCGCCGATCTTCACCTCGACGCCGGAAGGGATGTCGATGGCTCTCTTACCAATACGGGACATGATCTACCTCGCTACCAGATTTCGCAGATGAGCTCGCCGCCCAGATTGCCCTCGGCGGCCTTGCCGCCGGCCATCAGGCCACGCGAGGTGGAGACGATGCAGATGCCCAGGCCGTTCTGCACGCGCGGGATGTCCGTGACACCCACGTACACGCGGCGGCCGGGCTTGCTCACCTTCTTGAGCCCCGCAATGAGGGGCTTGCCGTCAACATACTTGAGGGCCACGCGCATGGTCTCCCCCTCCACGGAAAAGTCCTCGATGTAGCCTTCATCCTTGAGGATGACGGCGATGGAGGCCTTCATCTTGGAGGCCGGGATCTCCACCTGGCGATGATACGCCTGATGGGCATTCCGGATGCGGGTCAGCATGTCGGCGACGGGATCAACAACAGCCATTGTCTTCTCCTTGAGCGATTACCAGCTCGCCTTGCGCACCCCGGGCAGTTCGCCGGCGAGGGACTTGTTCCGGAAGCAGATGCGGCAGACACCGTAGCGCCGCAAAAAGGCGCGGGAACGGCCGCAGATCGGGCACCGGTTATAGGCGCGGACCTTGAACTTGGGCTTGCGGCGAGCCTTGACTCTCAAACATGTCCTGGCCAAAGCCATCTCCTCCTATTTTTTGAAGGGCATGCCGAGGAGGTCGAGCAGCAGCTTGCCCTCCTTGTCCGTCTTCGCGGACGTGGCGATTGTCACGTTCATGCCCTTCACCCGCTCCACCTTGTCGATCTCGAGCTCAGGGAAGATGGTGTGTTCCCGGATGCCGAGGGTGAAGTTGCCGCGCCCGTCGAAGCCCCGGTCCGGAATGCCGCGGAAGTCGCGCACCCGGGGAAGGGCGAAGGTGACGAGCTTGTCCAGGAAATCCCACATCAGATCGCGGCGCAGCGTCACGCGGCAGCCCACGGCCATGCCCGTGCGCAGCTTGAAGGCCGCGATGGACTTCTTGGCGCGGGTGATCACGGCGCGCTGGCCGGCGATCTTGGTCAGCTCCTCGACGGCGTCCTCGATGAGCTTGTTGTTCAGGCTCGCCTCGCCCAGGCCGATGTTCAGGGAGATCTTCTCCAGCTTGGGGATCTCCATGGAACTCTTGTAGCCGAACTCCGTCTGGAGGGCGGACGCCACCTTTTCTCTGTAGATCTTTTCCAGTCGCGTCATGACAGCACCCTAATCAACGCTCTCGTTGCACTTCTTGCAATAACGGATTTTCTTGCCGTCATTGTTGACCTTGTACCCGACCCGGGTGGCCTTGGTGCAGGAGCTGCACACGTAAGCCACGTTGGAGATATGGATCGGGGCCTCTTTCTCCACGATGCCGCCGGCCTGGTTCTTGTAGGGGTTGGCCTTGGTGTGGCGGTGGATCTTGTTGATCCCCTCCACCAGCACGGAGTCCTTCTTCTTGAGCAGCTTCAGGACCTTGCCGATCTTCCCCTTGTCCTTGCCGGCCAGGACCATGACCTTGTCGTCTTTGCGGATCTTCGTATTCATTGCCGGTTCCCCTTACAGCACTTCGGGGGCGAGGGAGACGATCTTCATGAAGTTCTTCTGACGAAGCTCCCTGGCCACAGGTCCGAAAATGCGCGTCCCCACCGGCTCCAGCTGGTTGTTCAGGAGGACGGCCGAATTGCTGTCGAACTTGATGTAGGAGCCGTCGGGGCGGCCCACCTCTTTGGTGGTGCGGACCACGACGGCCTTCATGACCGCGCCCTTCTTCACCTTGGAGTGGGGCATGGCCTCCTTCACGGACACGACGATGATGTCACCGACGCTGGCGTAGCGGCGCTTGGAGCCGCCCAGGACCTTGATGCAGGAGACTTCTTTGGCCCCGGAATTGTCGGCCACGTCGAGATGGCTCTCGATCTGGATCATGCTTGCACCCCTACTGCGCCTTTTCGACGATCTTCACCAACTGCCACCGCTTGCGCCGGGACAGGGGCCGGGACTCGACGATCTCGACCTTGTCGCCGACGCCGCACTCATTGGCCGGATCGTGGGCCATGAACTTCTGCTTGCGGCGGATGTACTTCTTGAACAGCGGATGCTTCACCAGCGTCTCGACCTGGACCACGATGGTCTTGTCGCCCTTGTCGCTGGCCACCACCCCTTCCAGGGTGCGCTTGTTGCTCTTGATCAGCTCAGCCATAGCCTAGGCCCTCGCGTTTCTTTCCCGCTGCACGGTCAGGATGCGGGCGATGGTTTTCTTCACAGCCGGGATGCGCTGGGTGTTCTCAAGCTGGGCCGTGGCGTGCTGGAAGCGCAGGTTGAAGAGTTCCTTGCGGAACTCGCCGAGCTTCTCGCCGAGCTGCTTGTCGTCCAGGTCGCGGATTTCCTTGTTCTTCATTATTCAGCCCCCTCCTTGACCACGATCACGGTCTTGATGGGCAGCTTGTAGCGGGCCAGGGTCAGGGCCTCCTTGGCCAGGGCCATGTCCACGCCCTTGACCTCGTAGAGCACGCGGCCGGGACGCACCGGGGCCACCCAGCCCTCGGGGGCGCCCTTGCCGGAGCCCATGCGGGTCTCGGCGGGCTTCTTGGTCACGGGCACGTCCGGGAAGATGCGGATCCAGATCTTTCCGCCGCGCTTGATGTGCCGCATGATGGCCACGCGGGCGGCCTCGATCTGCTGGCTGGTGAGCTTCCCGTGCTCCAGGGCCTTCAGGCCGACCTCACCGAAGGCGATGGACGACCCGCGGGTGGCCACGCCCTTGATGCGGCCTTTCTGCCGCTTGCGGTACTTCGTTTTCTTGGGAGCGAGCATTACTGTTCCACCTCTGCGTCGAGAATCTCACCCTTGAAAATCCAGACCCGGACGCCGATGACGCCGTACGTGGTCTTGGCGATGGCGTAACCGAAGTCGATGTCGGCGCGCAGGGTGTGCAGCGGCACACGGCCGTCGCGGTACCACTCCGAGCGGGCGATCTCGGCCCCGGCCAGACGGCCGGCGCAGGCCACCTTGATGCCCTCGGCGCCGAACTTGCGGGACAGGGACACGGTCCGCTTCATGGCGCGGCGGAAGGCCACGCGGCGCTCCAGCTGGAGCGCGATGCTCTCGGCCACCAGCTGGGCCTCGACCTCCGGACGGCGGATCTCGTTGACCTCGATGGTGAACTCGGTGCCGAACTTCTTGCGCAGGTCGTCGCGCAGCTTCTCGATCTCCACGCCCTTGCGGCCGATGACGATGCCCGGACGCGCGGTGTGGATGATCAGGCGCACCTTGCCGCCCGCGCGCTCGATCTCGATGCGGGCGATGCCGGCCTGGTAGAGCTTCTCCTTGACGAACTTCCGGAGCTGGTCGTCCTGGAGCACGAAGGCGGGGTAGTCCTTGCGGCTGTACCAACGCGACAGCCAATTCTTGGTGTACCCCAGCCGGAATCCGTACGGATGAACTTTCTGGCCCATACCCCTACCCTACATTTCCTTGACTACGATGGTGATGTGGCTCGTGCGCTTGCGGACGCGGTAGGCCCGGCCCATGGCGCGCGGCATGATCCGCTTCCAGGTCGGCCCCTCGTTCACGAGCACGGTGTCCACAACCAGGGAGTCCACGTCCACGCCGGGCAGCTGCTCTGCGTTGGCCACGGCCGAATACAGGACCTTGCTCAAGATGCGCGCGGACTTCTTGGGCGTGAACTTCAGGATGTTCAGAGCGTCCTCCACGGACTTGCCCCGGATGTTCTCGGCCACCAGGCGGGTCTTGCGCGGGGAAACGCGCAAAAACTTGGCGACGGCTTTGGCTTCCATGTGAACCCTCTTACTTGGCCTTGGTTTTCTTATCCGCGGCGTGCCCGAAGAAGGTCCGGGTGGGAGCGAACTCGCCGAGCTTGTGGCCCACCATATTCTCCGTCACGAACACCGGGATGAACTTGCGGCCGTTGTGCACCGCGAACGTCATCCCCACCATCTCGGGCACGATCGTGGACCGGCGGGACCAGGTCTTGATCACCCGGCGGTCCTTATTCTCATTGGCCTTGACCACCTTCTTCTCAAGATGGCCGTCCACAAAGGGACCCTTCTTCAACGATCTCGGCATGACGCGCTCCTACTTCTGCCCGCGGCGTTTCACGATGAGCTTGGAGGAAGACTTCTTCCTGTTGCGGGTCTTGTAGCCCTTGGTGGGCTTGCCCCACGGGGTGGTGGGGTGGCGACCGCCGGAACTCCGACCCTCGCCGCCGCCCAGGGGGTGGTCGATGGGGTTCATGGCCACGCCGCGGACCTTGGGACGGCGGCCCAGCCAGCGGTTGCGGCCGGCCTTGCCCAGGCTCACGTTCTCGTGGTGGATGTTGCCCACCTGGCCCACGGTGGCCACGCAGGTGGAGAGCACCTTGCGGACCTCGCCCGAGGGCATGCGCAGCAGGGCGTAGGAGCCCTCCTTGGCGATGAGCTGGGCGTAGGCGCCGGCGGCGCGGCAGAACTGGCCGCCGCGGCCGGGATGCAGCTCCACGTTGTGCACCACGGTGCCCACGGGGATCTTGGCCAGGAACAGGGCATTGCCGGGCTTGATGTCCGCGCCCTCGCCGGAGACCACGGAATCGCCCACGGTCAGGCCCACGGGGGCCAGAATGTAGCGCTTCTCGCCGTCGGCGTAATGCAGAAGCGCGATGCGGGCGCTGCGGTTCGGGTCGTACTCGATGGCCGCGACCTTGGCCGGAACGTCGCGCTTGTCGCGCTTGAAGTCCACCAGGCGGTAGAGCCGCTTGTGGCCGCCGCCGCGACGGCGGGAAGTCACGCGGCCGTAGCAGTTGCGGCCGGACTTCTTGGTCAGGCCCTCCACCAGGGACTTCTCCGGCGCCTTCTTGGTGATCTCCTCGAACGTGGAGACCGTCTGGAACCGGCGACCGGCAGAGGTGGGTTTCAGCTTACGCACAGCCATGACTACACTCCCTCGAAGAACTCAATCTTGTCGCCGGCGGCCAGCTTGACGTAGGCCTTCTTGTAGCCGGGGACCTTGCCCGTGGCGCGGCCGAAGCGGCTGCGGGCCACAGGGGCCTTCTTGACGATGTTCACGGACTCGACTTTCACGTTGAAGGCCTGCTCAACCGCCTTCTTGACCTCGATCTTGTTGGCCGAGGGGTGCACGAAGAACGCGACGCTGTTGGTCGCCTCCTTGGCGGCGGTGGCCTTCTCGGAAATGAGCGGCCGCAAAAGAATCTGCGTGTAGTCCATGGCTACTTCAACCTCTCCTGGACTTCCCGCGCCGCACTCTCGAGCAAAACCAGCTTCGGGTAGTACAACACGTCGTAAACGTTGAGCTTATCGGCCTCAAGCACCTTAATGCCAGGAATATTCCTGGCCGAAAGAACGAGATTGTTAGCAGGATCAGCCGAAACAATCAAGGCCTTTTCCAGCCCGAGAGCCTTGGCAACCTGGACAAATCCCTTGGTCTTGACCTCGGGAAGATCGATGCTCTTGACCACCAGCAGGTTGTCCCCCGAGAGGCGCGAGGACAGGGCCATGCGCAGGGCCAGGCTGCGGATCTTCTTGTTCACCTTGAACTCGTAGCTGCGCGGCTGGGGGCCGAACAGGATCGCGCCGCCGCGCCACAGGGGCGAGCGGATGGAGCCGGCGCGGGCGCGGCCCGTGCCCTTCTGGCGCCAGGGCTTCTTGCCGCCGCCGCGGACCTGGCCGCGCATCTTGGTGGCGTGGGTCCCGGCGCGCTTGGCGGCCAGGTGGGCCCGGACCACCAGGTGGAGGATCTCCGGCCGAATCTCGACCTCGAAGACCTCGGGGGCCAGCTCGATGCTGCCCACTTCCTTTTTCGCCTGATCGAATATGCTCACGGTAGCCATGGTCGTCCCCTCTAGCTCTTGCGGATCATCACCAGGCCGTTGGCGGCGCCGGGAACCTGGCCCTTGACCAGGATGAGATTGTCCTCAGGACGCACGTCCACCACCTCGACATTCATGATGGTCACGCGGCGGTCGCCCATGTGGCCGCCCATCTTCTTGCCCTTGAAAACGCGGCTCGGCTCGGTGTTGGAGCCGATGGAGCCCGGAGAACGGTGCACCTTTTCCACGCCGTGGGAGGCGGGCTTGCCGCGGAAGTTGTGGCGCTTCATGACGCCCTGGAAGCCCTTGCCGCGGGACTGGCCCGTGACCTTGACCTTCTCGCCGGGCTTGAAGATGTCCACGGTGAGCTCCTGACCGATCTCGTAGCCCTCCACGCTCTCCAGCGGGAACTCCCGCTGGTGGCGGAACGAGCCCTTGCCGGCTTTGGCCTGATGGCCCAGCATGGGCTTGTTGGACTTGCGGTCCGGGATGGTGCCGTAGGCCACCTGCAGGGCGTTGTAGCCTTCCTTGTCCGTCTTCTTGATCTGCATGATCGGGCAGGGGCCGGCGTCGATCACGGTCACCGGCACGACGCTGCCGTCGTTGCCGAAGATCCGGGTCATGCCCACCTTGCGCCCGAGTATTCCAAGCGTCTTGGCCATGGCGTCCACTCCCCTACAGCTTGATTTCAACGTCCACGCCGGCCGGCAGGGACAGCTTGCCCAGAGCATCCACGGTCTGCTGGGTGGGCTCCAGAATGTCCAGAAGGCGCTTGTGGATGCGCATCTCGAACTGCTCGCGGGACTTCTTGTCCACGTGCACGGAACGCTGCACCGTGGTGATGTGCCTGTCCGTGGGCAGGGGAATGGGTCCGGCGACGGCCGCTCCCGTGTTCCGGGCGGTGTCCACGATCTCGCTCACAGCCTTGTCCAGGATGCGGTAGTCGTAGGCCTTGAGCTTGATTCTGATGCGATCGCTCGTCATGGAAGCCATAATGATCTCCTAGCAATTTCGCGTCGTTGCGTTCAACGCCGCGTTCCGGAGCAACCCCGGCCAAAGTGAAAAGCGGCACAAGGGCTTACGCTTACTCTCCCTTTCCTGTCAAGGAAAACCTCTCCCCGCGCGGGGTCTACTTCTTCTTCACGATCTCTTCGGCGATGCTCGCGGGCACCTGCTCGTAGTGATCGAACTGCATGGTGAAGGTGGCCCGGCCCTGGGTCTTGGACCGCAGGTCCGTGGCGTAGCCGAACATGGCCGAGAGCGGCACGTTGGCCCGGATGACCTGGGCGTTGGCCCGGGCCTCCAGGTTGCTCACCCGGCCGCGGCGGCCGTTCAGGTCGCCCATGACGTCGCCGAGATACTCCTCGGGGGTGACCACTTCCACGGCCATGATGGGCTCCAGGAGCACCGCCGAGGCCTTCTGACAGGCCTCCTTGATGGCCATGGAGCCGGCCACGTAGAAGGCCTGCTCGCTGGAGTCCACGTCGTGGTAGGAGCCGTAGACCAGCTTGGCGCGCACGTCCACCAGGGGGAAGCCCGCCAGGATGCCGTTCTTGAGGGCGTCCTGGATGCCGCGGTCAACGGCCGGGATGTATTCCTTGGGGATGATGCCGCCCTTGATCTCGTCCACGAACTCGTAACCGCCGTCGCTCTTGGGCTCGACCTCCAGGACCACGTGGCCGTACTGGCCGCGGCCGCCGGTCTGCTTCACGTGGCGCACGTCCACCTTGACCGGCTTGGTGATGGTCTCGCGGTAGGCCACGCGGGGCGCGCCCACGTTGGCGTTCACGCCGAACTCGCGCAGCAGGCGGTCGACGATGATCTCCAGGTGCAGCTCGCCCATGCCCGCGATCAGGGTCTGACCGGTCTCCTCGTCGCCCTTGACCCGGAAGGAGGGGTCCTCCTTGGTCAACTTGGCCAGGCTCTGGGAGAGCAGGTCGCGGTCGGCCTTGGTCTTGGGCTCGATGGCCACCTCGATGACCGGCTCGGGGATGTCCAGGGACTCCAGGACCACCGGCAGCTTGGGGTCGGCCATGGTGTCGCCGGTGGAGACGGTCTTGAGGCCCACGGCGGCCACGATGTCGCCGGCAAAGGCCTGCTTGATCTCCTCCCGCTTGTTGGCGTGCATCTTGAGCAGGCGGCCGATGCGCTCCTTCTTGCCCGAGGCCGAGTTGACCACGGTGGCCCCGGACTCGATGCTGCCGGAGTACAGGCGCAGGAAGGTCAGGTGGCCGACGAAGGGGTCGGTCATGAGCTTGAAGGCCAGGGCGGCCAGGGGCCTGTCGTCTTCGCAGGGGCAGGCCACCTCGGTGCCGGTGTCGGCGTTCACGCCGGTCATGACCTGCACGTCCAGCGGCGAGGGCAGGAAGTCCACCACGGCGTCCAGCAGGGGCTGCACACCCTTGTTGCGGAAGGCCGTGCCGCAGATCACCGGACAGATCTTCAGGCCGACGGTGGCCTTGCGGACGCCCATCTTGAGCTCGTCCACGGTGAGTTCTTCGCCGCCCAGGTACTTCTCGAGCATGGCCTCGTCTTCCTCGGCCACGGCGTCGATGAGTTCCTGGCGGTGCTTGTCGTAGAGCGCCTGCATGTCCGCGGGCACCGGGGCCACGGAGAACTCCATGCCCAGGCTCTCGGGCTTGTCGTAGATGATGGCCTGACCCGACAGCAGGTCGATGACGCCTATGAAGTTGTCTTCGGAGCCGATGGGCAGCTGCAGGGCCACGGGCTTGGCGCCCAGACGGGTCTTGATCATGTCCAGGCAGCGGTAGAAGTCCGCGCCGACCCGGTCCATCTTGTTCACGAAGGCCATGCGCGGCACGCGGTAGCGGTCGGCCTGGCGCCAGACCGTCTCGGACTGCGGCTCCACGCCGGCCACGGCGTCGAACACGGCCACGGCTCCGTCCAGGACGCGGAGGCTGCGCTCCACCTCCATGGTGAAGTCCACGTGGCCGGGGGTGTCGATGATGTTGATGCGGTAGTCCTTCCAAAAGCAGGTGGTGGCGGCGGAGGTAATGGTGATGCCGCGCTCCTGCTCCTGGACCATCCAGTCCATGGTGGCCGCGCCATCATGGACCTCGCCGATCTTGTGCGACACACCTGTGTAGAACAGGATGCGCTCAGTCGTGGTCGTCTTGCCGGCATCAATGTGGGCCATGATG
The DNA here is from genome assembly GCA_002382645.1 of Desulfovibrio sp. UBA4079. Taxonomy (GTDB): domain Bacteria; phylum Desulfobacterota; class Desulfovibrionia; order Desulfovibrionales; family Desulfovibrionaceae; genus Aminidesulfovibrio. Next base: position 90 of record DFYP01000050.1, on the reverse strand, counting down.
CCGATATTGCGCTGTCTCTCGCGTGGGACCTGTCTGGACACGTGTAACCTCGGTACTACCAGCGGTAGTGGGCGAAGGCCTTGTTGGCCT
>DFYP01000017.1:1581-5637 GCA_002382645.1 Desulfovibrio sp. UBA4079 | reverse complement strand
GGTGGTGGCCCTGCTGGGCCCGGGACGCCTGCGCATGGTGCGGGCCGGGGCCGTGCCCGCGGCCGATCTGGAGGCCCGGGGCTTTTCCATCGCCCCGGCGGGCTGAGCGGTCCAATTCTTTCAACTCCCTGGCCCGGACCGGAGCAATTTTCAATAAACTTAGTTTTTTCAATGGGATATTTTTGACCGGGAGCCGGGCGGGCAGCCCCGGCAGGGCCGGGGTGTACAAAAATTGAGACCGCCGGAGCAGGGAGCGGTCCTGGCCGGAGCGGGAGGCCGCATCCCTAACCTGCTGGATACATGCGATAAAAACTTTTTTCAAAAAGAGCGCCAGTCTTGGCACGCTCCCTGCTTATGTCCAAGCATCCTTTCTTTTGCAACGAAGCACGAAATGGGCTTCCGGGGACGGTCCCCGGAAGCCTTTTCGTTTTCTGCGTCCGGCCCTGGCCGGGAATTTTTCCGGGTTGCGCGACGATTTTGGAAATAATAGTTTCAACCCGCTGGGATTCCATTGTATGTAAGAAGCTGTTCCGCTAGGATGGCAGGAACGCTAGGGTCAGGGAAAACCGGGGACGACCCCGATGCCGGAGCAGAGGCATGGACAGCAAGGCCACCTGCGCGCACTGCGGCGCGGCCCTGCCGGGGATGCGCAATCCCTTGCCCACCGTGGACGCCGTGATCTTTGATCCGGCCCGGGGGGTGCTTCTGGTGGAGCGGGCCAACCCGCCCCTGGGCTGGGCCCTGCCCGGCGGCTTCGTGGACGTGGGCGAGACCTGCGAACAGGCCGCGGTGCGTGAGGTGCGCGAGGAGACCGGCCTGGCCGTGACCCTCACCTCCCTTCTGGGCGTCTATTCCGACCCGGCCCGCGACCCCCGGCAGCACACCCTGAGCGTGGTCTACACGGCCCAGGCCGCGAACCTGGCGGCGCTGCGCGCGGGCGACGACGCCAAGACGGCGCGCTTCTTCCCGCTGGCGGCCCTGCCGGCCCTGGCCTTTGACCACGCCCGCATCCTGGAGGACTTTGTCCACGGCCTCAAAGGCATCAACCCCTGCCCGCCGGGCCCTGTTCCGGCGGGCTCGTGAGCGCGCCATGGCCAAGCCTCTCGTCCTGTTCCTGACCTCGGAGATGTATCCCTTTTCCAAGACTGGCGGTCTGGGCGACGTCATGGGCGCGCTGCCCCTGGCCCTGCACCGCATGGGCGTGAACACCGCGGTGATCACCCCGATGTACGGCCGCCTGTCCACGGCCGGGTACAAGCTCCGGCTCATCCAGCCGCACAGCCCGGTGGGCTATCCCTGGGCCCCGGTGACCGCCGAGATCTACCAGACCGACTACCACGGCATGCCGGTCTATTTCGTGGCCCGGGGCGAGTACTTTGACCGCCGCTACTACTACAATACCTATGAAGGGGACTATTTCGACAACTGCGAGCGGTTCAACTTCTTCTGCCGCGCGGTCATGGAGTGGGCCGCGCGCCTGCCCGACCTCCCGGCCGTGCTCCACGCCCACGACTGGCAGACCGCCCTGGCCCCGGCCTATGTCTGGTTCCAACGCCAGAAGGACCCGGCCTGGGAGAGCGTGCGCACGGTCATGACCATCCACAACCTGGCCTTCCAGGGCCGCTTCTCCTCGCGCCTGTTCTGGGAATGCGGCCTGGACCACGCAGCCTGGAACATGGACGGGGCCGAGTACTTCGGCGACTTCAACCTGCTCAAGTCCGGCATCGCCTACGCCGACGCCGTGACCACGGTGAGTCCGTCCTACGCCCGGGAGATCCTCAGCTCCAAGTTCGGCTCCGGCCTGGAGGGCATCCTCAACAAGCGCCGGGCCGTGCTGCGCGGCATATTGAACGGCGCGGACTACGAGGTCTGGGGCCCGGACAACGACAAGTTCCTGCCCTGCGCCTATTCCCGGGGGGACGCGTCCGGCAAGCAGGACTGCAAGCGGGCGCTCATCCGCGAGCTCTATCTTTCGGACCAGCTCGAGGACAAGCCGATCATGAGCTTCATCGGCCGCCTGCGCGGCCAGAAAGGCATCGACCTGCTCATCGAGATCCTGCCCCGGCTCATGAAGAAGCAGGTGGGCGTGGTGGTGCTCGGCGAGGGCAACCTGAAGCACGAGGCCCGGCTGCTCGCCCTCATGGAGGAGTACCCCGGCCGGCTCTCGGTGCAGGTGGGCTACGCCGAGGACCTGGCCCACCGCATCCAGGCCGGCTCGGACATCTTCCTCATGCCCTCGCGCTACGAGCCCTGCGGCCTGACCCAGATGTACGCCCTGCGCTTCGGGGCCATCCCCGTGGCCACGGCCGTGGGCGGGCTCATCGACACCATCGTGCCCTATCCCGATCCCGAGGCCACGGGCTTCACCTTTGCCGAGCCGAACACCGAGCAGTTCCTCTGGACCATCAACCTGGCCCTCAAGCTCTGGCGCGAGGACAAGGCGGCCTGGGCCCAGATGGTCGACCGGGCCATGCACCAGGCCTTCACCTGGGAGCGCTCGGCCGGCGACTACGTGCGGCTCTACCGGGAGATCGGGGCCAAGCTCTGAGGCGTGAAACGTGAACTTTGCGTGACGGCCTTGCCTATCGGGCCGCGAAAGACTATTTTTGGGAAGTGCGTGAAGTCGCTGGAACCAGGGGGGAGAACCCAAGGAGCAGGGCGATGAAGATGCAGGACATCAGGAGCATGGCCAAGGCCATGGGCGTCAAGGTCGGGAACATGAAGAAGACGGACGCCATCCGCGCCATCCAGAAATCCGAAGGCAATTTCGACTGCTACGGCCGGGCCGTGGGCGGCTACTGCGACCAGGGCAACTGCCTGTTCTACGACGACTGCATGAAGACGAGTCAGGAAGAAGACAACTGACGGTGGACAGCTCCCGGACCATACCCGTCTATATTCCGCCCTTCGACCTCTACCTCTTCGGACGGGGTGAGCACTGGGACCTCCATCGCATTCTTGGAGCCCATCCCTTCACCCCCGAGGACGGCGAGGCCGCCGGAGTCGCTGGATACCGCTTTGCGGTCTGGGCCCCCAACGCCCGGGCCGTGAGCGTGGTGGGGGACTTCAACGGCTGGCACTCCGAGCGCCACCACCTCCATCCCGTGGGCTCCTCGGGCATCTGGGCCGGGTTCATCCCCGGCATGGACCAGGGCGTGGTCTACAAGTACGCCGTGCGCCACCAGTCCGGCCACCTGACCCTCAAGACCGACCCTCTGGCCTTCTTCGCCGAGATGCGGCCGGGCAACGCCGCCCGCACCTGGACCCTGGACAACCACCAGTGGCGCGACCAGGACTGGATGGACGCCCGCCGCGCCGCGGGCTCGCACCTCCACCGGCCCATGTCGGTCTATGAGGTCCACGCCGGGTCCTGGCGCCGCCGCGACGGCCGCTTCCTCACCTGGCTGGAGCTGGCCGACGAGCTCATCCCCTACGTCACGGACCTGGGTTTCACCCACATCGAGTTCATGCCCCTGGCCGAGCATCCCCTGGACGAATCCTGGGGCTACCAGACCAGCCACTATTTCGCGCCCACCTCGCGCTTCGGCACGCCCGAGGACCTCAAGGAGTTCGTGGACCGCTGCCACCAGGCCGGACTGGGGCTCATCCTGGACTGGGTGCCGGGCCACTTCCCCAAGGACGACTGGTGCCTGGGCCGGTTCGACGGCACGGCCCTCTACGAGCACGCCGATCCGCGCAAGGGCGAGCACCCGGACTGGGGCACCTACATCTTCAACTACGGCCGCCACGAGGTGAAGAACTTCCTCCTGGCCAACGCCCTCTACTGGCTCAAGGAGTTCCATTTCGACGGCCTGCGCATCGACGCCGTGGCCTCCATGCTCTACCTGGACTACTCCCGGGAGCATGGCGACTGGATTCCCAACGCCTTCGGCGGCAACGAGAACATGGAGGCCATCCACCTGCTCCAGGAGCTGAACACCGTGGTCCACGCCCACTTCCCGGGCGCGGTCATGATCGCCGAGGAGTCCACGGCCTGGGCCGGGGTCTCGCGGCCCACCTACACCGGCGGCCTGGGCTTCACCTTCAAGTGGAACA
>DFYP01000017.1:0-1571 GCA_002382645.1 Desulfovibrio sp. UBA4079 | reverse complement strand
TCCCACGACGAGGTGGTCCACGGCAAGGGCGCGCTCCTCTCCAAGATGCCCGGGGACATGTGGCAGCAGTTCGCCAACCTGCGCCTGCTCCTGGCCTACCAGTGGGCCCACCCGGGCAAGAAGCTCCTGTTCATGGGCAGCGAGTTCGGCCAGTGGAACGAGTGGGACTCCCAGGCCGAGCTGGACTGGGTCCTGCACTGCTTCGGGACCCACTCCGGGGTCTCTCGCCTGGTGCGCGACCTGAACACCCTGTTCCGCGCACAGCCCGCCATGCACCGCGAGGACCACTCCTGGCAGGGCTTCGAGTGGATGGACTTCGCCGACAACCGGGCCTCGGTCCTGGGCTTCGCCCGCAAGGCCCCGGACTGCGCGCCCGTGCTCTGGGTCTTCAACTGCACGCCCGTGCCGCGCCACAACTATTCCATGCGCTGCCCCGGCCCGGGCTGGTGGCGCGAGGTCCTCAACACCGACGCCGGACTCTACGGCGGCTCCAACCTGGGCAACGACGGCGGCCGCGAGGCCTTCCACCAGGACAACAAGGGCTGGTGCCTGTCCCTGACCCTGCCGCCCCTGGCCGCCCTGGCCTTTACCCGGGACTAGCATGGCCCGGGCCCTCTGCGTCACCCTGGGCGATCCCGGCGGCCTCGGCCCGGAGCTGGTCCGCCGCTTCTTCGCCTCCTACGCCCCGAAAGTCCCGGTCCTGGTCCTGGGCCCGGAAAAGAGCCTGCTCCGCCTGGGCCCGGCCCTGCACCAGCGCCTGGAACTGCCCGAGGACCTGCCGTCCCGTCCCGGCCTCTATCTCTTCGAGCCTCCGGAACTGAACGGTCTGGACCTGCCCCCGGGCCAGGCCGCTCCCGAAGGCGGCTTGGCAGCCGGGCATTCCCTGGAATGGGCCGTGCGCTGCCTCCAGTCCGGCCTGGTTCATGGCCTGTGTACCTGCCCCCTGAACAAGGCCATGCTCCAGGCCGCGGGCTTCGACTTCCCCGGCCACACCGAATTCCTGGCCCAGCGCCTGGGCACGGGCCCGCACGGCCACTGCATGCACCTCTGCGGCCCGCGCCTGCGCGTGAGCCTGGTGACCACGCACCCGCCCCTGGCCCGGGTGCCAAGCCTGATCACCCGCGAGGCGGTGCTCAACTGCCTGCTGCTCACNNGCGGGCGAGTCCGGCCGCATCGGCCGCGAGGAGATCGAGATCATCGCCCCGGCCATCGACGACGCCCGCGCCCAGGGCGTGGACGCCGTGGGCCCGCTGCCTGCGGACACGGTCTTCCACTTCGCGGCCCAGGGCCGCTTCGCCGCGGTCCTGGCCATGTACCACGACCAGGGCCTGGGCCCGCTCAAGCTCCTGCACTTCGGCCAGGCCGTGAACACCACCCTGGGCCTGGCCTTCCCGCGCACCTCCCCGGACCACGGCACCGGCTACGACCTCGTGGGCACGGGCCAGGCCCGGCTGGACAGCTTCGCGGCCGCCTACGGCCTGCTCACCCAGCTCGTGTAGAGGAAAATAGGCCTCCGGCGGCCAGGGGCCACTGGCCCCTGGACCCCAAATAGTGCGGCGGCGCTGCTGCCG
>DFYP01000205.1 GCA_002382645.1 Desulfovibrio sp. UBA4079 | reverse complement strand
AGGGGTCCGGGGAGGGAACTTTTTCCCAAAAGTTCCCTCCCCGGTTGTCCCGGCTATTTCTTGAAGATGCTCTTGAGCGCAGTGATGCCCATCTTGCGGCGCAGGAAGCCGAGCTGGTTCTGCAGGGGCAGGTGCTTGGGGCAGACGTCCTCGCAGGCCAACAGGCCCATGCAGCCGAAGATGCCGTTGTCGTTGCCGATGATGTCGTAATACTGCTGCTCGGTGCGCTCGTCGCGGGGATCGATGAGGAAGCGGGCGATGCGGTTGAGCGCCACGGCGCCGAGGAAGTTCTCGCGCATCCGGGCGGTGCCGCAGGCGGCCACGCAGCAGCCGCACTCCACGCAGCGGTCCAGCTCGTAGATGTCCTCGGCCACGGCGTTGTCCATGCGCTCTTCCAGGGCCGCGGAATCAAAAGTCTTCTTGGTGTGAATCCAGGACTCCACCTTGTTGTACATCTCGCGGAACCAGGAGCCGGTGTCCACCGAGAGGTCGCCCACCAGCCGGAACACGGGCAGGGGCAGGAGGGTGATGTCCGTGGGCAGGTCCTTGGTCTTGGTGTGGCAGGCCAGGCCCGGGCGGCCGTTGATGACCATGCCGCAGGAGCCGCAGATGCCCGCCCGGCAGCAGAAGTCGAACTGCAGGGAGGAGTCCTGTTCCTCGCGGATGCGGTTGAGCGCGATGAACAGGGTCATGGAGTCCGTTTCCTCCAGGACGAAGGTGTCCGTGTGCGGCGTGGACTCCTGGTCCTGGGGATTGTAGCGGAAGATGTTGAATTGGAGCAGTCGGCCCATGGGTTACTCCTTCTTGCTCTCGGCGCTGATGACTTCCGACTTGCCGTAGCCGCGGTCGCCCGGCGGGATCTCGAAGATCTGGGTGGCGGCCTCGTAGGTCAGCGTGGGCAGGGTGTCCGCGGGGTTCTTCCAGGTGGCCAGAGTGCGCACCAGCCAGTCGCGGTCGTTGCGCGCCGGGAAGTCCTCGCGGTTGTGGCTGCCGCGGGATTCGGTGCGCTTGAGCGCGCCGTAAGCGACCATCAGGGCCATCTTGACCTGGCCCTCGATCTTCAGGGCCGCGGCCAGCTCGGGGCTGGCGCCCAGGCCCGAGGACTTGAGCCCCACCTTGCGGGCCCGCTCCAGGACCTCCTGGAGGCTTTCCACGCAGGCCTCCAGGTCCGGGCCGTTGCGGAAGATGTTGGCGCCCTTGTTCAGGGTCTCCTGCATGGCCGCGCGGACCTTGTACACGTTCTGGGAGCCGTTCGCCCCGGAGATGAGCGCCTTGATGCGCTCCTCCTGGGCCCTGGCCTCGCCGTCGATGACCGTGGACTTGAAGGTGACCTCGGCGCCCAGGGCGTATTCGGCCATCTTGCGGCCCACGATGCCGCCGGCCACCACGGTCTCGGCCAGGGAGTTGCCGCCCAGGCGGTTGAAGCCGTGCATGTCCCAGCAGGCGGCCTCGCCGGCGCTGAACAGGCCCTTGAGGCCGTAGGCCGCGCCGTCCTTGTTGGTGCGCACGCCGCCCATGCTGTAGTGCTGGGTGGGCCGCACCGGGATGAGCTGGTGGATCGGGTTGATGCCCAGGAACGAGGTGCAGATCTCGTAGACCTCGCGGAGCTTGCCGGTGATGTGCTTCTCGCCCAGGTGGCGGATGTCCAGCCAGAGGTGGTCGCCGTACGGCGATTTCACGCCCTTGCCCTGGCGGATGTGGTGGGTCATCCAGCGGCTGACCACGTCGCGGGAGGCCAGCTCGGCCTTTTCCGGCTCGTAGATGTGCATGAAGCGTTCCTGGTTCACGTCCAGGAGCGTGCCGCCGTCGCCGCGGCAGCCTTCGGTGACCAGGATGTCCGTGGGCACGATGCCGGTGGGGTGGAACTGCACGGCCTCCATGTTGCCCATGGGCACCACGCCGGTGTTGATGGCCGGGATGTGGCCCGAGCCGTCGCAGATCACCGCGTTGGTGGTGTTCGGGTAGATCCGGCCGAAGCCGCCGGTGGCGATCATCGTGGCCTTGGCCAGATAGACGCGCAACTCGCCGGTCTTGAGGCAGCGGGCCACGGCCCCGAAGCAGGTCTGGCCGTCGTGGATGAGCGCGATGGCCTCGGTCTTGTCGTGGACCTCCACGCCGAGCTCGGCGCAGCGGTTGTCCATGGTGAACAGCACGGAGTGGCCGGTGCCGTCGGAGACGTAGCAGGTGCGCCACTTGGCCGTGCCGCCGAAGGCCCGGGCCGTGATGAGGCCCTCCTTCTCGGGCTTCTCGATCTTCTCGAACTTCTGGCCGCCCTTGAAGTAGCTGGAGGTGCCGGGGACCACGCGGTTCCAGGGCACGCCCCAGAAGGCCAGGCGGCGCATCTCGATGGGCGCGGTGTCCACGAACAGCCGGGCGACCTCCTGGTCGCAGCCCCAGTCCGAGCCCTTGACCGTGTCCGCGAAGTGCACGTCCGGGCCGTCGCCCTCGCCCATGGCGCAGTTGCCCAGCGCCGCCTGCATGCCGCCCTGGGCGGCCGAGGAATGCGAGCGGCGGGCCGGGACGATGGACAGGCAGACCGTGGACAGGCCGGCGTCGGCGCATTCCAGGGCCGCGCGTTCGCCGGCCAGGCCGGCTCCGATGACGAGCACGTCGGTATAGACCGTCTGGATCATCGTCTTCTCCTTAATGGACGGCCAGGAACCAGAACCTGGCCAGGGCCAGGAGGCCGATGCAGATGAAGGTGAGGGTCAGGATGTTCTCGGCCCGCTTGAACTTGCCGCGCTCACGGTCGCGGATCACGCCCCACTTGACCCCGATGCGGTAGAACCCGATGCCCACGTGCAGCTCGACCATGGGCAGGAGCACCAGGAAAAAGGCCAGCCAGAAGCCGCCCTGGATGCGGGCCGCGCTCTTGGCCGCGGTGATGGGCAGGTCGGTGAGCACCACCCACATGTGGATGGAGCCCATGAGCAGGATGATCATGGCCGTGACCACCTGCACGAGCCAGAGCCAGGTGTCCTGGTGGCGCAGCATGGTGGCGTGCTCCCAGATGGTCTTCTGGCGGTCGAAGCGGAACGGGACCTTGCGGGCCGCCAGCAGGAAGTGCCCCAGGAAGAGCAGGAACACGAGCGGGCCGCCCACCTGGGCCAGCCCGGTGGCCTCGAAGAAACCGGCGATGGCGTTCATCACGCCGGGGCCGATGATGATGCTGGCCACCAGGAGCATGTGCGCCCACATGAACAGGATGAGCGACGCCCCGGACAGCATCTGGAGCCAGTCCAGAAGGCCGTCCCACTTGGTCGGCCGTCCGGCGAACACGGTGGTCTCGATGCCCATTGGTTCCCTCCTCGGAACAGATGCGGAAAGTGAGCCCCAGACTGGAAATGATATGGGGGGTTTTTTACCCAGGCAAACTGTTTTGTCAATCAACCGGAGAGCCTTGGCAGGTAAAAAATCGCGGGCGGGGGTCGGAGCGGGGAAAAGGGCGGGGCCGCCGCCTCGGAAAAAGCGGCGGCCCCGAAAGGGGTTAGCGGACCGTAGAGACGATCCTTTTCCACGGGCCGCTCAGCAACGCGACGGTTGGAGTTTTTTGAGGCAACGCGGCTAGCGTGGATTTCTCAACGGCCTGTCAGAACAGGGTCCAGACCATGCGCGCCCCCATGATGTAGAGGAGAATGGCGAAGACCCGCTTGAGCTGGGCCACGGGCAGCTTGTGGGCGATGCGCGCGCCCAGCGGCGCGGTCAGGATGCTCGTCACGGCGATGCCGATGAGCGCGGGCAGATAGAGGAAGCCCAGGCTCATGGGCGGCAGGTCCGCGGCCACCTTGAGGCCGTTGATGAGGTAGCCCGCGGCCCCGGCCACGGCGATGGGGAAGCCGATGGCCGCCGAGGTGCCCACGGCGTTGTGCATGGTCATGTTGCACCAGACCATGAAGGGCACGGACAGGGTGCCCCCGCCGATGCCCACCAGGCTGGAGACCACGCCGATGCCCCCGCCCACCGCGGACATCCCGACCCGACCCGGCAGCTGGCGGCCGCCCTTGGGCTTGATGTTCAGGATCATCTGGGTGGCCACATAGAACAAAAACACGGCGAAGAAGCCCTTGAGGAAGCGGGTGGAGAGCTGGGCCGCCACCCAGGACCCGGCCAGGGTGCCCACGATGATGCCGAGGGTGATGCGCCGGACCACGCTCCAGTTCACGGCCCCGTGCTTGTGGTGGGCCCGGAAGCTGGAGATGGAGGTGAACATGATGGTGCCCAGGGAGGTGCCCAGGGCCATGTGCTGGATGTACTGGGAGGGCAGGCCCTGGAGGTCGAAGGCGATGCTCAGCATGGGCACGATGACGATGCCGCCGCCCACGCCGAGCAGTCCGGCCAGGACGCCGGCCACCAGGCCGAGCGCGGCATAGATGATCCAGGCAAGCATGAAGGTTTCTCCAGTCAGGTTGAGGGTGAGGGTGCGGGTTGGACGCGGCTGGCGCCCGGCAGGGCCTTCTCCGCAGCGGCCAGGTGGGCCCGCATGGCCGCCCGGGCGGCCTTGGGGTCGCGGCTACGCAGGGCGGCCAGGATGCGGCGGTGGGACTCCAGGGAGGCCTTGCGCCGGGACGGGGTGCGCAGGGGCTCGGCGCGGGTCTCGGCGAGCACGTCCTGGACCCCGGAAAGCACACTCAAAAACACGCCGTTGCGGCAGGCCCGGGCCAGGAGCCGGTGGAATTCCGCGTCCAGGCCGGATTCGTCCTGGCCCAGGCCCAGGCGCTCCTCCTGTTCGGCCAGCACGGCCTCCAGCCGGAGCAGCTCGCTCTCCGAGGCGTGCTCCGCGGCCAGGGCCGCCACCTCGGGCTCCACGGCCCGGCGGAAGGCGAAGATGTCGGCCAGACGGCGGCGTTGGGCCCGCACGGCCCCGGCCAGGGGCGGCTCAAAGGCCGCGGCCTCGGGGTCCGAGACATAGGTGCCGTCGCCCCGGCGGCTCACCAGCACGCCCTGTTCTTCCAGGGCGCGCATGGCCTCGCGCACGGAAGTGCGGGACACCCCGAAGATGCGCGCCAGCTCCCGTTCCGGGGGCAGGCGGTCGCCCGGCCCCAGGCGGCCCTGGCGGAAGAGCTCGCGGAACTGCCCCAGGATCTCCTCGGAGAGCCTGCGGCGGGCCGCCGGGCGGAAGCTGTCCCGGAGCGGGACGGGGGGCTGCATGGGCTCGTCTCCTTGATGTATTGGTTGGACCAATATACCAATGATGTGAAACCGTCAATCCCGCCCTTGCCCCGGACCCCGGGCGGCATTATCTTCCAGGCTGCGTTTCCACGGGCGTCAAGCGCCCGGCTCAACCAGGAGTAAGGTGAATCCATGCGACGCATTCCGCTGCTCTTGTTCGGAATCCTGCTGCTGACCCTGGGCTGCGCCCAGTTGCGCGCGCCCAAGCCCGCCCCGGCCGAGACCCCGGCCTTGTCCGGCGACGGGCCGCACGTGGTCCAGCTGAAAAACGGCCTCACCGTGCTGGTCAAGCGCGACGACCGCTTCCCCCTGGCCAACGTGCGGCTCTATGTGCGCACGGGCTCGGCCTACGAGAAGCCGGACCAGGCGGGCATCAGCCACCTGCTCGAGCACATGGTCTTCAAGGGTACGGAAAAGCTCGACGCCGGCGAGGCGGCCCGGACCATCGAGTCCGTGGGCGGCGACCTGAACGCGGCCACCAGCTTCGACTACACCATGTATTACGTGGAGGTGCCGGACAAGGACTGGGGCCTGGGCCTGGACACGGTCACGGACATGGCGCTCAACGCCCGCATCGATCCCCAGGAGCTGGCCTCGGAGAAGCAGGTGGTGCTCTCGGAGCTGGCCCGCGGCGAGGACACCCCCTCCTCCCGCCTGTTCGAGGCCTTCCAGGGCCAGATATTCAAGGGCACCAGCTACGAGTGGCCGATCATCGGCTTCCGCGAGACCGTGTCCAAGGTCACGGACCAGGACATCCACGCCTACATCGCGGAACACTACCAGCCCCGCTCCATGCTCCTCTCCGTGGTCGGCAAGGTCGATCCCGCCGCGGTCGTGGCCAAGGCCGAGGCCCTGCTCGGCGGGCTGGCCAACACCGTGGCCGCGGCCCCGGCCACGCCCTTCCCCCTGCCCCAGACCCACGGCCCCCGGGTCACGGTGATCCCGGGCAAGTGGAACAAGGTCTATCTCGGCGTGGCCTTCCCCATCCCGGACCAGGGCGCGGCCCAGGCCGCGGGCCTGGACCTCCTGGCCCAGGTCCTGGGCGGGGACGACACCTCCCGGCTCTACCGCACCTTCAAGTACGAGCGCCGGCTGGTGGACGACATCGACTGCCAGGCCATGACCCTGGAGCGCGGCGGGCTGTTCTACATCACCGCCACACTGGACCGGGACAAGGTGGAGGTCTTCTGGAAGGAGCTGGCCGCCTACCTGGCCGGCCTCAACCCCGGCCGGTTCACCGGCCGCGAGCTGTCCCGGGCCCGGCTCAACATCGAGGATTCCCTGCTCCTGACCAAGGAGACCCTCTCGGGCCTGGCCTCCAAGCTCGGCTATTTCCAGCTCCTGGGCGGCGGCCTGCGGGCCGAGGACAACTACCTCTACCAGCTGGGCAACGCCGACCGCGGCGAACTGACCCGCCTGGTGCGGGAGTATCTGCGGCCGGACCAGATGACCGCGGTGCTGCTCACGCCCGAGAACGCCAACGTCTCGGCCCAGGGCCTGG
>DFYP01000045.1 GCA_002382645.1 Desulfovibrio sp. UBA4079 | reverse complement strand
GGCCGCAGGCTCGGACTGGAACGCTGCGGAACGCGCGGGCGCGGGCTTGGCCGCTGCCGGCGCGGCCGGACGCGGACCAGCTCCCCGGGCAAGACGGGCGGCCAGGTTCATGCGACCCCCAGCCCCTCGGCCCGGGGCGCCAAACGCTCATTGCGGCCGCGCAGCCGTCCCAGCAGGGCGGACAAGCCCTTGGCCGCAACGGGCCGCTCGGTGACCGGAGCCAAATCCTTGGCCATGGCCCGCAGGCTCTTGGCCAGGCGGGACTTGGGCGCGGCCTCGGACAGACCCCGGCCCTGGTTCAGGGCCGCCAGGGCGCTCTTGGCGTCGTCGGGCAGGAGCCAGCGGAACTTGCGGCCCAGGACCTCGGCGGCCTCGGCCGGTTCGATGCCGGACTCGGCCACGTGCCGGGCCGCGACCAGCTCCACCCGGGACTCCAGGCCCCGGCCCAGGCGGCGCACCTCGTCCAGGAAGGACCGGCTGCGGGCCAGGCAGGGCAGGCTCGGGTTGAGCACGAGCAGGAAGGCGTCGGCGGCCTCCACCAGGCGGTGGGTCCGGGTCCCCACGGGCCCGGCGTCCAGCACGAGCACGTCGAACAGCCGCCCCATCTCGGAGATCAGGCGCTCCAGGGCCGCGGCGTCCAGGCCCCCGGCCAGGTCCTCCGGCGCGGGCAGCAGACCCAGGCCTGAGGGGTGGCGGGTGATCAGGCTGTCCAGGAAGGTGCCGTCCAGGCGGGCCAGGTTGCTGACCACCTCTTCCCAGGTGTAGGCGCATTCCAGGTCCAGGAAGAACGGGGTCTCGCCCCGGGGCTGGCGCAGGTCCAGAAGCCCCACCCGCCCGGCGCCGGAGCGGACCAGCTCCAGGGCCAGGTTCACGGCCACGGTGGTGGTCCCGGTGCCGGCCTTGGCCCCGGCCACGGCGATGATCCGGGCCTGGGGAGCGGCGGCCGCCTGGGCGGCCTGGGGCCGGTGCCGTTCGCGGAAGCGGCGCAGGGCCTCGGTGAGGTCCTCGGCCCGCGCGGGCAGGGGCAGAAATTCGCTCACTCCGGCGCGGATGGCCTGGATGAGCAGTTCCGGGGTCGGCTCGCTGCCGGCCAGGAAGACCTCGCCCACGCGGCCGTCCAGCCGGGCCTTCTCCAGCCGGGCCAGCTCCTGCTCCGGGGCCTGGCCCAGCTCGCAGACCAGCAGGTCCACGGGGCCGCCGTTCTGCAGCTCCACGCCCGCGACTCCCCGCAGGGCCCCGGCAAAGGTCTGCCGGGCGTGGGCGTTGTGCAGGGCCAGGGTGATGGTGACGGTGTCGGCGCTCATGGACCTCTCCTTGTCCGCTCTACTTGGAACCGGAGCTGCTGCCGCTGTTCATGTTGATCTGCAGCGGCTTGCTCCCGCTCTTGGCCGGGGTCGCGGCCGAGGGCTTGCGGTAGTTCTCCATGACGTTCTTGGTGTACTGGCCGTCCAGGCCGGTGACCGGGGTATCGCTGGAGGGCACGGCGGCCAGCTTCTGGGCCTCCACGGCCTGGCGCACCGAGGCCCCCAGAGGCTCGCGGAACTCGTCCCCGGCGCAGCCGGAACAGGCCAGGAATCCGATGATGGCGATGGCGGTGAGCAGTCGGGCGCGCATGGTCTCCCCCTACCTGGGCATGATGTGGCCGAAATCGCCGTCGAATCCGGCGGCCTGGGCCCCCGACGCCGGAGCCGCGGGCCCCATGCCCGTGGCGGCGGCGGGCTTGCTGCCGCGGCCTTCCATGAGTCCCAGGAGATAGAACTCGAAGTCGTCGGGCTCCTGGTAGCCGTCCGTGGGCAGGGTCTGCTTGGCCATGTCCAGGGGCTTCACCAGGTGCGGGGTGACGATGATGATGAGTTCGGACTCGTTCTTCTGAAAGTCGCTGCTGCGGAACAGCGCGCCGAGCACGGGCACGTCGCCGATGACCGGGAACTTGTTCACGTTCTCGCGCATGGAGTCCTTGATCAGGCCGGCGATGGCGAAGCTCTGGCCGTTGCCCAGCTCCACCGTGGTGGAGGCCCGGCGGCTGGTGATGGACGGCACGATGTAGGAGCTCACGGTGATGGCCCGGGAATAATCCAGATCCGAGACCTCGGGCTCCACCTTGATGTTGATGGTGCCGGAATCGAGCACCGTGGGGGTGAACTTGAGGCCCACGCCGAAGGACTTGTACTCGATGCCCACCGTGCCCAGGCCCTGGGGCACCGGGATGGGCACCTCGCCGCCGGCCAGGAACTCGGCGGCCTGGCCCGAGAGGCAGACCAGGTTGGGCTCGGCCAGGATCTTGAGCAGGCCGTTGGCCTTGAGCGCGTCCACGAAGTAGTTCAGGCTGCTGCCGCCGCCCAGGCTGCTCTGGCCCGCGATGTTCACGTTGTCCGTGAGCACGGTCCTGCCGTCATCGTCGAGGCTCGTCAGGTTGTTCAGGAAGGAATAGATGATGTCGTTGCCGGAGATGAACTGGAAGTTGAAGCCCAGGCGCTTGGTCACGCTACGGCTCATCTCGGCCACGCGGACCTCGAGCATGACCTGCTGGACCCCGCCCACGCGCAGGAGGTTGACCAGCTTGCCGGGGGCCGCGGCCTCGCCCAGGGCCAGGGCCGTGGCCAGATTGGTGGCGCTGGAGACCTCCCCGGACAGGGTCACGGAATTGCCCGAGGACAGGACCTTGATGTTCGGCTCGCCGGGCAGGACCGTGTGGAGCATGTGCTTGAGCTGGGTCACGTCCGGCACGATCTCCAGGTCATAGACGCTCATGACCCGGTCGCCGGGACCCCAGAGGGTCAGGTTGGTGACCCCGGTCTTCTTGCCGGTGAGGTAGATCTGCCGGGGCGAAAGCAGGACCATCTCGGCCTGCTCCGGGGCGGCCAGGGACACGCGGGAGATGTTCTGTTCGCTGCTCAGGATGAGCGACTTGCCGCTGATGATCTGCACGGCCTGGGGGGCCTCGGAGGCCAGGATGCGGAACTGGGGCTCGGCCCAGGCATTGGCGCCCCAGCACAGGACCAGGAGCAGGACGAAAAGGATGTTGCGGGCATTCATGGCCGTACCTCCGGGGACTAGAAGCGCATCCGGTCGCGGGACGCGCCCCGGATGACCTCCACCTCGACCTCGGCGCGCGGCGAGCCGTCGGGGGCGGTCTTCTTGGCCCGGACCGGGCGCAGGGATGCCAGGGTGGCGGCGGTGTCCGCGCCCTCGGTCAGCACGCTCTCCTGGTCGGCCTCGTTGCGCAGGGCGAAATTGAGCACACCCTCGGTGGCGGCCAGGGCCAGCTTCTCGCTCTCATCCGGGGTCAGCTCCAGGGTGTAGACATCCACAGACGAGGGCTTCTCGCCGTCGCCCGCGGGCTCCAGCTCGGTGCCCGTGGCCAGGACCGGCATCTTCTCCAGGACGAGCTTGGTGACCTTCTCTTCCTTCTCGCCCACGGGCATGGTCACGAGCACGTCCACCCGGTTGCCCGGGCGGATGAACCCGGCCAGACCCATGACCTTGTTGCCCTTCACGGCCATGGCCCTCTTGCCGGGGGCCACCAGGGCGCTGATGCCGCCGACCTTCACGTCCTCGGAGGCCAGGCGCAGGCTGGTGAGGGCCTCGCCCTTGCCCACGGGCATGGACAGGACCCGGCCGCTCACGGCCTGGACCTCGTGAAAGGACTGGGGCGGCTCGCTGCCGGACACGAACGGGGCCAGACGGAGCATGGAGGGCTCCAGCTTGACGCCCTTGACCAGGTCCGTGGCGGCCACCACCAGCTGCACGGTCTGCACGGCCACCTGGGGGGCCGGGGCCACCGGCGCGCGGGCGGCCAGCCAGCGGAACACGAGCAGTCCCGCGGCCAGGGCCAGGACCATGGCCAGGGTCATCTGAAGGATGGAGCGGGTGGTCTTGCTCATGACGGTCTCCTAGATCTGCAGGGTCCCGCGCTCCCAGGCCGTCCAGGCCAGGGAAGCGAGGGTGCCCAGGGCGATGGCCAGACCGTAGCAGAGCCGCGGCAAGGGCCGCGTGGAGCGCGCCGTGATAGGCGCGTATTCCATTCTGCGGGTGGCCAGAAAAACCAGGAAGGCGTTGCGCAGGTCAACGAGGATCCGGCGCAGCAGGCCGTGGCGCAGGAGCATGAACAGGGAGTAGAGGCCCCCGGCCAGGCAGGTGAACAGGAAGGCGGTGAAGGTGTCGCCCGCGCCGAGCCAGGCCCCCACGGCGGCCATGAGCTTGACGTCGCCGCCGCCCATGACCCGCATGAGGTAGGGCACGAGCATAACGGCCAGGCCCAGGGCCAGACCGGCGGCCGCGAAGGCCAATCCGTCCAGTCCCCGGGTCAGTCCGTGCCAAGCCAGCCCGGCGAGCATCGCGGGCAGCGTGAGCAGGTTCGGGATCTTCCGGGCCCAGAGGTCGGTGACCACGGCCACGGAAAGGATGGCGCAGACAATGGCGCCGATAAACAGATCCATGTTCTCTCCCCTCTGGATCCGCTCCTCTTGCAGGCGGGCCCCNNCCCCCGGGGAAGGGGCCCGTTCCCATCCCGCGCCTGGCGCGGGAAAAGGTCCGCAGGACCGGCCCTTTTACGGAGCCGGGGTCATGGCAGCGTCCATGGCGTCGGCGATGTTCTGGAAGGTGGTGCTCACGCTGGTGCCCAGGGCGGACACGGCGCCGATGATGAAGGCCGCGATCAGGGCGGCGATCAGGCCGTACTCCAGAGCGGTGACGCCTTCCTCGTCCTTGAACAGGTTGATCAGTCTGGTCATCATGGTGGTTCTCCCCTTGTTTTTGTATCGCTGTGATGTCGATGGTCCGGGATGGTCATCGGAACAGCTGATGCCCCCATTGAGCAACGGCCGTGCCAGAATGCTTTCCGGCCGGAAATCATCTCAGATAATCCCTGTTATTTCAGCTTGATATATGCAAAGACTCCGGCCCCCAAGGCGGCCGGCGCAGGGGCTGGAAACCCGGGCCTCGATCCACGATTCGTGGATCGCCGGTCAGGTCCGGACCAGGAAACGGACGGGAAAATCCTTGGGCGGCAAGGGCTGCGGCGGAATCCACGAATCGTGGATCAGAGGGACTGGAGGCAGACCTCGGGGTCCAGACCGTGCTTCTGGAGCTTGTTCCAGAGGTTCTTGGCCGTGATGCCCAGGAGCTTGGCGGCCTCGGTCTGCACGCCCCCGGCCTGCTGCAAGGCCTGGACGATGAGGCCCTTCTCAAAGGCGTTCACGGCCTGGCGCAGGGGCTGGCCCGGTTCGGGCCGGGGCAGGGCCGCGGCCTGGTCCGGGCCGCGCTGCAGGGCCTGGGCCAGATCCTTGGCCGAGAGCGCCCCGGCCGTGGCGAAGATGGCCGCGCGCTCCAGGGTGTTGGCCAGCTGGCGCACGTTGCCGGGCCAGTCGTTGGCCTGGAGCACCCGGGCCGCGTCCGGGGCCAGGCTCAGGGGCTCCCCGCCCAGGCGGCGGCCGATGCTCTCCAGGAAAAAGGCCGCCAGCACGGCCACGTCCTCGCGGCGCTCGCGCAGGGGCGGCAGGTGGATGGCCGCCACGTTCAGCCGGTAGTAGAGGTCGGCCCGGAACTGCTTGCCCTCCACGCGCTCGCGCAGGTCCTGGTTGGTGGCCGCGATGATCCGCACGTCGAAGGTCACGGGCTTGGCCCCGCCCACGCGCTCCACCTGCTTCTGCTCCACGGCCCGCAAGAGCTTGGGCTGGAGGTGCAGGGGCATGTCCCCGATCTCGTCCAGGAGGATGCTGCCGCCCTGGGCCAGCTCGAAGCGGCCGCGGCGCGTGGCCGTGGCCCCGGTGAAGGCCCCCTTCTCATGGCCGAACAGCTCGCTCTCCAGGAGGTTCTCCGGGATGGCCGCGCAGTTCAGCTTGACGAACGGCCCCGAGGCCCGGGGGCTCAGGGCGTGGATGGTGTCGGCGATGAGCTCCTTGCCCGTGCCGGACTCGCCGGTGATGAGCACGTCCGCGTCCAGGCCCGCCACCCGCTCGACCATCTCCTTGACCCGGGCCATGGCCCGGCTCTGGCCGATGATCCGCGACAATGGGCCCTCGCGCTCCAGGGAGGTGCGCAGGGCCTGGACCTGGCTCTGGAGCCGCCGCCGCTCCAGGGCCCGGCGGATGACCACCTCCATCTCCGTGAGGCTGAAGGGCTTGGTGAAGTAGTCGTAGGCCCCGCGCTTGAGGGCCTCCACGGCCGAGTCCTTGCTGGAGAAGGCGGTCATGACCACGATGTCGGCCAGGGGGTCGGCCGCCTTGAGCAGCGGGATGGCGTCGATGCCGGACATGCCGGGCAGCATGACGTCCTGGAGCACGAGGTCGAAGCCGCCGGACCCGGCCAGGCGGATGCCCTCCTCGGCGCTGCCCGCGGTCTCCACCTCGAAACCCTTTTCCAGCAAGGCTTCCACCAGCATGCCGCGGAAGGCCTTGTCGTCGTCCACCACCAGGATCCTGGCCGTCATGCGCCCGCTCCCCGGACAGCCTGGGCCGTCCTGGACGCACCCTAGCCCAGACCGGGTGGAAAATCCACAAAAAATGGATCGAAACAGGTCCCCTCCCCGGGCCTGGCCTTCGGACCGGGGCGGGGCTGAAAAAATACAGCTAGAAAATTCAATGAGTTGAACAATAATGTCGCGGCTGGGTCCTGCGCCGGAGGAATTGGTACGGCCGTTGCTATCTATGGATTGCGTGACAGCAACCACCTGGACCAAGCGAGACAACGGCATGCGTAACCGGACCGACAGAGACCACAAGCAGCGGGGATTGGCCGCCCTGGAAATGGCCCTGATCCTGCCCCTGCTCGCGGCCATCTTCTTCCTGCTCCTCGAAGGGGCCTACGCCATGCGCACCTACTCCCTGATCTCCGAGGCCAGCCGCGAGGCCGCCCGCCTGGTGCTCCGGGAGGGAACCACCGCCGACGTGGACACCCTGGTGCACTCGCTCACGGCCGCCCAGCTTCCGGGAGCCACCCTGAACACCAGCGTGACCACGAATACGACGCAAGGAACCGTCACCGTCGAGGTGAATTATGACTACGAGACCCTGTTCGGCGCCAGCGCCCTCACGGCCCTCAACAATAACCAGACCTATGTCCTGCTCGCCCGCACGACCATGCCCTTGCCGTGAGCCGCGCCAGCGCGGCGCGGTGCACGTGCTCGTGGCCGTGCTCATCCCCATTCTTCTGGGGGTGGCCGGCCTGGCTCTGGACATGGGCAACCTGTACCTGTCCCAGACCCGGCTCCAGGCCGCGGTGGACGCCGGGGCCCTGGCCGGGGCCCTGCAGCTACCCTACGACCCGGACCTGACCAAGGACATCGCCCGGACCGCGGCCATCGACATGGTCCACACCAACTATCCCGAGGCCGAGATCCAGGGCGTCACCGCGGGCACCGACATCCGCAGCCTGCGGGTCACGGCCACGGCCCAGGTCAAGACCATGCTCATGGAGATCCTGGGCGTGACCTCCAACAAGGTCACGGCCACGGCCTGCGCCGGGTTCAACAACCTGGAGGTCGTGCTGGTCATCGACAACACCGGCAGCATGAAGGGCACGCCGATCACCCGGGTGCGCGAGGCCTCCGTCGACCTGGTGGACCTGATCATCCCGGACGGCGCCGCGCCCAACACCCGCGTCGGCCTGGTGCCCTTCCGGGGCAAGATCAAGGCCCTGGACGCCGACGGCTATCCCTCGGGCTGCCTGAACGCCGACGGCACCCAGAACGTGGGCATCCATCCCGACCTCATGTACCTGTACAACGCTCTGCCTTCCTATAAGAAGAGCCAGGTCAACCTGGACACCTGCACGGACATTCCGCCGATCCAGGCCCTGACCACGGACAAGGACGCCCTCACCTCGGCCATCAATGAGATGGACGCCCTGGGCTACGGCTCGGGCACGGTCATCTCCGAGGGCATCAAGTGGGGCCGCAACGTGCTCAGCCCCGAGAGCCCCTACACCCAGGGCAGCAGCGACCCCAAGGTGCGCAAGATCATGATCGTGCTCACCGACGGCGACACCGAGGACGGCACCTGCGGCGGCTCCTACGCCTCCACGTTCACGCCCAACAACTACTGGACCAACGCCTACTACGGCATGAAGGTCCAGGACTGCCACTGCAACAACGGCGGCTGCCTCAACGCGGCCATGCTCACCGAGGCCCAGAACGCCAAGAACGCGGGCATCGAGATATTCTCCATCCGCTTCGGCGACTCGGAC
The DNA here is from genome assembly GCA_002382645.1 of Desulfovibrio sp. UBA4079. Taxonomy (GTDB): domain Bacteria; phylum Desulfobacterota; class Desulfovibrionia; order Desulfovibrionales; family Desulfovibrionaceae; genus Aminidesulfovibrio. The sequence continues at coordinate 2,775 of DFYP01000045.1, read as the reverse complement.
ACCACGGACATCGCGCTCATGAAGCAGATCGCCTCCAGCCGCACCGGCACCGAGGACCACTACTTCAACGCGCCGTCGGCCGAGGACATCCCGGACGTGTTCAAGCTCATCGGCAAGCAGCTCGGCTGGCGGCTGCTCAACTAGGAGTGTATGGACATGCGTCCCGGCGCTTCACGCTGGTCGCGGGGCCTGGCCGCGGTGGAGATGGCCCTGATCCTGCCCGCGGTCCTGCTGCTCATCTTCGGCCTCATCGAGACCGGCAACCTGTTCTTCACCTGGCTCACGGTGCAAAAGGCCGCGGAGATGGGCGCGCGCTTCGCAGCCACGGGCCAGGGCGAGGACGAGGGCACCCGCGTGGCCCAGATCGAGGCCCGGGCCCAGGCCCTGCTCACCAACCTCTCGGGCGGCGGCGCCACGGTGAGCGTGCGCAGCTGGCCCACCATCAACGCCACGGGTTCCGGGGTTTCCGGCAGCGCCGGGGATCCCTGCGGCATCGTGGAAGTGAGCGTGTCCTACCTCTACCAGCCCGTGACCCCGCTCCTGGGCGACGTGCTGCCCCAGAGCATCCCGGTGTCCGGCTCGGACCGCAAGGTCAACGAGCCCTGGCGCCCCTGTTCCTGACCTCCCGCCCTCCCCTTTCCTCCGACCCTCGGGGGAAAAAGAAAGCCGGGCCAATGGCCCGGCTCTCCCTTTTTGGCGGCGCGGCAAAGACTACTTTGCAGCGTTGGGCGTGAACAGCGGCTTGCCGGCCACCTTGAAGTCGCCCACCAGCTTCTGGGCCTTGGCCGAAGTGATCCAGTCGCTGAACTTCTTGGCCAGGTCCGCGCGCACGCTGGGGCAGTGCTTGGGGTTCACGGGCATGACGCTGTACTGGTTGAGCAGGGGCTTGTCGCCCTCCACCACGATGGCCAGCGGGGACTTGCCCTTCTGGTCGGCCTCGAACTTGTACCAGGTGCCACGGTCGGCCAGGGTGTAGGCCCCGCGCTCGGCGGCCATGGCCAGGGTGGCCAGCATGCCCTGTCCGGCGGAAACGTACCAGGCCTCCTTGTCCGGCAGCGGCAGCTCGGCGGCCTTCCACAGGCCCTGCTCGGCCTTGTGCGTGCCCGAGTCATCCCCGCGGCTGACGAACACGGCCTTGGCCGAGGCGATGGCCTTGAGCGCCGCGGAGGCGGTCAGGCCCTTGACCTTGGCCGGGTCCTTGAGCGGGCCCACCAGGACGAAGTCGTTGTAGAAGATCTCCTTGCGGTCCATGCCGAAGCCCTTGTCCAGGAACTCCTTCTCGGCCTTGGGCGCGTGGACCATGAGCACGTCCACGTTGCAGTCCTCGCCGAGTTTCAGGGCCTTGCCCGTGCCCACGGCGGTCCACTGGAGCTCCACGCCGGTATCCTTCTGGAAGGCCGGACCCAGGGCGTCCAGCAGGCCGGTGTCCTGGGTGCTCGTGGTGGTGGCCATGCGCAGGGTGTCGGCGGCAAGAAGCGGAGCCGCGGCGCAGAGCAGGACGATCAAGGCGCAAACCGGAATCAGAGACGTTTTCATTCGCATGTGACCCTCCCTTTTCGTGATGACTGGCACGAATCTTAAGCAAATAGTGACATATATCTTTTTAGACAGCCATCCGGAAAATGGCAAGAATTATATCCAGCTTGACACTGGTGCTGGGATTCTGAAACAAGGCCCAATGGACTTTATCCTGGATGGATTCGCGCGGGCCCTGGAACTCCTGGCCCAGGGCGACGAGGCCACCTTCTCGGCCGTGGCCGCCACGCTCAAGAGCACGGTTCTGGCCATGGCCGCGGCCCTGCTCCTGGGCGCGCCCGCCGGATTCTGCCTGGGCCACTTCCAATTCCGGGGCCGCCGCACCCTGCGCCTGGTCACCGACACGGCCCTGTCCTTCCCCACCGTGGTCATCGGCCTCATCGTCTATGCCTTCCTCACCCGCCGGGGCCCGCTGGGGGACTGGGAGCTGCTGTTCACCGTGCCGGGCATGGCCGCGGGCCTGGCCATCCTGGCCCTGCCCATCGTGGTCTCGCACACCGCCGCCGGGATCGAGGGCCTGGACCAGCGCCTGCGCACCACGGCCCTGACCCTGGGCGCCTCGCCCCTGCGCCTGGCCCTGACCACCCTGCGCGAGGCCCGCTTCGCCGTGATCCTGGCCCTGGCCATGGCCTTCGGCCGGGTGGCCTCGGAGGTCGGCATCGCCATGATGGTGGGCGGCAACATCAAGTGGCACACCCGGACCATCACCACGGCCATCGCCCTGGAGACAGGCAAGGGCCAGTTCGCCGAGGGCATCGCCCTGGGCCTGGTGCTCCTGGCCATCGCCCTGGCCGTGAACCTGCTCCTGGCCGGACTGCGGCGGAGGATGGAATGAGCGCCCTGTTCCGCCTGGAAGAGGCCGTGGTGCGCTACGCCGGACGCGAGATCCTGCGCGTGCCCGAACTGGAGATCGCGGAGGGCGCGGTGCTCGGCCTGGCCGGGCACAACGGCTCGGGCAAAAGCACGCTGTTGCGGCTCCTGGCCCTGCTGGAGCGCCCGGCCCAGGGCCGCCTCCTGGTGGACGGCAGGCCTGTGGCGGGCCGCGAGCTGGAGCTGCGCCGGAGCATCACCCTCCTGGATCAGGAACCCTACCTGCTGCGGCGCTCGGTGTTCGAGAACGTGGCCTACGGCCTGCGGGTGCGCGGGGACCGGCGGGACCTGGGCCGGCGCGTGGCCGAGGCCCTGGCGGCCGTGGGCCTGGACCCGGACTTCGGCTGCCGCTCCTGGCGCGAACTTTCC
>DFYP01000075.1 GCA_002382645.1 Desulfovibrio sp. UBA4079 | reverse complement strand
TCCGGCGGCCTGCACGGCGTGGGCGTGTCCGTGGTCAACGCCCTGTCCGAGTTCCTGGAGGTCACGGTCAAGCGCGACGGCAAGCTCTGGCGCCAGAAGTACGAGCGCGGCAAGCCGGTCACCGGGGTGGAGGTGGTGGGCGAGTCCCAGTCCACGGGCACCCTGGTGCGCTTCCGGCCCGACGAGGAGATCTTCGAGGTCAACCAGTTCGAGTACGCGGTGCTCAAGAAGCGCATGCAGGAGCTGGCCTACCTCAACTCCGGCCTGGAGATCGAGTTCACCGACGAGCGCAGCGGCGAGCGCGAGAGCTTCAAGTACGAGGGNNGGCATCCGCTCCTTCGTGGCCGACCTGAACCAGGGCCAGGGCTTTGTCCACGAGATCATCCACGGCTCGGGCGAGGCCGACGGCGTGATCACCGAAGTGGCCGTGCAGTACAACCAGGGCTACAAGGAGAACGTCTACACCTTCGCCAACAACATCCGGACCGTGGAAGGCGGCACCCACCTCATGGGGTTCAAGACCGCGCTCACCCGGGCCCTGAACAACTACATCCAGAAGTCGGACATCTCCAAGAAACTCAAGGAGAAGCTCACCGGCGACGACGTGCGCGAGGGCCTCACGGCCGTGGTCAGCGTGAAGCTGCCCCGGCCCCAGTTCGAGGGCCAGACCAAGACCAAGCTCGGCAACTCCGAGATGGCCGGCATCGTGGCCACCCTGGTCTACGAGAAGCTCAACCAGTACTTCGAGGAGAATCCCCGCGAGGCCAAGGCCATCATCGAGAAGGTGGTGGACGCCGCGAGGGCCCGCGAGGCCGCGCGCAAGGCCCGCGACCTGGTGCGCCGCAAGGGCGCGCTCTCGGACAACTCCCTGCCCGGCAAGCTGGCCGACTGCCAGAGCAAGAACCCCGAGGAGTCCGAGATCTTCATCGTCGAGGGCGACTCGGCCGGCGGCTCGGCCAAGCAGGGCCGCGACCCGCGCATCCAGGCCATCCTGCCCCTGCGCGGCAAGATCCTGAACGTGGAGAAGACCCGCTTCGACAAGATGCTCGGCAACAAGGAGATACGGGCGCTCATCACGGCGCTCGGCGTGGGCGTGGAGGAGGAGAAGGACTTCAACAAGCTGCGCTACCACAAGGTCGTGATCATGACCGACGCCGACGTGGACGGCAGCCACATCCGCACCCTTCTGCTGACCTTCTTCTTCCGGCAGTACCAGGAGCTCATCGAGAAGGGCTTCCTGTTCATCGCCCAGCCCCCGCTCTACCGGGCCCACAAGGGCAAGACCGAGCGGTTCATCAAGGACGACCCCGAGCTCCAGAACTTCCTGCTCTTCCAGGTGGGCGACGGCCTGCGCATCCAGGCCCAGAGCGGCAAGATCTACAAGGGCCAGGCCATGATCCGGATGCTTTCGGACATCCGGCTCATCCGCGACCGGATGCACGAGGCCCAGACCATGGGCATCGAGGAGGGCCTGTTCCTGGCCCTGTTGGCCAGCCCGCACAAGCTCTCCTTCCGCTACTTCGAGAAGAACGAGTCCGCGCCGTTCTTCAAGGACATGAAGGCCCGCGGCTACAAGGTCAAGCTCGAGACCGAGCGCGACGAGGAGAACCAGAAGGAGCGCTCCTACCTGGTGTTCGAGAACCAGGGCGGCCACCGCACCCGCCTGGCCATGGAGTTCTTCAACGCCAAGACCTACAAGAAGACCTACGAGATCCACGCCGCCCTGGCCGCAGACAGCGGCGGCTTCGGCTTCACCCTGCTGCGGGCCGAGGGCCAGGACGAGGCCCAGGGCCTGTTCGCGCTCTACGACCTGGTCATGACCGAGGCCCACAAGGGCTGGGGCATCCAGCGCTACAAGGGCCTGGGCGAGATGAACCCGGAGCAGCTCTGGGAGACCACCATGAACCCGGACAAGCGCACCATGCTCCAGGTGACCATCAAGGACGCCGTGGAGGCCGACGACATCTTCAAGAACCTCATGGGCGACATGGTCGAGCCCCGGCGCCAGTTCATCGAGCGCAACGCCCTGGCCGTGCAGGAACTGGACATCTAGGACGGCCTGGCGGCCGCCCCCCGTCTCATATCGGAGGAACGTGTGGATAATTTCGTCACCATCGAAGAAGAATTGAAAAAATCGTACCTGGAGTATTCGCTCTCGGTCATCATCGGCCGGGCCATCCCGGACGTGCGCGACGGGCTCAAGCCCGTGCACCGGCGCATCCTGTACGCCATGCACGACCTGGGCAACGGCTGGAACCGGCCGTACAAGAAGTCCGCCCGCGTGGTCGGCGATGTCATCGGCAAGTACCACCCCCACGGCGACTCGGCGGTCTATGACGCGCTCGTGCGCATGGCCCAGGAATTCTCCATGCGCGACCCCCTGGTGGACGGCCAGGGCAACTTCGGCTCCATCGACGGCGACGCCGCGGCGGCCATGCGCTACACCGAGGTGCGCATGTCCCGGCTCACCTCGGAGTTCCTGGCCGACATCGAGAAGGAGACCGTCAACTTCCGGCCGAACTACGACAACACCCTGCAGGAGCCCGAGGTCCTGCCGGCCAAGGTGCCCAACCTGCTGCTGAACGGCACCGCGGGCATCGCCGTGGGCATGGCCACGAACATCCCGCCGCACAACCTGGGCGAGCTCTGCGACGGCGCCGTGCACCTCCTGGACAACCCGGAGTGCGAGATCCGCGAGCTCATGGCCCGCATCCCGGGCCCGGACTTCCCCACCAGGGGCATCATCTACGCGGGCAAGGGCCTGGAAGAGGCCTACCTCTCCGGCCGGGGCAGCATCAAGATCCGCGGCCGGGTCCTGGTGGAGGAGCAGAAGAAGGGCGCCAAGGAGTCCGTGGTCATCACGGAAATCCCCTACGCCCTCAACAAGTCCACCCTGGTGGAGAAGATCGCCGCCCTGGTCAACGAGAAGAAGATCGACGGCGTGGCCGACCTGCGCGACGAGTCCGACCGCCGCGGCATCCGCATCGTGCTGGACCTCAAGCGCGGGGCCCTGGCCGAGATCATCGTCAACCAGCTCTACAAGTACACCCCGCTGGAGACGAGCTTCGGCATCAACATGATGGCCGTGGCCGGGAACCGGCCGCAGCTCCTGAATCTCAAGCAGGTCCTGGCCCATTTCCTGGACCACCGCCGCGAGGTCATCATCCGGCGCTCGCGCTTCGACCTGGACAAGAGCGAGAAGCGGGCCCACATCCTGGAAGGCCTGCGCATCGCCCTGGACAACATCGACGCCGTGGTCAAGGTCATCCGCGCGGCCAAGGACGCCGTGGCGGCCAAGGCCGCCCTGGGCAGCAAGTTCAAGCTCTCCGAGCCCCAGGCCCAGGCCATCCTGGACATGCGCCTGCAGCGGCTCACCGGCCTGGAGCGCGAGAAGCTCCTGGAGGAGTACAAGGAGCTCTTGAAGTTCATCCAGTACTTGAAGAGCATCCTGGAGAACGAGGAGGTCCTCAAGGGCGTCATCCGGCAGGAGCTCCTGGAGGTCAAGAAGACCTACGCCAGCCCGCGCCAGAGCGAGCTCGTGCGCGACGACGCGGCCAGCATCGACGTGGAGGACCTCATCCCGGACGAGGAGGTGGTCATCACCCTGTCCCAGCGCGGCTACGTCAAGCGCACGCCGCTCTCGAACTACCACCAGCAGCGCCGGGGCGGTAAGGGCATCGCCGGGGTCCAGACCACGGACGGCGACTTCGTGCACACCTTCCTCATGACCACGAACCACCAGCACCTGCTGGTCTTCACCAACCAGGGCCGGATGTACCAGATGAAGGCCCACCGCGTGCCCGAGGGCAGCCGCTACGCCAAGGGCGCGCACATGGCCAACCTCCTGCCCCTGGACAAGGACGAGGTCATCGCCACGGCCATCTCGGTGCGCGAGTTCGACCCGGACCGCTTCCTGCTCTTCGTCACCCGCCGGGGCATGATCAAGCGCACCAGCCTGGAACTCTACGCCAACTGCCGCTCCACGGGCATCAAGGCCGTGCTCCTCAAGCCCGGGGACGAGCTTCTGGGCGTGCGCGAGGTCCAGCCCGACACCGACGTGGTTCTGGCCACCAGCAAGGGCACGGCCATCCGCTTCAACCTGCGCGACGCCCGGCCCATGGGCCGGGCCACGTCCGGGGTCAAGGGCATCGCCCTGCGCGGAAACGACCGCGTGGTGGCCGCGGTGGTCACCGGCGACCCGGGCCGCGACCAGCTCCTCACCGTGGCCTCGGGCGGCTACGGCAAGCGCACCCCGCTGGACCAGTACCGGCTCCAGACCCGCGGCGGCAAGGGCGTGATCAACATGCGCGTCACGGCCAAGACCGGCGAGGTCATGGGCGCGGTCATGGTCCAGGAGAGCGATGAGATCGTCATGCTCACCTCGACCAACAAGGTCATCCGCATCGGGGTGGGCGAGATCAGCCTGACCCAGGGCCGGGCCACCCAGGGCGTGCGCCTGGTGCGCATGGACGGCGAGGGCGCGGTGGCCGGATTCGACCTGGTGGACCGGGGACTGGAACAGGACGCCTAGAGAGGCGTCGCGCGGAAAGGACGGGGCCATGGCGCGCGCGGGACTCTGCCTGCTTCTCCTCCTGGCCTCGTTCCTGCCGGCCTGCGGACGCACCGAGTCCTCGGCCGGGCCGGACGTGGAGGCCGCGCGCGAGGCCTTTTCCCAGGGCTTCTACCTGGAGGCCGAGACCGGCTACGAGCGCTATCTCCAGAAGGAGCCCAAGGGCCGCCAGCGCCGCGAGGCCTGGAACCGGCTCCTGGAGATCAGCCTGAACGTCAAGGGCGACGTGGACCGCTCGGTCATGCTCCTGGAGGCCATGTACCTGGAGTTCGGCAGCGATCCCACGGCCTCGGCCGACATGCTCGTGCTCATGGGCGACCTCTACGAGCAGCAGGGCAACCGTGCCAAGGCCGTGGAATCCTGGGAAAAGAGCCTGGCCGGACGGGGCGACGACCCGGAGAAGAACGTGCCCGTGCTCATCCGCCTGGCCCGGGCCAAGCGCGGCCAGCGCGACTTCGACGGGGCCCAGGAGGCCCTGGAACGCTGCGCCGCCATGGCCCGCGACCCCGAGCTCAAGGCCCGCTGCCTCTACGAGTCGGCCCAGAACTTCGCCTTCACCCAGAGCTTCGGCCGGGCCAAGGCCACCCTGGAGGAGCTCTTGGCCCTGCCCGGGGTGCCTGAGGAGAGCCGGGCCCTGGCCACCTTCCTTCTGGTGGACGTGTGCGAGCACGAGGGCCGCATCTCGGACGCCCGCAAGCTCCTGGAATCCATCCGCAAGACCTATCCCAACCCCCTGGTGATCCAGGCCCGGCTGGACAGCCTGGGCAAGAAATAGTTGCGGAACGGCCGGAGAGGGCCGCCTTGAGAGCAACAAAAAAGGCCCCCGAAGGGGCCTTTTTCATTGTGCCGTATCCTGTGCCTTACATCACGGGCAGGTAGCGATCCAGCTCGTAGCCGGTGACCTGGATGCGGTAGCGGTCCCACTCGGCCACCTTGTTCTCGTAGAGCTTGGTGAAGATGTGCTCGCCCAGGGTATCCTTGACCAGGGCGGACTTCTTCATCAGGTTGGCGGCGTCGATCAGGCTGCCGGGCAGCGCGGAGATCTTGTTCTTCTTGAGGGTCTTCTCGTCCATGTGGAAGATGTCGGCCTCCACCGGCTCGGCCAGCTTGTAGCCCTCGTCCATGCCCTTGAGGCCGGCGGCCAGCATGACCGCGAAGGCCAGGTAGGGGTTGGCGGCCGGGTCGGGGCAGCGCAGCTCCATGCGGGTGGCGGCTTCCTTGCCGGGCTTGTACATGGGCACACGCACCAGGGCGGAGCGGTTGCGGCGGGCCCAGGCCACGTACACCGGGGCCTCGTAGCCGGGCACCAGGCGCTTGTAGGAGTTGACCCACTGGTTGGTCACGCAGGCGAACTCGGGGGCGTGCTTCAGGATGCCGGCGATGTAGCTCTTGCCCTCGGCGGACAGATGGTACTTGTCGTTGGCGTCGTAGAAGACGTTCTTGCCCTTCTTGAACAGGGACTGGTGGCAGTGCATGCCGGAGCCGTTCTCGCCGAAGATGGGCTTGGGCATGAACGTGGCGTAGCAGCCGTGCTTGCGGGCGGTCTCCTTGACCACCACGCGGTAGGTCATGACCGTGTCGGCCATCTTCAGGCCCTCGGCGTAGCGCATGTCGATCTCATGCTGGCTGGGGGCCACTTCGTGGTGGCTGTACTCGATGGCGATGCCCATGGCCTCCAGGGCGAAGATGATGTCGCGGCGGACGTTGTTGCCGAGGTCCAGCGGCGGGGCGTCGAAGTAGCCGCCCTGGTCCAGGATCTGGGTGCCCTGGTCGTCGGCGAACAGGAAGAACTCCAGCTCCGGACCCACGTAGTAGGTCAGGCCCTTCTGGGCGGCCTTGGCCAGGACGCGCTTCAGGCAGTTGCGGGAGTCGCCGGCGTAGGCCGAGCCGTCGGGGTTGACCACGTCGCAGAACATGCGGGCGACCGGGCGGTCGGTGGGCCGCCAGGAGCAGATCTGGAAGGTGGTCGGATCGGGCATGGCCACCATGTCCGACTCGTCGATGCGGCAGAAGCCCAGGATCGAGGAACCGTCGAAGCCCATGCCTTCCTCAAAGGAGGCCTCGAGCTCCTTGGGCGTGATCTGGAAGCTTTTCAGCGTGCCCAGGATGTCCACGAACCAGTACTGGATGAAGCTGACATTGTAGTCCTTGACCGCCTTCATGACGTCGTCGGCGTTTTTGCACTTGAAAACGGGAATTTCCATATCCTTGATCCTCCAGGTTTGGTTTGCAGGCGACAAAAAGACCGAATACGGCGGGAGTCAATTAACAATCGCCGTGCCAAAGGAGCGATTCGCTTGTTTTCCGGAGGGTTGAATAAAAAACGGCTGGACCGGGGAGGCTTTCCGCAGGCATTTCAGTAACTTTTTTGTGAAAAGCCTCCAGAAAAGCGCCCAATCGCCTCCCAAAAATGTCAACCTGAATAAAAAACCAGGGAAAACAGCAAAAAGGAGACACACATTTCTGTTTAACAGGGTCCGGCCCGTTGCAGCAGACGGGCCAGCAGGGCGATCGCCGGGTCCTCCAGCAGGGTCAGACCGGCCGCGCGGGCGCATTCCCGGGCCGAATCCAGGTCTCCGGGCCTCAGTCCCCGGCGCAGTTCAGCGAACTTCCCGGCCTGGTGGCAGGGCCGGTACTGGCCCATGACGTTCACCGCCGCGCCCGGCGCATTGCTGCCCAACCAGTCCATCCACTGCTCGCTTCCGGCCAATCCTTGCGGCAGGACCAGGTGCCGGACAATGAGCCCGCGTTGCGCCACCCCGCGATCGTCCAGGACCAGTTTTCCGGTCTGGCGCCACATCTCGGCCAGGGCCGCCCGGGCCACGTCCGGATAGTCCCGGGCCAGGAGCAGCCGGGCGGCCTGGTCCGGGTCCCAGACCTTGGCGTCGGGCAGATAGATGTCCACCACCCCGTCCAGCAGGGCCAGGGTGGCGGCGCTGTCGTAGCCCCCGGAGTTCCAGACCAGGGGGAGTTGCAGGCCGCGCTCCGCGGCCAGGACCAGGGCCTCCAGGATCTGGGCCGCCACATGCGAGGGCGAGACCAGGTTGATGTTCTCGGCCCCGCGCTCCTGGAGTTCCAAAAACACCCGGGCCAGGCCCGCGGCGTCCAGTTCCTCCCCGGCCGGGCCCCCGGACGCGTCCGGCTGGCTGATCTCCCAGTTCTGGCAGAACACGCAGGCCAGGGAACAGCCCGAGAAGAACAGGGTGCCCGAGCCGCCGCTGCCCACCAGGCAGGCCTCTTCCCCATAGTGCTGGTGGTAGTCCGCCAGGACCGCGTTGCGGCCGATGCGGCAGAATCCGGCTTCGCCGGCCGGACGATTGATCCCGCAACGCCGGGGACAGAGGTCGCAGGCCGCGAGCCGGGCCACGGCGGTCCGGGCGCGTTGGGCCAGTTCGCCGGAGCGGGCCAGGGCCAGGTACGAGGGCTCCATGTCCGGCAGTATGGGGGAAAAAAGAGGGGCTGTCATCCGGCCCGATTGCCAAGACCCGGGCGCGAGGCTAGGATTCCGGCATGTGCCTGAACGATATCCTGCGCCGCTTCCGGGAGATCCACCGGCCCCGGCTCACGGCCTGGGAGTTGTGGAAATACGTGGGCCCGGGCCTGCTCGTCACCGTGGGCTTCATCGATCCCGGCAACTGGGCCTCCAACGTGGCCGCGGGCGCGGGCTACGGCTACACCCTGCTCTGGATGGTCACGCTCTCGACCATCATGCTCATCGTGCTCCAGCACAACGCCGCGCACCTGGGCATCGCCACGGGCCTGTGCCTGTCCGAGGCGGCCACGGCCCACCTGCACCCGCTCGTGTCCCGCGCGGTCCTGGGCTCGGCCGTTCTGGCGGCCGTGGCCACGGCCCTGGCCGAGATCCTCGGCGGGGCCATCGCCCTGTCCATGCTCTTCGGCCTGCCCATCCCCCTGGGCGCCACCCTGACCACCCTGACCGTGGTCTGGATGCTCTATTCCAACTCCTACCGCCGCCTGGAGAAATACATCATCGCCTTTGTCTCGCTCATCGGCATCTGCTTCCTGTTCGAGCTGCACCTGGCCCAGATCGACTGGGCCCCGGCCCTGCGCGGCTGGGTCACGCCCAGCCTGCCCGAGGGCTCCATGGTCATCGTCATGAGCGTGCTCGGGGCCGTGGTCATGCCCCACAACCTGTTCCTGCACTCCGAGGTGATCCAGAGCCGCCAGTGGAACCGGGAGTCCCCGGAGATCATCCACCGCCAGCTGCGCTACGAGTTCCTGGACACCCTGTTCTCCATGGGCGTGGGCTGGGCCATCAACAGCGCCATGATCCTGGTGGCCGCGGCCACCTTCTTCGCCCAGGGGCTCCAGGTGGACGCCCTGGAGCAGGCCCAGGCCATGCTCAAGCCGCTCCTGGGCAACAGCGCGGCCCTGATCTTTGCCGTGGCCCTGCTCCTGGCGGGCATCGCCTCCAGCGTCACCGCGGGCATGGCCGGGGGCTCCATCTTCGCGGGCATCTTCAAGGAGCCTTACGACATCAAGGACTTCCACAGCCGCGTGGGCGTGGGCCTGACCCTGTTCGGGGCCCTGCTGGCGATCTTTTTCGTCTCCGACCCGTTCCGCGGCCTGGTGGTGTCCCAGATGCTCCTTTCCGTGCAGCTGCCCCTGACCATCCTCTTGCAGCTGGCCCTGACCTCCTCCAAAAAAGTCATGGGCCCGTATGCCAACACGGCCTGGCACACCTTTGTCCTGGCCTGCATCGCGGCCGCGGTCATCGGCCTGAACATGAAGCTGTTCTGGGACTCCCTGTAGATCCGGCTCCCTGGTTCCCTGTTCCCGCAGCTCCCTGCCCTTGCCAAGCCGGGCCTGGGTGGCTATAGCCCTGCCGACATGGCCAAGAACCTCATCATCGTCGAGTCGCCCGCCAAGGTGAAGACCATTGGCAAGTTCCTGGGCAAGGACTTCCTGGTGGAAGCCTCGGTGGGACACGTGCGTGACCTGCCGGTGCGCGACCTGGGCGTGGACGAGGCCCAGGGCTTCGCCCCCCGCTACCAGGTCATCAAGGGCAAGGAAGAGGTGGTCAAGCGCCTCAAGGCCGCGGCCAAGAAGGCCGGGCACGTCTTCCTGGCCCCGGACCCGGACCGCGAGGGCGAGGCCATCGCCTGGCACGTGGCCGAGCTCATCAAGGACGACAACCGGAATCTCTCGCGCATCCAGTTCAACGAGATCACGCCCCGGGCCGTGCGCGAGGCCCTGGAGCATCCCCGGCCGCTCAACGAGCGGCTGTTCGACTCCCAGCAGGCCCGGCGCGTGCTGGACCGGCTNNGTGGGCTACAAGATCAGCCCGATCCTCTGGAAAAAGGTCAAGCGCGGCATCTCCGCGGGCCGGGTCCAGTCCGTGGCCCTCAAGCTCATCGTGGAGCGGGAAAAGGCCCGCCGGGCCTTCCAGCCCGAGGAGTACTGGCCGTTCAAGGCCCTGCTCGCGGCCGACGCGCCCCCGCCGTTCTGGACCGAGCTCTGGAAGCTCGGCGGCAAGTCCGTGAAGCCCGGGGCCAATCCCGTGGGCTCCCAGGACCAGGCCGAGGCCCTGCATCGGGCCCTGACCAAGGCCGCCTTTGTGGTCGACTCGGTGGAGGAGAAGAAGCGCAAGCGCTCGCCCCTGCCGCCGTACATCACCTCCACGCTCCAGCAGGACGCCAACAACCGCCTGGGCTACCCGGCCAAGAAGACCATGACCATCGCCCAGCGCCTGTACGAAGGCGTGGACCTGGGCGAGCGCGGCACGCTNNATCACCTACATGCGCACGGACTCGGTGCGCGTGGCCGACGAGGCCCGCGACGCGGCCCGGGCCCACATCCTCGAGCGCTTCGGCAAGGAGTTCCTGCCGGCCAAGCCCCGGGCCTACAAGACCAAGGGCAGCGCCCAGGACGCCCACGAAGCCATCCGGCCCGTGGACCCGGCGCTCACCCCCGAGGAGCTGAAGCCCCTGCTCCCGGCCGACCAGTACCGCATCTACGCGCTCATCTGGCAGCGCTTCACGGCCTCCCAGATGGCCGACGCCGAGTTCTGGGACACCACGGTCACGGTGCGCGCGGACAAGACCCTCTGGCGGGCCAAGGGCGAGCGCCTGCTCTTCCCCGGCTTCCTGGCGGTCCAGGGCAAGGCCAAGGCCGCCGAGCCCGCGGACTCCGAGGCCGAGGCCGTGGTGGCCGACCTGCCCAAGCTCGTGCCCGGCCAGACCCTGGAAGCCCGCGAGATCAAGAAGGAACAGAAGTTCACCAGCCCGCCCCCGCGCTACTCCGAGGCCTCCCTGGTCAAGGAGCTGGAGGAGCTGGGCATCGGCCGGCCCTCGACCTACGCGGCGATCATCTCGACCATCCAGGACCGCGAGTACGTGCGCCTGGAGGAGAAGCGCTTCGCGCCCAGCGAGCTGGGCGTCACGGTGAGCGACCAGCTCTGCGAGCACTTCCCTGAGCTCATGGACGTGGGCTTCACCGCGGACATGGAGAACAAGCTCGACGCGGTCTCCGAGGGCAAGCAGGACTGGACCGTGCTCATTCAGAAGTTCGCCGACGGCTTCTACCCGCTCCTGGAAAAGGCCCAGAAGGAGATGACCCGCACGAGCCAGGCCACGGACATCGCCTGCGAACTCTGCGGCAAGCCCATGGCCGTGAAGTTCGGCAAGACCGGCGAGTTCCTGGGCTGCACCGGGTTCCCGGACTGCAAGAACATCAAGAACTTCAGCCGCGACGGGAACGGCGCCATCCAGGTCCAGCAGCGGGCCCAGGACGAGCCCTCGGGCATCGACTGCGAGCTCTGCGGCAAGCCCCTGGTGGTCAAGTCCGGGTCCCGCGGCCCGTTCCTGGGCTGCTCCGGCTACCCGGAGTGCAAGAACATCAAGAACTTCACCCGCGACGAGCAGGGCGTGATCCAGGTCCAGGAGCAGGCCGCGGCCCAGAAGGTCGGCTCCTGCCCCAAGTGCGGCAAGGACCTCCTGCTCAAGACCGCGCGCACGGGCTCGCGCTTCATCGCCTGCTCGGGCTACCCGGCCTGCGACTACACCGAGCCCTTCCGCACCGGGGTCAAGTGCCCCAACCCGGGCTGCGACGGCGAGCTGGTGGAAAAAAGCTCGCGCAAGGGCAAGGTCTTCTACTCCTGCACCCGCTACCCCAAGTGCGACTACGCCACCTGGGACTGGCCCCTGGCCGAGGCCTGCCCGGAATGCGGGCACCCGGTGCTCGTGCGCAAGAACACCAAGGCCAAGGGCAAGATCATCGCCTGCCCCAAAAAGGGCTGTTCCTACTCCCGGCCGGACGAGGAGTAGGCCGGGGGTTCC
>DFYP01000164.1 GCA_002382645.1 Desulfovibrio sp. UBA4079 | reverse complement strand
CTTGAGCGCGCGTCCGGCGGCGGCGGCCACGCTGGCCCCGGCCGGGGCGCTGCCGGTGAGGCTCACCGCGGCCACGCTCTTGTGCTGGATCACGGCCTCCACCTGGCGCGAGCCGATCATCAGGGTGCGGAAGACGTTCTTGGGCAGCCCGGCCCGGCGGAAGATGTCCTCGATGGCCAGGGCGCAACGGGGCACGTTGGAGGCGTGCTTGAGGACCACGGCGTTGCCCGCGGCCAGGCAGGGCGAGGCCAGGCGGAAGACCTGCCAGAGCGGGAAGTTCCAGGGCATGACCGCCAGGATCGTGCCCAGGGGCTCGAAGGCCAGGTAGGCGCGCAGGCCGCCGCCCTCGGCCGGCTCCGGGGCCAGGAAGGCGGCCGCGTTGTCGGCGTAGTACTCGCAGACCAGCGCGCACTTCTCGGCCTCGCCCGCGCCCTGCTTCACGGGCTTGCCCATCTCCTCGGCCATGATCCGGCCTAGGATCTGGGCCTCGGCCTTGAGGATGCTGGCGGCCGCGCGCAGGACCTCGGCGCGGGCCGCGATCGGCGTGGCGCGCCAGCCCAGGAAGGCCGCGCGCACCTCGTCCAGGACCTGGGCCGTGGTCTCCTTGCTCCAGGTCTCGAAGCTCTCCAGGACCCGGCCCGTGGCCGGATTGGTCGATACCAGCGCCATGATTGCTCCCGGCTAACGGCCCTGGCCGAAGACCTCGACCAGGGATTCCTTGAGTATGGCCAGGCCGCGCGTGAGCTCGTCCTCCGAGGCCACCAGGGGCATGAGCGTGCGCAGCACGTTGCCGTGGTGTCCGCAGGAGAGCAGCAGCAGGCCCTTTTCCACGCACTTGGCCACCACGGCCTTGGCTTCCTTGCCCGCCGGGGCGCGGGTCTCGCGGTCGAGCACCAGTTCCAGGGCCAGCATGGGCCCCAGCCCGCGGACCTCGCCGATGCAGGGCAGTTCCTTGGCCCAGCCCTCGAACACGCCGCGCACCCGGTCGCCCAGGCCGCGGGAGCGCTCCAGGAGCTTCTCCTCGTCCATGACCCGGAGCACGGCCAGGGCCGCGGCGCAGGACACCGGGTTGCCGCCGTAGGTGCCGCCCAGGCCGCCGACCTCGGGCGCGTCCATGATCTCGGCCTTGCCGACCACGGCCGAAATGGGCAGGCCGCCGCCCAGGCTCTTGGCGGTCAGGGTGATGTCCGCCTCCACGCCGTGCTGCTCCATGGCGAACATGGTGCCGGTGCGGCCGATGCCGGTCTGGATCTCGTCGGCCACGAAAATGATTCCATGTTTAGCACAAATTTCCTGGAGGCGCTTGAAATAGCCCGGAGGCGGCACGATGAACCCGCCCTCGCCCATGACCGGCTCGGCCACCAGGCAGGCCAGGGTCTCGGCCGCGGCGTGGTCGATGAAGAACTGCTCCAGGCGGTCGGCGCAGGCCAGATTGCAGGAGGGGTAGGTCTTGCCCAGGGAGCAGCGGTAGCAATAGGCGTTGGGCATGCGGTAGATTTCCGGGGCAAACGGGCCGAAGCCGAACTTGTAGGGCTTGACCTTGCTGGTCATGCTCATGGTCAGCAGGGTGCGGCCGTGGAAGGCGTTCTCGAAGACCACCACGCCCATGCGGCCGGTGGCCTTGCGGCAGATCTTCACGGCGTTCTCCACGGCCTCGGCCCCGCTGTTCAGGAGCAGGGCCTTCTTGGCGAAGCCGCCGGGGGTCAGGGCGCAGAGCTTTTCGGCCAGGGCCACGTAGGGCTCGTACATGGCCACGTGGAAGCAGGAATGGAGCAGGCGGCCGGCCTGTTCGCGGACCGCCTCGACCACGCTGGGGTGGCAGTGGCCCACGTTGTTCACGCCGATGCCGCCCACGAAATCGATGAAGGCCCGGCCGTCCACGTCGGTGATGGTGGCGCCGGAGGCGCTTTGGACGAAACAGCCGCTCAGGTTGGAGACGCCCCGGGGCACCGCCTGGCGGCGGCGCTCGAGCAGGGAAGCCGATGCGTTGGACATGGAGGTCCCACCTCGCTCACAGGGTTTCAGGGGCGACCAGAAACGGCACCCCGGACCGCTGTCCGAGCAAGGCCCGGGCCAGGAGGCAATACTCCTACTATTTCAATTTGTTACAGAGTGCGGCCAGCAGGCGACCATTTTGTCTGATTTGTTTTTGAATCAAAAATGTTGCGTATTGCTCTGATTTTAATGAGCCTAATTGTGATCCGGATACGAATCAAAAATTTTATATAACTTTATTGTAAAAACCTGTGCCCGTTCTGGTCAAGGCCTGCGGAACGGCCCTGCCGAACCCCAGGGGCGATGGCGAATTCCCCCTTATATCCAAAAGAAAAACCCTTGATTTTTGATTGGTTGATCAATGTGACTATTTTGTCAAATGCTCCACAGAGAGTCCCGGTCCCTTCCCGGATTTCGTCGCCCCGGAGCGCAGGCCGTGCTTGCGCAGCTTGCGCACCAGGGTGGGCTGGCTCAGGCCTAGGTGTTGGGCCATCTGCCGGGTGGTCCGGCAGGAGGCCGCGGCCCGCAGCAGCAGCTCCCGCTCCAGGGCGTCCAGTTCGTCTGCGAGTCCGCCGCCCTGCCCCGCGCCCCGGGCCTGGCCGCCCAGGGTCTCGGCCAGGAACCCGTCCAGGAGGTCGTCCTCGGAGATGACCACGGCCTTGTGCAGGAGCCCCTGGAGTTCCCGGACATTGCCCGGAAACGGGTGGTTCTGGAGCAGATTCACGGCCCGCGGGCTCAGGCGCTTGCGGGTCCGGTACTCGGCGTTGAGCTTGTCCAGCAGGGCCTGGGCCAAGCCGAAGACGTCCTCGGGCCGCTCGCGCAGCGGCGGGATGCGCAGCTCGAAGCCCGAGAGCCGGTAGTAGAGGTCCTGGCGGAAGCGCTTGCGCGCGGCCAGGTCCCCCAGGTCGCGGTTGGAGGCGGCCAAAATGCGGCAGTCCACGCTGCGGGCCTGGCGGCCGCCCAGGGGATAGTAGGAGCGCTGGTCCAGGCACTGGAGCAGCTTGGACTGGATCTCCAGGGGCAGGTCGGCCACCTCGTCCAGAAAAAAGGTCCCGCCCCGGGCCAGTTCCAGGAGCCCGGCCTTGGCCTCGGTGGCCCCGCTGTAGGCCCCCTGCTCGTGGCCGAAGAGCTCGGCCTCGAACAGGGCCGGCGGCAGGGAGCCGCAGCTGATCTGGATGAACGGGCCCGCGGCGTGCGGCCCGCTCTGGTGCAGGAACTTGGCGAGCAGGCCCTTGCCCGTGCCGGACTCGCCCAGGATGAGCACCACCGGGGCCTCGCTGCGGGCCAGCTTGAGGCAGGTGGACAGGGCCTGGCGCATCTCCTTGCTCTCGGCCACGATCTCGCGGTCGGCCAGCTCCATGAGGTTCAGCTCGGAGAGCTCCTCCTGGGCCTTGCGCCGGGCCCGGCGGTCCTCCTCCATGACCTGGCGCATGTTCTTCAGGTCCGTGACGTCGCGCTCGAAGACCACCACCTGCTCGATCTCGCCCGCGGCGTCGAGCACCGGGATGCCGGTGACCAGGAGGTGCTGGCCCGTGCGGCCCAGCTGCTGGACGAAGCTCACCTGGCGGCGGCGCTTGAGCACCTCCAGGGTGGCCGAGCGGTCCACCACGCCCTGGTCCACGATGCTCTGCACGTTGCGGCCGATGACCTCCTCGGCCTGGAGCTGGTTGCGGGCCAGGGCCGCGGGGTTCAGGTCCAGGATGGTGCCGTCGGCCGAGGTGATCCAGATGCCGTCCGCGGCCGACTCGAACACGGCCCGCAAATGGCGCTCCAGGGCCCGGCTGGGGCTCCGGCTGGGGGGAATGCTGCTCTCGTCGGACATGCCTTTCCTCGCGGCTGCGGCCGCTTCCTTCCTTGTACCCGCCCCGGCGGATCGCGACAAGGCGTCCGGCGGTCAGGAGCGGTAGAAACGCAGATAGTCCCCGGCCATGCGCTCGGCCGTGAACCGCGCGGCGCCCCGGGCAAAGGCCCGCTCGCCCAGGTCCCGCGACCGGGACGGGGAGGCCAGCAGGGCCGCGGCCGCGGCCAGCANNACCAGCAGGCCGTTCACTCCGTCCTCGATCTGCTCGGGCAGGCCGCCCACGGCAAAGGCCGCGCAGGCCGTGGCCTGGCTCATGGCCTCGAGCACGATGAGCGGATGGTTGTCGGCCAGGGTGGGATACAAGAGCAGGTCCGCGGCGGCCAGGACCAGGTCCAGGCGCTCCCGGTCCAGGTAGGGCCAGGTGACGAAATCCCCGTCCCGCCGGGCCTCCCGGCCCCCGACGGCGAAGCCCAGGGCCCCGGGCACGCGCTGCTTGAGGCCCTGCCAGTACTCGGCCCAGCGCGGCCCGGACTTGTAGGCCGCCTCGGCCCCGCCGTGGGCCGCGAAGAGCGCCACCCGGGCCTGGGGCGCGATGCCCAGGGCCTTGCGGGCCTGGG
>DFYP01000125.1:22057-22284 GCA_002382645.1 Desulfovibrio sp. UBA4079 | reverse complement strand
CCCAGATCGTCTGCCACTCCCACGGCGACCACGAGTGCGGGCACCATCACTAGACAGCTTCGCGCTGACAGGGAGAAGGGGCGGCGTGAGCCGCCCCTTTTTTTGCGGCTTGAGGGAGAATCCGGGAGGACATGAGTGGCACGAATAAATAATATGTAACAAAAAAATTGACTAAAATAAAAAAAGTATGCGATGAACACGCCGATCACACGAAATTGTTTTTGGTG
>DFYP01000125.1:19093-21961 GCA_002382645.1 Desulfovibrio sp. UBA4079 | reverse complement strand
CCGGCCACGGGTTCCAGCGGGCACCTGGGAGGCGGCATGATCCTGGCCATCCTGCTCGGGCCGTATGCCGCCTTTCTGACCATCGCCTCGGTGCTCACCGTGCAGGCGCTTTTTTTCGCGGACGGCGGCCTGCTGGCCCTGGGTTGCAACATCTTCAACCTGGGGTTTGCCCCGTGCTTCATCGTCTATCCCTTCATCTACAAGAAAATCGTGGGTGAGCATCCGACCCAGGGCCGGATCCTGGCCGGGGCCATGATCGGCGCCATCGTCGGCCTGCAACTGGGCGCCTTCGGCGTGGTGCTCGAAACCGTGTTTTCAGGCATTTCCGAGCTGCCGTTCAGCACCTTCGTGGTGCTCATGCAGCCCATCCACCTGGGCATCGGCATCGTGGAAGGCCTGGTCACGGCCGCCCTGGTGGTGTTCATCTGGAAGGCCCGGCCCGAGATNNCCGGCCGCGGCCGGGCTGTCCCTGCGCAAGATCCTGGTGGTCCTGGCGGCCGTGGCCGTGGTGACCGGCGGCGCCCTGTCCTGGTTCGCCTCGGCGTATCCAGACGGTCTGGAGTGGTCCATGGCCAAGACCTCCGGCAAGGAGGAACTGGAGGCTCCGGCCGACGGTGTGCACCGCTCCCTGGCGGCCCTTCAGGAGAAAACGGCCTTCCTGCCGGACTATGGCTTCAAGAGCGCGGAGTCTGAAGCTCCGGCAGAGGCTGTGGCGGAAGGCGCCGAACCCGCCAAGGAAGAGGCCCCGGCCTGGCCCGCCGTGGACGCGGGGACCAGCATTTCGGGTCTGCTGGGCGGCATCCTGACGCTGCTCCTGGCCCTCGGCGTGGGCTTCCTTTTGAAGGCCCGGCACAAGTCGGCGTAGACGCGCGCTCCGNNGCGGATAAACGGGAAGGGGCAGGGGGTCACGCCGCTGCCCTTTTTCCGTTGAGGAGCCCATGGCGAAAATCGAAAGCACCCTTTTTGAGATCGGCACGTTGGACCAGTTGGCCCGGCAGGACACCGCCCTGCACCGTCTGGACCCGCGGGCCAAGCTGGTCACCGCCCTGGGTTTCATCGTCACGGTTGTGTCCTTTGGCCGGTACGAGCTGTCGGCCCTGCTGCCCCTGGTCCTCTATCCCGTGGTCCTGGCCGCATCAGGCAACCTGCCCACGGGCTACCTGTTGCGCAAGCTGCTCATCGCCTCGCCGTTCGCCCTGTTCGTGGGCCTGTTCAACCCCCTGCTGGACCGGACCATCCTTCTGCACGTCGGGGGCGTGGCTGTCTCGGGGGGCTGGATTTCCTTTCTTTCCATCCTGGCCCGGTTCAGCCTCACCGTGAGCGCGGCGCTGATCCTCGTGGGGAGCACGGGGTTCAATTCCGTCTGCATGGCCCTGGGACGGCTGGGCGTGCCTTCGGTTTTCTCCACCCAGCTCCTCTTCCTGTACCGCTACATTTTCGTGCTCACGGAAGAGGGATTGCGCATGGTCCGGGCCAGAAACCTNNCGCTCGTTCGGAAGGCGGGGGACCGGCCTGCGGATCTACGGGTTCATGCTCGGCCAGCTGCTGCTGCGCACCATGGATCGCGCCCAGCGCATCCACCAGGCCATGCTCTGCCGGGGCTTCGACGGCGAAGTGCGGCTGGCCCGGCATTTCCGGCTCACGCTTGCGGATGTCGTCTTCACTGCCGGTTGGTTTGCCTTTTTCGGCCTGACCAGGGCCTTCAACCTTCCCGAGCTGCTGGGCCGGGTCGTGACGAGGATCGTGGCGTGAGTCATCACATCGTCGAGGTGCGCAACCTCCGCTATGCCTATCCGGACGGCACCGAGGCCCTTTCGGACGTGTCCTTCCGCATCCATCACGGAGAGTCCGTGGCCCTCGTGGGGGCCAACGGCGCGGGCAAGTCCACGCTGCTGCTTCACCTGAACGGTTGCCTCGTGCCGTCTGCCGGGGAGGTGCGCATCGGCGATTTTCCGCTGACCCCGGGCACCTTGTCCGAGGTGCGCCGCACGGTGGGCATGGTCTTCCAGGATCCGGACGATCAGCTGTTCATGCCCACGGTCCACGATGACGTGGCGTTCGGCCCCTTGAACCTGGGGCTGCCCGTGGACGAGGTGGAGGCGCGGGTCTTTTCGGCCCTGGACACGGTGGGTTGCGGAGGCCTGGACAAGCGGCCCCCCTACAAGCTCTCCGGGGGTGAAAAGCGGTCCGTGGCCATCGCCACGGTTCTCGCCATGTCGCCGAGCATCCTGGTGCTGGATGAACCGAGTTCCAACCTGGACCCCCGCGCCCGGCGGCAGTTCATCAATTTACTCAAGGAATTCAAACACACCAAGATCATTGCCTCCCACGACCTGGACCTGGTCCTGGACCTCTGCGAGCGGACCATCGTCCTGCAACAGGGCAGAGTCCGGGCCGACGGCCCCACCCGGGAGATATTCGCGGACGATCAGTTGCTGGAGGAATGTCATCTGGAACGGCCGCTGTCCATGCAGCCGCGCGTCTGGGGAGACTGAGGCCGGCGGGGCTTCAGGGCTTGAAGGCCGGTTCCGAGAGCTCGCGCTCGATGGCCTCGGCGTCACCGTAGTGCAGCTGCACCAGCCGCAGCAGATGCGGGAAGCTCTCCTCCTCGATGGAGGTGAAATCCAGGGCCAGGCTCCCGGCGTCCGAGCGGGCCACCCGGGCCTTGGCGCTGATGGCCAGATCCTCGGCCAGGCGCAGGGTGAAGCCGCAGTCCCGGCCCGCNNGCCAGGGCCTCCAGGGGCTCGGTGCGCGCGCCCTTGAGGCTCAGGTCCTGAATGCGCACGGTGAACTGTTCGCCGCCCGCGTCGAGCAGGGCCGTGTGCCCGGTGCGCACCCGGGTGCGCCGCCGCCGTTCGTCGCCCATGG
>DFYP01000125.1:18438-19067 GCA_002382645.1 Desulfovibrio sp. UBA4079 | reverse complement strand
CCATGCGTCAGCTCAAAGACCTGCTCCAGCACACCTTGAACCCGCTGCACGTCTATTGCCGCCTGTGCAGCCGGGGCTGGCCTCCGGCCCGGGCCCAGCGGGTCTGCCGCCTCTACGAGCGCTTCGTCTATCGCCTGGTCCTGTCCTGATCCGCGCCCGCCCGTGTTGACAGACCCGGGCCTTCGAGTGATTATTTCCGCAGACACAAGCCCTTGGGAGGCTCCATGAACCAGGACGCAGCGAGCGGCCAGGTCCCTTGCGCGGACATGGAACGCAATCAGCTCAAGGCCCGCATGATCATCGAGGCCTTGCCGTACATCCGCCAGTTCTACCAGCAGACGGTGGTCATCAAGTACGGCGGCAACGCNNTCCTCAAGTACATCGGCATCAACCCCGTGGTGGTCCACGGCGGCGGGCCGCAGATCGGCAAGATGCTCAAGGCCCTGAACATCTCCTCGGAGTTCCGCCAGGGCTACCGGGTCACGGACCAGGCCACCATGGACGTGGTGGAGATGGTCCTGGTGGGCCAGGTGAACAAGGGCATCGTCAACCTGGTGAACCAGGCCGGGGGCCGGGCCGTGGGCCTGTCCGGCAAGGACGGGATGCTCATCGAGGCCGAGCAGAAGGAG
>DFYP01000125.1:15256-18407 GCA_002382645.1 Desulfovibrio sp. UBA4079 | reverse complement strand
GCGAGACCTACAACATCAACGCCGACTCCGTGGCCGGGGCCGTGGCCTCGGCCATGAACGCCAAACGCCTGTACCTGCTCACCGACGTGCCCGGGCTCCTGGACAAGGGCGGGGCGCTGGTCAGCTCCCTGTCCGTGCGCCGGGCCCTGGAATTCATGGAGGACGGCACCATCAGCGGGGGCATGATCCCCAAGATCCGCTGCTGCCTGGAGGCTCTGGCCAGCGTGGAGAAGGCCGCGATCCTCGACGGCCGGGTGGAGAACTGCGTGCTTCTGGAACTGTTCACCGACTCGGGCATCGGCACCGAGATCGCCCGCTAGGAGGCTTCATGCGCGCTGTCGCGGTCATCGGCTACAAGAAGTCCGGCAAGACCGGCCTGTCCCTGACCCTGCTGGNNTGGGCCTGTCCGTGGCCGCGGCCAAGCATTCGCACCACGGCTTCGACGAGAAGCAGGGCACGGACACCTCGCGCTTCCGGGCCCTGGGCTGTCCGGTGCTGGCCTGGTCCCCGGGCGGCTCCCAGGTCTTCTGGCCCGGGGAGCGGCGCCCGGCGGACATGCTCTCCCTGGTCACGGCCGACGTGCTCGTGTGCGAGGGCGGCAAGACCCTGGGGCTCATGCCCCGGATCATCCTGGCCGACGACGAGGCCACGGCCCGGGACCTGGACCCGGAACTGGCCCTGGCCGTGTACGGCAAGGCCCAGCTGCCGGGCGTGCCCACGGTGAACGACCCGGAGGCCCTGGCCCGCCTGGTGGCGGAGCGGGGCTTCCTCCTGCCGGGCCTGGACTGCGGGGCCTGCGGCCGGGAGGACTGCCGCGGCCTGGCCGTGGACATCCTGGCCGGACGGGCCACGCCCGCGGACTGCGCCTCCCGCGCCGGGGCCTTCACGGTGACCATCAACGGCCAGCCCCTGGCCCTCAACCCGTTCGTGGCGGGGATCCTCGGGGCGGGCCTGCGGGCCATGCTGGCCGAGCTCAAGGGCTTCACCCCGGGCCACGTGGAAATCTCCCTGGAGGCTTGATGGAACAGGGCTTTTTCGAGGTCGTCAGCCGGGAGCGTTTCGAGGAGCTGCTGCGCGGCTTCCCGCTCCTGGAGACCGAGACCGTGCCCCTGGAGCGCTGCCACGGCCGTATTCTGGCCCAAGACCTGGCGGCCCCCGAGGATCTGCCCGCCCTGGCCCGTTCCTGCATGGACGGCTTCGCCGTGCGCGCCCGGGACGTGTTCGGGGCCAGCGGGGGAGGGCCGGCCTACCTGGAGCTGGCCGGGGAGATCGCCGTGGACCGGGCCCCGGATTTTGCCCTGAGCCCGGGCACCTGCGCGCGCATTCCCACGGGCGGAGCCCTGCCCGANNGGCGCGGACGCCGTGGTCATGGTCGAGCAGACCCACGAGATGTCCGGCACCGTGGAGGTGCGCAAGAGTCTGGCCCCGGGCGACAACGTCATGCTCCAAGGCGAGGACGTCCTGGCCGGAGGCCTGGCCCTGGAGGCCGGGCGGCTGCTGCGCGTGCCCGAGGTGGGTCTTTTGGCCGCCCTGGGTCTGCTGGAGGCCCCGGTGCGCCGCCGCGCCCGGGTGGACGTGCTCTCCACGGGCAACGAGGTGGTTCCGGTGAGCGCCCGGCCCAAGCCCGGCCAGGTGCGCGACGTGAACAGCCTGGCCCTGGCCTGCCTGGCCCAGGAGGCCGGAGCCGAGGCCCGCACCCGGGGCATCCTGCCGGACCGGCTGGAGACCCTGCGCACGGCCCTTCTCGAATCCCTGGACGCCAGCGACTGCGTGCTCCTCTCCGGGGGCAGCTCCGTGGGNNTGCCGGAGGCCGCGGTCCTGGCCCATGGCGTGGCCCTGTCCCCGGGCAAGCCCACCATCCTGGCCCGCGTGGGCGGCAAGCCGGTCATCGGCCTGCCCGGCCAGGTGGCCTCGGCCCAGGTGGTCATGCTCGTGCTGGTCCAGCCGTTCCTGCGCCACCTCATGGGCGACGCCCGGGCCTTTGACCGCTCCCGCCGGGTCCTNNTGGAGGAGCGGGAGGGCCGGCCGCCCCTGGCCCACCCCCTGCCCGGCAAGTCCGGCCTGCTCAAGACCCTGCTCCAGGCCCAGGGCCTGGTGGCCGTGCCCGCGGACCGCGAGGGGCTCTATGCCGGGGCGGCCGTGGACGTCTGGCTGCTCTGAGCGGGCGCTTGCCTGCGGCCGGATCGGCGTTATCCTCTGAAGAGCAGGAGGAACGCATGGCCGAGAAACATCTCCAGCGCCGCTCGGCGCTCAAACTGATCCTTTCCGGGTGCGCCGCCCTGGCCGGGCTGGTCTGGGGGCTGCTGCCCGCGCGCCTGCGGGCCGCGGTGAACGACCTGTTCCCCACCCGCACCGTGGACGACGACGCGTTTCGCTTCGACCCGGCCAGCGGCGACCTGCTTTGGCCCGGAAACCGGCGTGAACCCTATGCCCTGCGTTTGGACGGCCTGGTGGAGTCGCCCCTGGACCTGACCTATGCCCAGCTCCGGGCCCTGCCCCAGACCGCGCGCACCGTGGATTTCCACTGCGTGGAGGGCTGGAGCGTGCAGGACGTGCCCTGGTCCGGGGTGGCTTTTCCCGACCTCCTGGCCCGGGTCCGGCTGAAATCCGGGGCCACCCACGTGGTCTTCCACTCCATCAGCCCCACCAAGAGCCGGGTCTCGGGCACGGACCACTACATCGAGTCCTTCCCCCTGAGCGAGCTCCTGCGGCCCGAGCTGAACTGCCTCCTGGCCCTGGACCTGGAGGGCGCGCCCCTGCCGCACGACCGGGGAGCCCCGGCCCGGGTTGTCTGCCCCTTTGATCTGGCCTACAAGAGCATCAAGTTCGTGAACCGCGTGGAGTTCACGGACCATTCCGTGCCCGGGTGGTGGACCCGGGCCAACCCGATCTATCCCGTGGACGCGCCCGTGCCTCCGAGGCGGCTGCGCGTCAAGGACCCCCGCCGCGGCTAGGCGGAAGGTGTCGCCATGCAGGAGACCCTGGCGGACCGGCTGCGTCTGACGGGCCACTTTCCCGGCGCGCTGGGGCTGCTCACCGAGCTGCACGCCCGCTACTACGCCGAACACTGGGGCTTTGACCTGCGCTTCGAGACCCAGGTGGGCCGGGAGCTCAGCGAGTTCATGGCCCGTTTTGCGGAGGGCCGCGACGG
>DFYP01000125.1:8876-15204 GCA_002382645.1 Desulfovibrio sp. UBA4079 | reverse complement strand
TGGATTTCTGCGGCCGGGCCGGGCACGGCCGGGTCCATCTCTGGACCTTCCGGGGCCTGGACGGGGCCCGGGCCCTGTACGAGCGCCACGGCTTCGTCCTGCGCGAGGAGCACCCGGCCGCGCCCTGGGGCCCGGAGATCATGGAACAGCTGTTCGTCAGGGAAGAAAAGCAAACCAAGAGAGGGGATGCATGAAAGCGTTGCGCGTGGCGGTGATGGCCCTGGTCCTTCTGCTTCCTGCCGTTTCCGGCCGGGCCGCCGGGGTGGGCGACTACGGCATGCCCGACTGGTCCGAGGCCGGGGGCAAGCAGCTCGAGCTGAACGGCATGGCCCTGCGCAAGGCTTACTTCCTCAAGGTCTACGCCGCCGGGCTCTACCTGGCGGAGAAGAGCAACGACGCCAAGGCCGTGCTGGCCGCGGACGGCCCGCGCAAGATGGTCATGCATTTCCTGCGCAACGTGGACCGCGACGACCTCTGCAAGGGCTGGCGCGACGGGCTTCTGGCCAACACGCCCGCGGCCGGGGCCGAGGTCCGCGCGGCCTTTGACGCGCTCTGCGGGTACATGCCGGACATCCGCGAGGGCCAGGACATCGTGTTCGTCTATCTGCCGGGCCAGGGCCTCTCGGTGGAGGTGGCCGGGGTCATGAAGGGCGTGCTCGAGGGCGGCAAGGCCACGGCCGACGCCGTGCTGGCCTGCTGGATCGGCGACCGCCCCGGACCGGGCGAGGATTTCCGCAAGGCCCTGCTGGGCCGCTGACGGAGGCCCCATGGAGAGCGCCTGCGAGATTCTGGCCCGCATGGCCCCGGACTTCCCGCTCCAATATGCGGGCAGCGTGTTCACGGACACCGCCGAGTTCATGGGCATCAGCTACGGCGATGTGATCAGCGTGGGCGAACGCAACTACCTCGTGCTGCGCGACGAGGCCGAGCGCCGCTTCGGCATGGAGGACCCCAAGTTCTGGGTCAAGCGCTGCCGCTGCCTGGAAACCGGGGAGCGGCGCATCCTCAAGCTGGAGTTCTTCGAGGAGTTCCCGGTGCGCATCGGCATGTTCGAGGCCCACTGCTACCGCAGCCCGCAGAAGGAGTCGCGCATCCTGGACATGGTCCGCGGCGACGGCCGGTTCATGCAGGGCGAGACCTTCCTGGACGCGGGCGGGCACAATGTCCGGGTCCTGGAGGTGGTCCAGGGCCGCCGCCTGGACACGCTCATCGAGGACCTGCCCATGGACCACGCCACCTACTTCCGCCAGGACTTCCCCGGGGTCCTGGACAAGTACCTGGAGGCCTGCGAAGCCCTGCGCTTCCTGCACGAGCGCGGGGAGAAGCACGGCGACGTGCGCCGTGACCACATCTTCGTGGAGTACCAGGGCGGGGGCTGGCGCTGGATCGACTTCGACTACGCCTTCGACTTCCACGAGAACCCTTACGGTCTGGACCTCTTCGGCCTGGGCAACATCCTGGTCTTCCTCACGGCCAAGGGCACGCCCACGCCCCTGGACATCCCGGCCGAGGTGGTGGCGAACCTCTCGCCCTCGGACATGTCCATCGTCTTCGGCAACCGCCTGGTGAACCTGCGCAAGCTCTATCCGTACATCCCTGTGGAGTTGAACCGGGTGCTCCTGCACTTCTCGGCCGGGAGCGAGGTGTTCTACGACTCGGTGGAGGAACTCACCGAAGACCTGCGGGCCTGCCGGGCCCTGCTCTAGGAGGACGGCATGAACGAGAAGCGCATCCTGGTGGCCTTCGACGGTTCGGAGAACGCCCTGCGGGCCGTGGACTACGTGGGCAAGGTGCTCGGCGCGGCCCCGGGGTTCCAGGTCCGGCTGCTCTACGTGGAGCGCGTGCCCGAGCGGGACTTCTTCGCCACCGAGGCGGCCTGGAAAGAGGCCTGCGAGGCCCAGGCCGCGGGTGTGCGCCAGGCTTTGGCCAAGGCCGAGGCCGCGCTCAAGGCCGCGGGTCTGCCCGAAGGCAGCGTGGGCAGCGAGTATCTGCCGAGCTGCCGCTCGCCCCAGAACCAGGCCCCGGCGTGCAGCCTGGGCACGAGCATCGCCCGGGACGTGGTCCGGGTCATGGTGGAAGGAGACTACGGCACCGTGGTCATCGGACGGCGAGGCGTGTCCAAGGCCGAGGAATTCCTGTTCGGCAGCGTGTCCACCAAGGTCATGCACCTGGCCAAGGACTGCGCGGTCTGGGTGGTGGCCTAGTAGGTGCGCTCTTGTATTTCAGCAATCTACAGGAGCTGGATATGCAAGAAAAAATTAAAATATTACGCGCAATGCAAGATGCTGAGCGCGAGGAATTTAGAGAGAGATGGAGCCGACATGTCGAAGTATACGCCTTGATGGAAGAAAATCATCAAAAATGGATTCAAAAAAATGCCCCAATTGATGAAGAGTATCTTACAAGAGAGCAAATCCACACCTGGAATTCATTTATTGAAGAGAGAAAATTAATGCAAGAAAGATTAGATAAAATCAATGAAGAGATAGAACGGATTGAGTATGAGATTAAGCTGAGAGAATGCAAAGAACAACTAGGTTTAGATAAGTAAAGATTAGATATGTCGGGAGCCGTTATGCGGCTAAACATAATAGAGCATTATAGCCGCAGGGATGTTAGCTAGGGATATTTCCTCCCGCCATTCGCGCAATTTCATTTGTGATCTCTGTGCCCGCCAGCCTGCGGCAGCGGGTGTAGGTGGCCCCGGCTTCCACTTCCTTGCTCACCTGGAAGTGCCGCTCGGCCAGCCCGGCCAGCTGGGGCCAGTGGGTGATGAGCAGGACCTGCTGCCTGCCCGACAGGGCCTTGAGCCGTTCCCCCACCTTGGTCAGGGTGTGGCCGCCTATCCCTGAATCCACCTCGTCGAAGATGAGCGTGGGCAAATCCTCGGAGCTTTTCAGGCTGGTGAGCGCCAGGAGGAAGCGCGAGAGCTCGCCGCCCGAGGCGATCTTGTCCAGGGGACGGGGCGGCTGGCCCGGGTTGGGCACCCAGAGGAGCCGGGCGCGGTCCTCGACAAGCCCGGGGTAGGGCTCGCTCTGCTCAAAGCTGAACTCCACCCGGGCGTGTTCGGAAAAGCCCAGCCCGCGCAGTTCGTTCTCCAGGGCCCGGCAGAGCTTTTCCCCGGCCTGGCGGCGGGCGGCGTTGAGCCTGCCCAGCGCGGCCTTGAGGCGCGCGGCCGCAGCCGCCTCCTCCTTGTCCAGGCGCTTCAGGTCCAGGCCGCAGGAGTCCAGGAACGAGAGGTTCTCGCTGACCTCGCTCTGGAGCGCCAGGATCTGGTCCAGGGTCTTGTTCAGCTTGCGCTTGAGCCGGGACAGCTCGAACAGCCGGGACTCGAGCCCGTCCAGGTCCACGGCCTCGCCGCCGTCGGCCTCGGCCCGGCGCAGGCGGTTCTGCAGGGCCTGGAGCCGCAGCCGGAACTCCTCCACGGCCAGACGGTCGTCCTCAAATTCCGGGAGCAGGGCGGACACGGCCTCCATGTCCCGGGCCAGGGCCAACAACTGCTCGCCGAGCCCGGACTCGGCGCCCAGGATGTCCTGGGCCTCGGCCAGGGCCTTGGCCGTGCGTTCGCGGCCCTGGGAGGCCTCCTTCTGGGCCAGCAGTTCTTCTTCCTCGCCGGGCCTGGGGGCCACCCGATTGATCTCGGCCCGCTGGTATTCCAGGAACTCGCGCTGCTTGGAGAGTTCGGCCGTGCGCGCCTCGAGCTCGCGGCGGCGCTCGGCAATGGCCCGCAGCTCGGCCAGGGCCGCGTCGCGCTCAGCCACCAGGCCGGGGTCGGGCAGGAACCCGTCCAGGACCTGGGCCTGGTACGCGGGCTGGAGCAGCTTCTGCTGGCCGTGCTGGGAGGTGTGCAGCACGAGCTGGGGCCGGAGTTCCAGGATGGTTTCCTGGGAGCCCAGGCGGTCGCCCAGGAACACGCGGCTGCGGCCGGTCTCGGCCGAGAGTTCGCGGCGCAGGACCAGGTCGCCCTCGGGCCGGGCAAAGAGCGCCTCGACCACGGCCTTGTCCTTGCCGGGCCGGACCATTTCCGCGCCCATGCGCTCGCCGGTGAGGAAGTCGATGGCCCGCATGATGAAGGACTTGCCCGCCCCGGTCTCGCCGGTGAGCACGTTGAGGCCCCTGGAGAATTCCAGTTCCGCGTCCTCGATGAGGGCCAGGTCCCGGATGCGCAGGAGTTCGAGCATATTCTCCAGGTCCTTAAACGCGGCCTGCTGCGGAATCAAGACCAGCCGGGATCACTGGCGCAGCCTCGGGTCCAGGAGGTCGCGCAGGGATTCGCCGAGCAGGTTGTAGCCGAGCACGGTCAAGAGGATGGCCAGGCCCGGGAACACCGAGAGCCAGGGCGCGATGCCGAGCACCTCCTTGCCCTCCATGAGCATGTTGCCCCAGGAGGGGTCCGGCGGCTGCACGCCCAGGCCCAGGAAGCTCAGGGCCGACTCCACCAGGATGGCCCCGGCCACGCCCAGGCTGGCCGAGACGAGCACCGGGGCCAGGGCGTTGGGCAGGATGTGGCGCAGGAGAATGCGCGCCGGGCCCGCCCCGGCCACCCGGGCGGCCAGCACGAAGTCGCGGGATTTCAGGCCCAGGGTCTCGGCCCGCACGAGCCGGGCCACGCCCATCCAGGAGGTCAGGCCGATGACCACCATGATGTTGGTCAGGTTGGGCTCCAGGAAGGCGATGACCGCCAGGATCAGGAAAAAGGACGGGAAGCAAAGCATCACGTCCACGCCGCGCATGACGATCTCGTCGGTGAGCCGGCCGAAATAGCCCGCCACCAGGCCCAGGGCCAGGCCGATGGCCGTGGAGATGCCCACGGCCACGAAGCCCACCCAGAGCGAGACCCGGCCGCCCCAGAGCACGCGGGAGAGCACGTCGCGGCCCAGGGCGTCGGTGCCCAGGGGGTGGGCCCAGGAGGGCGGGGCCAGGATGACCTTCACGTTGATGTCCAGGGGATTGTAGGGCGCCAGCCAGGGGGCCAGGAGCGCGGCCAGGGACATGACGCCCACCAGCGCGAGGCCGAGCACGAGCAGGCCGTGGCGCGAGAGGAGCGAGGGCCGGGTCAGGGGCCTCACGCGGCCTCCCCGGCGCCCTGGCGCACCCGCGGATCGGCCAGGCCGTAGCCCACGTCGGCCAGGAGGTTGCCCGCCAGGGTGAGCACCGCGCCGAGCACCAGGCTGCCCATGATGAGCGGGTAGTCCCGGGACATGACCGCCTGGTAGAAGAGCTGGCCCAGGCCGGGCAGGGCGAAGATGGACTCGATGATCACGCTGCCGCCGATGAGCCCGGGCACGGACAGGCCCAGGATGGTGATCACGGGCATGAGGGCGTTGCGCAGGGCGTGGCGGAAGATCACGGCCCGCTCGGGCAGGCCCTTGGCCCGGGCGGTCATGATGTAGTCCTGGCGCAGGACCTCGAGCATGGAGGCGCGCATGAACCGCGAGAGCCCGGCCAGGGACCCGAAGGTGTAGATGAAGATGGGCAGGGCCAGGTGCCGGAGCAGGTCCAGGGACTGGCCCCAGAAGGACAGGCGCGGGAAGTCCAGGGAGGTGATGCCCGAGATGGGCAGCACGGGCCAGGCGATGCCCAGCCAGAGCATGAGCAGGAGCGCCAGCCAGAACCCCGGCATGGCGAAGCCGATGAACACGAGCACGGTCATGGCCCGGTCGAACGGGCCGTTCTGTTTCCAGGCCGAGAGCACGCCGATGGGCACGGCCAGAAGCAGGGTCAGGGCCAGGGAGGCCACGTTCATGCCGAAGGTCAGCGGCAGGCGCTCCTCGATCTTGTCCCAGACCGGCCGGTTGTCCCCGGACACGGACTGGCCGAAGTCGAAGGTGGCCAGCCGGGCCAGCCAGCGGGCGTACTGCACGTGCACGGGCTGGTCCAGGCCGTAGAGCTTCTCCAGCCGGGCGCGGGCCTCGGGCGTGACCTGGGGGTTCATGGTGGTCTGGAGGTCCGTGGGCGAGCCCGGGGCCAGGTGGATGACCCAGAAGCTGACCACGGTGATGCCCAGGAAGACCACGGCGACCCAGACGGTCTTGAGGAGCAGGCGGCGCAGGATTTTGGGCATGGCGGTCCAAGGTTTCGGGGGCCCGGGCGCGGGCCGGGAAGTCCCGTGAACGCTTGTACGCCATGCGGGCGGCCGAGGCAATGCGCGGCCCGGGAGGGAAAGGCGCAAAAAAACCGCGCTTTCGTGTTGACAACCCGGGGGCTGTTGGCTAAACACACCTTCTGCCATGCGAGTGGGGCTGTAGCTCAGTTGGGAGAGCGCTTGAATGGCATTCAAGAGGTCAAGAGTTCAATTCTCTTCAGCTCCACCACGATGAATCAGCGG
>DFYP01000125.1:0-8713 GCA_002382645.1 Desulfovibrio sp. UBA4079 | reverse complement strand
TCCGGTCTGGTGGAGCGGGATTGCGTGTTCGTCACGGCCTTTCCGGGCCTGGGCCGGGAGGTCTGGCACACCACGCGCCACGAGCCGTCCCGGCTGGTGGAGTTCGTGCGGGTCGGGGCCCATTGCAGCCTGCGCTACAGCATCGAGCTGCGGCCCGCCGGGGCCGGGACCCGGATGACCGTGCGCCAGGCCTGGGTGGCCCTGGATTCCGAGGGCGAGAAGCTCGTCCGGGCCCTGCCGCCGAACCAGGTCCAGCTCCACTGGGACTTTCTGAGCCGTGCCCTGGCCCATTACCTGGCCACGGGCAACATGCTGGCCCTGGCCTGAGGGCTGTCCGGCTGCGGCGCAACAGGAACAAGGGCGTCGGGGAGTTCCCGGGGCCCTTGTTCATTTCCCGTCCGGCCCGGCCTTGAGAAAGTCGCGCCGCCGTATGGCGCTGATTTCCACCAGCACCCCGCCATAGCCCTTGCAGGCCGCGCCTGTGTCCAGGCAATGCACCTGGCGCATGAAGAAGATTCCGGAGGGCTCCAGCCCGGCGCAGAGGCGTTCGTTCATCAGGGCCACGGGCAGGGCCAGCTGGCTTACCAGAAACACGCAGAGCCGCTGGGGGCAGCGCTTGGAGATGAGGTTGCCGGCCACGTCCAGCACGAAGCGGTCGCCGGGGACGTAGCCGGAGTTGCAGTTTTCGGCGCGCAGGACCTCGGCCAGGATGAGATATTCGGCGCCGGCCGTGCCCAGGGCCTCCACAAAGCGCGCCCGGGGCTCGTCCGCGGCGAGCGCCGCAGCCTGGGCCTCGGAATAGCCCAGGTGAATGGTGAAGCGTTTCAGGAGTTCGGTCCGGTCCATGGAGGCCTCCTCGGGGATTGTGGGATGTCCCTACCATGCCCCCGCGGCTCGCAACAAGCCGCAGTCCCGGCAGCGTGCGGCTCAGGCGTAGCGTTTGCGGATGCGGGCGAAGAGTTCCGGCTTGCGGTCGTACTGGTGGACCAGGATCGCGGGCATTCCCGCGTCGTTGAGCGCGAGTCCGTCCGCAGCCACGGCCGGATCGTCCGGCTTGGAGCCCAGGGTGAGCACTGGGCCGTCGTTGCCGAAAAAGTGCACGGGCCCGGGCGGGTCGCGGCGCAGCACGAGGTTGTGCACGCCCTGGTCGTACCCGGCCATGCGCGGACCCGGCGTGAAGGGCAGGAGCCGGGCGCAGAGCCGCTCCAGGTAGGCGAGCATGAGCAGGGCAGAGGCTAGGCTCACGCCCGAGCAGGACAGGGGAAAGGCTGCCAGATCCGCCAGCGCCTCCTGGCCCAGATGGCCGCGCACCCAGTGGGCGGTGTGCGCGCAGGAGCCCACTGTGGCCGAAGGATCCTCGAGCATGGCGCAGAAGCCCTCGGGCCAGCCGAAGGAAAAGGGATCGGCCTGGAAGACCACGTCGCGCACGTCCGTGAGGAGCACGCGGCCGAACTTCGGGTTGGCGCGCAGGAAGTCGCGGTACAGGAAATAGCGCCAGGCGTTGTAGGGCACATGGGCCTGGTGGGCGGGCCGCTCAAAGGGCACGGCCTCGATGCCGAAGCCCGCCAGGGAGTCCGCGCCCGTGGTGCTGGCCGAGACGAACAGTACGCAGCGGCCCGCAAAGCCGCTGGCCCGCAAGGAGGCGGCGAACGGCCGCAGATCGCCGGCGTGGTAGCCCGCGGCCAGGCCCAGGATGAGGTCGCGTCGCGCCATGGTTTTTCCTGGCTGGAAACCTAGCTCAGGCGCGTTGTTCCCGCAACGCGAGCCGGGTATGGGCCGGGCGCGATAATTATTGACAAACGATCATTTCTTACCATATAAGGATGACGTGGCTCGCGTACCGGGCCAGAAGGAGTCCGCATGAGCAATCTCGGAAAGATTCGGACGGTCAGCAAGACCTTCCGTGGCCTGTGCACCCTGAGCCTGGTGGCTCTGCCCCTGGGCACAGTCCTGTTTTGGGCGGGCTTCAACGCCTTGCCGCAGACCATGAGCGCTCCGTTCCTGATCAATGTCACGACACCCACGCTGGGCTGGGAGGCGCGGGCCATGGCCTGCGCCGCCTCCATGCTGCCCGTCGGGGCGCTGTGCTACGGCTTCGTCTGTCTGCGCCGCCTGTTCGGCCTGTACATGGAGGGCCGCATCTTCAGTCCGGCCAACGTGGCCTGCTACCGCCGTCTGGGCCGCTCCCTGCTGTTCTGGGCCGCGGCCCAGTTCCTGGGCGGCCCGCTGCTGACCCTGGCCCTGACCAGCGCCAATCCTCCGGGTCAGCACATGATCACCATCGGGGTGGGGTCGGGCGAATTGACGGCCCTGTTCCTTGGCGGCGTGGTTCTGCTCGTCTCCTGGGTCATGGACGAGGGCCGCAGGCTGGAAGAGGATCAACTGCTGACCATCTAGGGGGCGAGCGTGGCCATTGTCGTGAACCTGGACGTTATGCTGGCCCGGCGGAAGGTGGCCTCCAAGGACCTGGCCGAGGCCGTGGGCATCACGGCCCAGAACCTGTCCATTCTCAAGACCGGCAAGGCTCGGGCCATCCGTTTCTCGACCCTGGAGGCCATCTGCCGCCATTTGTCCTGCCAGCCCGGGGACATCCTGGAATTCCGCGAGGACTGAGACGCCCTCAATTTTTTCCAAGACGGGCCCGGGGCCCGCGGTGTACAAGGACTCATGGCGCAGCACGAGAACCTGCCGGGTCTGGAAGAGGTCCGGTTCCACCGCGACGAGGACCTGGGCGGCCTGGAAATACGCCTGGCCCGCTACAAGCGCTTCGCCTTCGACAACCACTGGCACGACTGCTACTCCATCGGCGCGGCCCTGGACGGCGGCAGTCTGTGCATGCGCAACCAGGACAACACCGTGGTCCGGGCCGGGCAGCTGGCCCTGATCAACCCCGGCCAGGTGCACGCCGGGGTGCCCGAGCGCGAGCGGGGCATCACCTACCTCATGTTCTACGTGGAGCCCGAGGTCATGCGCCGCCTGGCCGCCCAGGTGGCCGGCCGGGACCTGGGCTATCCCGAGTTCCACAGGGTCATCGTCAGCGATCCCCGGCTGTTCGAGGCCATGGGCGCCCTGGACCGGGCCGTGGCCGGCCGCGCCGGGCGGCTCCTGCGCGAGAGCCTGTCCCTCCAGGCTTTGGCCGGGCTGCTCCTGGAGAACGGGCATCTGCGGCCCTCCACCCGCCGCGCCGGGGACGAGCCCGGGGCCGTTGCCCGGGCCCGCGAATACCTCACCGCCCACCTGGCCGGGCCGGTGTCCCTGGAAGACCTGGCCGCGGCCGCGGGCCTCTCGGCCTTCCATCTCCTGCGGGTCTTCAAGAAGGCCACGGGCCTGACCCCGCACGCCTGGCTCACCCAGCTGCGCGTGGAGCGGGCCCGCCACCTCCTGCTGGCCGGGGTGACCCCGGCCGAGACCGCCCTGGCCACGGGCTTCTACGACCAGAGCCACTTCACCAACACCTTCCGCCGGTTCATGGGGGTCACGCCCCGGCGCTACCGGGCCCGCTGAACGGCAATTCTTTCCAAGATTCCAGCACCCGTCCGCGCTAGACCCGGCCCAGGCGTCCGCGCCGGAGGTGTCTTCCATGCCCAGTCCGTCCCTGCTGCCGATCCTGGCCCTGCTTGCCGCCGTGCTGCTCTGGGGCCTGTCCTATCCGGCCATGAAGTCCGTGCTGGCCGCGCTCGATCCCCAGGCCGTCATGTGGGCGCGCATGGCCGTGGCTCTGCTGGTCCTGACGCCTGTGCTGCGGCGGGTGCGGCCGCGTTTCCGCAAGGCCGACGCCGCGGCCCTCGCGGTCATGTGCCTGCTCATGCCCTGCGCCTATTTCTTCTTTGAATCCAACGCCCTGCGCTACACCACCGCGATGCAGGCCGGGATCGTCTCCGCCACCGTGCCCCTGCTGGTGGCCTGCGGGGCCGCGCTCTTCCTCAAGGAGCGGCTCACGCCCCGGTCCCTGGCCGGACTGGTCCTGGCCCTGGCCGGGGTGAGCCTCATGAGCCTCCTGGGCCGGGCCTCGGAAACCGCGGCCAACCCGCTGTTGGGCAACGCCCTGGAGGTCTGCGCCATGGTCTGCGCCGCGGGCTCCATGCTCCTGCTCAAGCGCCTGGCCGGGCGCTACGGCTCCTGGAGCCTGACCATCCTCCAGACCGTGGCCGGGGCGGTCTTCTTCCTGCCCGGGGCTCCGGAGGTCTTCCGCCGGGCCCCGGCGCTGCTGGCCGGGGGCCAGGTCTGGGTGCTCCTGTTCCTGGGCTCGGCCGTGACCCTGGGGGCCTTCGGCCTGTACAACTTCGGCATGAGCCGCCTGCCCGCGGGCCGGGCCTCGGCCTTCATCAACTTGGTGCCCGTGCTGGCCGTGGTCTTCGGCTGGCTGCTCTTGGGCGAGAGCCTGACCCCGGGCCAGGCCTGGGCCGCGCTCCTGGTGCTGGCCGGGGTGGGGCTGAGCCAGATGCCCGCGAGAAGCGCAGTGGGCCGCGATTCCAGGGCTTCACTGTCCTGAATCCGGGCTTGCCTTGGGGCGCGGGCAGGGGCAGAATGGTGGAAACCGCGCCCGAGCGCCAAGGAGGAGAGCCCATGTACGCCCTGGCCATCAACGGCAGCCCCCGCAAGGGCGGCAACACCGAATTCCTGCTCAAGAAGGTCCTGGAGCCCCTGAAAAAGGCCAAGTGGACCACCGAGATCGTCCAGGTGGGCGGCCGGGAATACCGCGGCTGCGTCGCCTGCTACAAGTGCTTCCAGAAGAAGGACATGCGCTGCCACGGGCGCAAGGACGACTTCAACGCCCTCATGGAGAAGATCGTCAAGGCCGACGCGCTCATCTGCGGCTCGCCCACCTATTTCACGGACGTCAGCGCCGAGCTCAAGGGCGTGCTCGACCGCGCCGGGCTGGTCTCCATCGCCAACGGCGCGCTCCTGCGCGGCAAGATCGGCGCGGCCGTGGTGGCCGTGCGCCGGGGCGGCGGCACCCACGTCTTCGACAGCATCAACCACATGTTCCTCATGTCCCAGATGGTCGTGCCCGGCTCGATCTACTGGAACCTGGGCTACGGCCGGGACAAGGGCCAGGTGGAGGGCGACGTCGAGGCCCTGGCCAACATGGACCACCTGGGCCGGGTCATTGCCTGGCTGGGCGCGGCCATGGGGCCGGTGGTGGCGGACTATCCCCGGCCCGCCAAGGGCTTTGGCGGCGAATCCTGAGGCCGGCCGGATGCCGGCCTTCTACGAAGATCTGCTGGAGCGCGCCCGGGCCCTCATCGACGGGGGCCTGGACGCGCGGACCACGGGCCGGGTCCTGGAACTCCTGGGCGGCGCGGCCCCGCCCGTGGAGGCCCTGGAGGAGCTGCGGCTCTACAACGAGACCCTGCCCCGGGCCGAGGAATATCCGTTCACCCCGCAGACCCGTTTCCTGCACTTCCTCTGGGACGCCTTCGACAAGCTGCCGCGCTGCCTGTCCGTGAACTTCTCCATCCCGTTCCGGCGGCTCCTGGCCGAGCGGCTCTTCGCCCGCTGCGGCCCGGGGCTCATCTGCGAGGAGAACGTGCGCTTCAACTTCGCGGCCCTGCTGCGGGTGGGCGAGAGCGTGTTCTTCAACCGCAACGTCTTCCTGGACACCAAGGGCGGGGTGGAAATCGGCGACTTCGCGGCCCTGGCCGAGGACGTGCGCGTCTTCACCCACGGCCACTCCGAGGCCGCGCACCTGGAGCGCAGCTACGCCCCGGTGCGCATCGGGAACTACGCCAAGGTCTATTCCGGGGCCGTGATCCTGCCCGGGGTCACGGTGGGCGACGAGGCCATCGTGGCCTCCCATGCCCTGGTCAGCCACGACGTGCCCCCGGGCATGGTGGTGGCCGGAATTCCGGCCAAGGTCGTGCGCGAGCGCCGCTCCGAGGGCCGCCACGGCACGGACCTGGAGCACATCTGGCTGTATTGAGGCGGCCTGGCCTCCCCGCGCGTTTCCGGCCGGCCCCTGGCCTGGTTCTTGCTTCGTCCACCCGCTGAAGCCAAGGAGTGGACGCCATGCCTTCTGCCCCGGTGCCCTGCATCGTCGTGATCCGGCCCACCAGCGCGGCCGATCCCTGCCTGCTGCGCGGGCCTTCGGGCGCGCTCTTTCCCCGGCTTCTGGCGGCCTTGGGCCGCGTGCCCGGGATCGGCCCGGTGTTCGTCTCGGCCCCGGCCTCCACGCCCCAGGCCATGCGCGGACAGCTGGCCGAGGCCGGGCTCGACGTGGTCTACTCGGCCGAGGAGTTTCCCCAGCACCGGATCCGCGCGCTCATGGCTGAAAAGGGCCTGGCCCAGGCCCTGGCCCTGACCTCCTACAGCTACCTCCTGGACGCCGGGGAGATCGCGGAACTCCGCCGCCTGCACGGGACGGACGGCGACATCACCTGCACCGAGGACGGCCTGGCCCTGGACCAGCTGGTCCTGGTGAGCCGTCGGGGCATTGACGCCCTGGTCGCGGACAATCCCACCGGCCCGGTGATTCCGCCCTATTTCCACGAATACGCCCAGAAGGGCTCCCGGAACCTGGTCCTGCGCCAGCTGGCCCAGCCCCACGGCCGGGCCCGGCGCTTCCTCTGCGAACTGCTCCTGGACCCGGCGCGCGGGCTGCTGCCCGTGGACGACCTGCGGGCCCATTTCGAGGACACTCCTCCCGGGCGCTGGCTCAGCCGGGAGTCCCACGACCGGCTCCTGCTGCGCCTGGCCGGGGCCAGCGGCTTCGAGGAACTGGGCCGGGCCCTGGAGCGGGTGGACGAGACCTTCCGTCTTTTCGTGGCCAAGCAGGTGCGCTTCATGCGGCGGCTCAAGCCCCTGGCCGTTCCCGGCGCGCACTTCCTGGAGCTGGGCTTCGGCGCCAGCCTGCTGTCCTCGCTCTGCCTGCTGGACACCTTCGGCCGGGGCACGGCCGTGGAACCGTTTCTGCTCAACCCGGAGCATCCGCGATACTCCCTGGACCTGTTCCGCTGCCTGAGCCGCCACTATCCCCGGACCCTGCCCTATGCGGCCGGGAACGGCGGGGCGGTCCCGGAAAAGCGCCTGGATGTCCGGCCGTGCACCGTGGACCAGGCCGGCCTTGGCCCGGGCAGCCTGGATTTTTGTTTCTCCCACGTGGTCTTCGAGCACGTGAAGCCCGTGGAGGAGGTCTCCCGGGAACTGCACCGGCTGCTCAAGCCGGGCGGGGTCATGATCCACGAGATCGGGCTCATGGACCACACCAAGAACTCCAACAACATCGAGTTCGAGTTCCTGCGGCACTCGCGCCAGGAATGGCTGGCCCGCGACGAGACCACCAACCTCTGGCGGGTGAACGACTTCGTGGAGCTCTGGAGCGGCCTGGGCTTTGACGTGGACGTGTTGGAGCGCCACGTGCGCGTGGTCCCGCCCACGAGCCTGCATCCCTCCTGGTCCGGCTACGCCGAGCAGGACCTCTACTGCTATAAGGCCCTGGTCCGGGCCGTGCGCCGCTGAACCGGCCTCAGCTTCTTTTCCGCGGCCCGGAGAGCAGGGCGATGGCCGCGAGCACGCAGCCGCAGCCGAGCACGTGGCGCAGGCCCACCGGCTCGCCCAGGGCGGCCCAGGAAAAGAACAGGGCGCTCACCGGCAAAAGCCCGCTGAAGGCCCCGGCCAAGACCGCCGGGACCCGGGCCACGCCGTAGAACCAGAGCACGTAGGCCAGCACGCTCACGCCGCCCCCGTAGTAGCCCAGCAGCAGCCACTGCTCCCAGCCCAGGGAGCCGAAGGAGAACTGCGCCCCCTGCCAGAGGGCCAGGGGCAGGAACTGGACCAGGCCCAGGCAGCTCACCGCCGTGGACGCGGCCAGGGCCGAGAGCCCGGGCGGCAGGGCCTTGCGCAGCAGGAGGAAGGCCGCCTCGCCGAGCACGGCCAGGAGCACCAGGACGTTGCCCGCCAGGCTGCCGCTGCCCGCCTCCCCGAGCATGGAGACGCAGAGCGTACCCGCGCAGGCCAGGCCCAGGCCCAGGATTCCGCGGACGCCGGGCCGTTCCCGGAAAAAGACCAGGGCGGCCAGGCCGATCCAGGCCGGGGTGGTGCCGGTGAGAATGCCTGCCGAGGCCGCGTCCGTGAGCCGCAGGCCGTGGAGCAGGAGCACGTTGAACAGGAAGACCCCGCAGGCGGTCTGGACGAAGAGCACGGCCCAGTGCCGGGCCGTGAGCCGGGGCAGGCCGCCCTCGCGCAGCCGCAGCAGGGGCAGGGCCAGGCCGCAGGCGATGCCGAAGCGCAGGCCCAGGGCCAGGTACAGGGGCAGGGTCAGGGCCACGGCCTTGCCCACGGCCACGGAACTGCCCACGATGGCCATGGCCCCGGTGAGACTGGCGTAGGCCTTCCACGGAACGGACATGCGCGCCTCCTTGCTGGGGGCAGCATGGCTTCTCCGGGCTCAGGAATCTTGAAGGGAATTGCGGTAGGCCGCGGGGGTCAGGCCGGTGAGGCGCTTGAACTGGCGCGTGAGGTGGCTCTGGTCCGCGAACCCGGACTCGGCCGCGGCCCGTGCCGGGGCCAGGCCTTGGCGCAGGAGGTCCTGGGCCCGGCGCACCCGGCGCTGGACCAGGTAGGCGTGCGGGGTGAGCCCCGTGGCCTTCGTGAACACGCGCAGGAAGTGGAACGGCGAGAGCCCGGCCGCCCGGGCCAGGTCCTCCAGTCCCGGGTCCTGGTCCGCGTGGGCCGCCAGGAAGGCGCGGGCCCGGGCCACGGCCCGGGGCTCGCT
>DFYP01000147.1:3616-3828 GCA_002382645.1 Desulfovibrio sp. UBA4079 | reverse complement strand
GTGACGGCAAGATCTTCGTCCTGCCCATCGTAGGCGCCGTGCGCGTGCGCACCGCCGAGACGGGCGAGAAGTCCATCCTCTAACCTCGCAGGAGTCAGCCGCATGGCGACGACGGACAACAAGACCGCGCAGTGGAACGCCGCCGAGGTCAAGGAGGAGATCCTCAAGAAGTATCCTCCCAAGGTGGCCCGCAAGCGCGCGCAGCAGATTCT
>DFYP01000147.1:0-3575 GCA_002382645.1 Desulfovibrio sp. UBA4079 | reverse complement strand
ACCTGGTGCACGGGCCCATCGGCTGCAGCTTCTACGCCTGGCTCACCCGCCGCAACCAGACCGACGCCGGCGAGGATGGCGAGAACTACATGCCCTATGCCTTCTCCACGGACATGCAGGACTCGGACATCATCTTCGGCGGCGAGAAGAAGCTCAAGGCCGCCATCCAGGAGGCCTACGACCTGTTCCACCCCAAGGGCATCGCCATCTTCGCCACCTGCCCGGTGGGGCTCATCGGCGACGACATCCACGCCGTGGCCCGGGAGATGAAGGAGAAGTTCGGGGACTGCAACGTCTTCGCCTTCTCCTGTGAGGGCTACAAGGGCGTTTCCCAGTCCGCGGGCCACCACATCGCCAACAACCAGGTTTTCCGCCACCTGGTGGGCCTCAACGACGAGAAGAAGCCCGGGGAGTACAAGATCAACCTCCTGGGCGAGTACAACATCGGCGGCGACGGCTTCGAGATCGACCGGGTGCTCAAGAAGTGCGGCATCACGAACATCGCCACCTTCTCGGGCAACTCCTCCTACGACCAGTTCGCCTCGGCCCACACCGCGGACCTCTCCTGCGTCATGTGCCACCGCTCCATCAACTACGTGGCCGACATGCTGGAGATCAAATACGGCATCCCCTGGATCAAGGTGAACTTCATCGGCGCCGAGGCCACGGCCAAGTCCTTACGCAAGATCGGCCAGTACTTCGGCGACAAGGCCCTCATGGACCGCATCGAGGAGGTCATCGCCGAGGAGATGCCCGCGGTCACGGCGGCCATCGAGGACGTGCGGCCGCGCACCGAGGGCAAGACCGCCATGCTCTTCGTGGGCGGCTCGCGGGCCCACCACTACCAGGAGCTGTTCAGCGAGCTGGGCATGAGGACCGTGGCCGCGGGCTACGAGTTCGCCCACCGCGACGACTACGAAGGCCGCCAGGTCATCCCCAGCCTCAAGGTGGACGCGGACTCCCGGAACATCGAGGAGATCGAGGTCGAGGCCGACCCGGCCCGCTACGCCCCGCGCAAGTCCGAGGAGGAGCTGAAGGCCCTCAAGGACTCCGGCTACGTCTTCAAGGAGTACGACGGGATGATCCCGGACATGAACAAGGGCTCGCTCGTCATCGACGACCTGAACCAGTTCGAGGCCGACAAGCTGGTGGAGATCATCAAGCCGGACATCTTCTGCGCGGGCATCAAGGAGAAGTACTCCATCCAGAAGCTCGGCATCCCCATGAAGCAGCTGCACAGCTACGACTACGGCGGGCCCTACGCCGGGTTCAAGGGGGCGGTGAACTTCTATCACGAGATCGACCGGCTCGTGAACAGCAAGGTCTGGGGCTACATGAAGGCCCCCTGGCAGGAGAACCCCGAACTCTCGGCCACCTACGTCTGGGAATAGCGAGGACCCACACATGTTGCTCAGACACACGCCCAAGGAAATCAGCGAGCGCAAGGCGCTGATGATCAATCCGGCCAAGACGTGCCAGCCCATCGGGGCCATGTACGCGGCCCTCGGCATCCACGGCTGCCTGCCGCACAGCCACGGCTCCCAGGGCTGCTGCGCCTACCACCGCAGCACGCTCACGCGCCACTACAAGGAGCCCATCTCCGCGGCCACCAGCTCGTTCACCGAGGGCGCCAGCGTGTTCGGCGGCCAGGCCAACCTGCTCCAGGCCATCGAGAACATCTTCACGGTCTACGAGCCGGACGTCATCGCCGTGCACACCACCTGCCTCTCCGAGACCATCGGCGACGACATCAAGCAGATCCGGGACAAGGCCGAGAAGCAGAACCTCGTGCCCCCGGGCAAGCACGTCATCTACTGCAACACGCCCTCCTACGTGGGCTCCCACGTCACGGGCTTCTCCAACATGGTCAAGGGCATGACCGAGCTGGCCCAGAGCACGGGCAAGAAGTCCGGCAAGGTCAACGTCATCCCCGGCTGGGTCGAGCCCGCGGACATGGAGGAGATCAAGCGCCTCTCCGCCCTGGTGGGCGTGGACATCACGCTCTTTCCGGACACGTCGGGAGTGCTCAACGGCCCCATGTCCGGCGAGTTCAAGATGTTCCCCGAGGGCGGCGTGACCATCAAGGAGCTCAAGGCCGCGGGCGACGCCGCGGGCACCCTGGCCCTGGGCGAGTGGTGCTCGGCGGACGCGGCCCGCAACCTGGACACCAAGTGCAAGGTGCCCTGCAAGGTCCTGGACATGCCCTTCGGCCTGGCCGCCACGGACCGCTTCGTGGACGCCCTGCGGACCATCGCCGGGGTCTCCGTGCCCGAGGAGGTGACCCGGGAGCGCGGCCAGCTGGTGGACCTCATCTCGGACATGCACCAGTACCTCTACCACAAGAAGGTGGCGCTCTACGGCGACCCGGACCAGCTCATCGCCATGACCGAGTTCCTGGTCTCCCTGGACATGCTGCCCGTGCACATCGTCACCGGCACGCCCGGCGGCAAGTTCGAGCGGATCATCAAGAAGATCACGGCCGGACTGCCCTGCGAGGTGAACGTCAAGGCCTCCTCGGACATGTTCCTGCTCCACCAGTGGATCAAGAACGAGCCCGTGGACCTCATCATGGGCAACACCTACGGCAAGTACATCGCCCGCGACGAGGACATCCCCTTCGTGCGCTGGGGCTTCCCGATCCTGGACCGGGTGGGCCACCAGTACTTCCCCACCGTGGCCTACAAGGGCGGCCTGCGCCTCCTGGAGAAGGTCCTGAACGCGCTTCTGGACCGCAAGGACCGCGACGATCCCGAGCAGCGTTTCGAGCTCGTGCTGTAACACCGGCAGTCCGGCCGGGGCGCGAGGCCCCGGCCGGGCCCGGACAACCGAGGACCCAGGCCTGTCCATGACCGAGGAAACACGGAATTTTTGCCTCAACCCGGGTTCCGGCAGCGCCGGCAGCTACCTGCGCCTGCCCGTGGCCCCGCGCTCCAACACCCGGCTGCGCTTCGGCTTTCCCGGTTCCCCGGGCCGCGCGCTCCAGCCCAAGGACGTGGTCCAGTGGGTCGGCCGCCTGCTGGCCGAGGGCAAGACCGTGGCCATGGCCGACGTGGCCGGTCCCGGCGACCCCCTGGCCGAGCCCGGCCCGGCCCTGGAGACCCTCCGGCTCATGCGCGCCGCCCATCCCCAGGTGGGCCTGACCCTGACCACCGTGGGCCTGAACGGCGCGGCCCAGGCCGAGGTCCTGGCCGAGCTGGGCCTGTCCCACGTGAGCGTCCTGGTGGACGCCGTGGACCCGGCCGTGGCCGCCGCGCTCTATGCCTGGATCCGCCCCGGNNCAGCGCACCCTGGCCCTGGACGAGGCCGCGGCCCTGCTCGTGCGGGCCCAGGCCGAGGCCATCGCGGCCTTCAAGAAGGCCGGACTGTTCGTCAAGGTGAACACCACGCTCTATCCGGGCATCAACGACGGCCATGTGGAGGAGATCGCCAAGGCCATGGCGATGTTTGGCGCGGACCTCATGGCCGTGCTTCCGTTC
This sequence comes from Desulfovibrio sp. UBA4079, assembly GCA_002382645.1. Lineage (GTDB taxonomy): Bacteria > Desulfobacterota > Desulfovibrionia > Desulfovibrionales > Desulfovibrionaceae > Aminidesulfovibrio. The sequence goes on along the minus strand of DFYP01000147.1, from coordinate 99 downwards.
CAGCCCCCGGCCGTCCCGGCCGCCGGTTGCGCCTCCCCGGCCTGCGCCTCGGGCTGCGGCCAGTCCGGCTGCCTGCCCCAGGCCGAGCCCGAGGCCGGA
>DFYP01000179.1 GCA_002382645.1 Desulfovibrio sp. UBA4079 | reverse complement strand
GTGGGCTCGTCGAAGAGCATGATCTGCGGCCGCATGGCCAGGCCCCGGGCGATGGCCACGCGCTGCTGCTGGCCGCCGGAGAGCTGGCTGGGGTAGGCGTGGGCCTTGTCCGGGATGTTCACCTTCTCCAGCAGCTCCATGGCGATCTCCTCGGCCTCGGCCCGTTCCAGGCCGCGCACGAGCATGGGCGCCAGGGTGATGTTCTGGAGCGCGGTCATGTGCGGATAGAGGTTGAACTGCTGGAACACGAAGCCCACCTCGGCCCGGAGCATGACCAGGTTGGTGCTCGGGGCGTTCACGTCCACCCCGTCCACCACGATGTTGCCCTTCTGGATGGGCTCCAGGCGGTTGATGCAGCGGATGAGCGTGCTCTTGCCCGAGCCCGAGGGGCCGCAGAGCACCACCACCTCGCCCTTGGCGATGTGCAGGTTCACGTCGTTCAGGACGTGCAGGTCATGGAACCATTTGTGGACGTGTTGGAAACGGATCACCGGCCAGACTCCTTGGACCTCGATGCGGCGCCTCCCAGCTACCAGAATCAGCGGCCCCGGGCAAGGGTTTCCCTGCGCGCCCCGCTCCCCCGGGCCGGGCAAAAAACCGGCGCCAAGGCCGCTGCCACGGAATTTCCAGCGGCCCTGCCCCGGGCCGTTCAAAAACCCTGGCAGCAACGCCGCTGCCGGGGAATGTTCAGCTCCCCTCCCCCCCCGGGCCGCTCAAAAACCGCAGCAGCAAGGCGCAAAACAAGGCCGGGCCCGACGTGTATCAGAACATACACGAGGGTCCGGCCTTGTTGCAGCAACGCAGCTGATGCGGAATTTTCAACGGCCCGGCCTAGATGGGCATGCGGGCGCGATAGATGTTCTGGCCGCGCTGGATGGTCAGCACCAGGGCGTTGTGCAGGTGGTAGCGGGCGAAGGCCCGGGCCAGGTCGTCGGTGCTGCCGATGTCCTGTCCGCCGATCTGCATGAGCAGGTCCCCGGGCTTGAGGCCCAGGCGCTGGGCCGGCCCCTGCACCTTGCTCACGGCCAGCCCGGCCCGCCGGGGCCTCGGGTCCAGGGCCAGGCCCCAGTGGGTCAGCAGGAGCCCGTCCAGGGTGGCCTGGTCCAGGGCCTGGGGCGTGACGGCGAGGGTCAGCTCCCGGCCGCTGCGCGCCACCGTGAGCCGGGTCTCGCTCCGGCCCAGGTCGCGCACCAGGCTGATGAGGTGCTGGCGGTCCTCCACGGGCTTGCCCCCCAGGGCCAGGACCGCGTCGCCGGGGCGCACCCCGGCGCGGTCTGCCGGACCATTGCGGGACAGCTCGGTGACGAGCACCCCGCGCGGGGATTTCAGGCCCAGGTACCCGGCCGTGGGCTGGTCCAGGTCCTGGCCGAACAGGCCGAGCCAGACCGGGGTCACGTGGCCCACGTTGATGAGCTCGTCGAGCACGCGCTTGGCCTTGTTCACCGGGATGGCGAAGCCGATGCCCTGGGCGTCGGCCTGGATGGCGGTGTTGATGCCGATGACCTGGCCCAGGAGGTTCAGGAGCGGGCCGCCGGAATTGCCCGGGTTGATGGCCGCGTCGGTCTGGATCAGGTCGGTGAGGATCTCCTCGTCCGTGCCCACGGAGCGGCCCACGGCCGAGACCACGCCGGTGGTCACGGTGTTGGTGTAGCCGTAAGGGTTGCCGATGGCGATGACGGTCTCGCCGATGAACAGGGTCGAGGAGTCGCCCATCTCGGCCTGGGGCAGGCCGCCCGCCGGGTCCACCTGGAGCACGGCCAGGTCCAGGTCCGGGTCGGCCCCGCGCACCTTGGCCGCCAGCTCGCGGCCGTCCTGGAGCCGCACCGCGATCTCGGATGCGCCCTCGATGACGTGGGCGTTGGTCAGGACAAAGCCCCGGCGGCCGTCGATGAGCACGCCCGAGCCCAGGCTCTGGGCCTTCTGGGCGGGCACCTCCAGGCCGAAGTCGCGCAGGAAGCGCTCGAAGAGCGGGCCCGAGAACTGGCCGCCGAAGGGCGTGGGCACGCTCTGGACCAGGCGCGAGGAGGTGATGTTCACCACGGCCGGGCCCACGGCCTGGACCGCGCGCACCACGGGCGTGCGGCGCAGGTCCTCGGACTGGGCGCAGGCGGACTGGACCAGAAACAGGACGCAGAACAGGGCGAGCAGGACGCGGCGCACGGCTACCTCCCGGCCATTTCCCGCAGCCTCGCAATGCGCTCCTCCACCGGCGGGTGGGTGGAGAACCAGTTGCCGATGCGGCGGCCCGAGAAGGGGCTGACGATGAACATGTTTTCCGTGGCCGGGTTGGCCTGCATGGGCAGCTCCCGCGAGGCGTTGTGCAGCCGGGCCAGGGCCTGGGCCAGGTCCAGGGGCTGGCCCGAGAACTCCGCGCCCGCGGCGTCGGCCAGAAACTCCCGGGACCGGGAAATGGCCATCTGGATGAGCGTGGCGGCGAACGGCGCGAACAGGGCCACGGCCAGGGCGGCCAGGGGATTGCCGCGCTCCTCGTTGTCGCGGCCGCCCATGCCGAAGAGGGCGGCCCACTGCATCATGTGGGCCAGCATCATGACGGCCGAGGCCAGCACCGCGGCCACGGACTGGATCAGGATGTCGCGGTGGGCGATGTGGCCCAGCTCGTGGCCCATGACGGCCTTGACCTCGGCCAGCGGCAGCAGGCGCACGAGGCCCTCGGTCACGGCCACCACGGCGTTCTGCGGGTTGCGGCCCGTGGCGAAGGCGTTGGGCGCTTCTTGCGGAATGAGCACCAGGCGCGGCGTGGGGATGCCCGCCTTGGCCGCCATCTCCGCGAGGGCCGCGTGCAGGGCCGGCGCGTCCTCGGGGGCCAGGGGCCGGGCCTTGTACATGGCCAGCACGATCTTGTCCGAATACCAGTAGCTCACGAAGTTCATCACCAGGGCGAAGCCGAAGGCCACGATGAGGCCCGTGCGGCCGCCCATGAGCTGGCCCAGGAACAGGATCAGGCCCGTGAGCAGGGCGAGCAGGAAAAAGGTCTTCAACTGGCTGGTCACGCTTGTCCTCCGGGTCTGGGAACGCGGCAAAAAGAATAGGACGCGCAGGGCCGGAGTCAAGGCCGGCGCGCTCTTTACAATCCCCGCTCCGCCCGCGCACCTTCCGGCATGACGTTCCGCCACTGCATCCCGGCCCCTTCACCGGCAGCAGCACCGCCGCGAACGTCACGCCCCGGCTTTCCCTGCGCTTCGCCCTGTTCCAGCGGTTCTGCTTCCCTTCGGTGCGCGACTTCGTCCTGGCACTGCAAGCAGCCGAATCGTCCCGCTCCGGAACGTTACGCCACTGCAATGCGCTTCCGCGATTCCCCGCACCACACTCCATTCTATAGAACAATCAATTTTGCACATTCATTCCGCTTTCCTCTTGAACAAAAGTTCTTCATTGGAGTATAGACCTTCAACGGTACATGAACTTGAACCATGGGAGCAACGCAATGGATGATTATTTGAAAGCCGCACTGGAGATCGTGAAAGCCCAGGCCAGCGTGCGAAACATGACCGAGGAAGAGATCGTGAATCTGGCCCGCAACCTCACCGCGAGCCTCAAGGGCCTGGTGGGTGGCGAATGCGAACAGAAGGCCGAGGCCGCGGCCTGTGATCCGTCCAAGTCCATCCGCGAGAAGTCGATCATCTGCTGCGAATGCGGCAAGTCTTTCAAGATCCTGACCAAGAAACACCTGGCCACCCACGGCCTGGATGCCAAGAGTTACAGGGTCAAGCACGGCTACAAGAAGAACCTGCCCCTGGTCTGCAAGGGCCTGCAGCGCGAGCGGCGCAAGAAGATGACCGAGATGAAGCTCTGGACCAAGCGCGGCAAGAAGGCCGCGGTTGCCAAGCCCAAGGCCAAGAAAGCCTAGCCTCCCTTTCCCGGGCAAAAAAAGTCCCCTGCGGTGACGCCGCGGGGGACTTTTTTCATGCCCTGCCCTGCCCGCGTCCGCTGGCCGGCGCCTCCTGGCATGGCCGGGGAAAAGGGGGCGCGGCTTGCGGATTTTTCCCTGGCCGCCTCCATGCAACATGAGGAAATGATAAAAAAATACAGTTACAGCGCCACCCATGCACCCCGGATCGCCGCAACGTTCCTGTTGGGGCACGCGATTGCATACCATGCTCCTCAATGCAGCGATCAGACGCCCAAGGTTGTATGGTTAATCAACACTACGAAATAACTATTGACCATTGCTATGCCCCATCATAGGAATATGATTGAAAACGTGTTTCCCTTTGCTTCGGGCATGGTGGACAAGATTGGTACGAATTTTCCAACCACCACAAATCATTTGTCATACGATGAAGGAGCGCAGAGCCATGAGAGAGACGCAGAAGACCCCGAGCAGGAAATCCGGCAAGGCCGCTGGCCCCAGGGCCAAATCCGGCGCGGCCAAAGCGCGCAAGGGCGGCATGGACGCCATGATGGCCCGGGTGGAGCAGATCCGCCAGGTCCAGCGCGAGGCGGGCCACTTCGACTGCTTCGGCCGGGCCAACAGCGGCTACTGTGACCAGGGCGAGTGCCTGTACCGCTCCGACTGCCTGGACCTGTCCCCCCTGCTCCACTAAGCCGGGCCCCCTGACCCTCACAACACAACCGGCCGGGAGTCGCCTCCCGGCCGGTTTGTTTTCTCCAGTATCCCTCTCCCCTACTTGGCCAGCTCGATCTCCGGCGGGGCCCAGGTGCTGTCCAGGATCGAGGGCGGCGCGGTCTTGGGCCAGTAGAGCCGGAACGTCAGGGTGAAGGTCCCCTGGGGCGCGGGCAGCCAGTTGGCCTCCTTGTCCGGGCCCGGGGACTCGTGCTGCACGTAGATGGTCACGGACCCGTCCTCGCCCGGCTTGAGCGCGTCCCGCGTGCCCAGGGAGGAGCGGTTCAGCGGATTCTCCACCAGGTAGCCGTCGCCGTCATAGAGCGTCAGGGACCAGAAGGCGTTCACCGGCGGCAGGCCGTCCTTGGGGAAGCGCAGCACATAGTGGCCCTCGCCGCTGTACCAGCCCTGGGACAGGGGATAGACCGCGTCCTGCGGCAGGTTCGCGCCCAGGGCCGCGTAGGCCACGTAGGCCCGGCGCTCGTAGTCCGTGCCGTAGGTCCCCAGGTCCAGGTTCATGGCCCAGCCGTTGACCACGCCCGTGGTGCTGGTGGCCCGGGCCGCGATGCGCGCCAGGCCCAGCCGGGCGGCCCCGGCCACGCCTCCGGCCACGGCCAGGGGCAGGCGGGAAAGCTCGAAGTCCTGGCCCGGCACCAGACCGATGCGGGCCATCTTCGCCAGCATGGGCGCGTCCTCGGGCAGGGCCGGGTTGTCGCGCATGATCCGGACCATGAGCCGGAAGAACTCCGCTGCGGACAGGGCGGTCACCTGGTCGCGCACCGGGGTCTGCATGTCCACCTTGGGGTCCACGGTCCCGGCGGCCGGGGTGTAGGGCTTGCCCCAGGTTGAAAGCGGGACGAGCCTGTACTGGTCCTGCAGGGCGTGGACCAGGGCGTAGTCCTCGGCCGTGCCCGTGCAATAGGTACGGCCCAGGATCCAGACGAGATTCGTGGGCGAGCGGATCTCCTTCATGTTCGGCGGGATGGTCCCCTTCCAGCCCGGGCCCGTGAGCACCCAGTTCTGGGCCTGGGTCCCGCTGACCCGCGAGCCCGGCGCGGCCAGAACCTCGGTCCAGGCCGACATGACCTGCATGAGGTAGTAGCGGCCCTTGGTGTCCGGCAGGCTCAGGACCACGGGCCCGGCCGCGAGGTCCAGCCAGGCCGTGGAATAGAGCGTGTCGGTGTTGGGCCGGATCACGTCCTTGCCCTGGGGGGGCATGAACATGCGCACGTGGGCGAAGCGGTTCATGGGCGCGCGGCCGCGCGCGGGCTCCGCGGCGTTGGTCAGGACCCGGCGGGTCATCTCCATGGTCACCAGGGGGAAGCCGTAGAGGTAGGCCTCCACGGCGATGGCCCGGGCCTGTTCCGGGTCCAGGCCGGCTCCGGCGGTGGGCTCCTTGGCCGGCTTTTTCCCGGCGCAGGCCGCCAGCAGCAGGACCGAAAGCAGCAGGGCCGCGGCCTTGCGGAGAACAGCACGTGCGGACATGGGCTCCTCCTTGTGGGTCATGCGGACTTTCTGCGGCCCCGGCCCAGGGAGACCCCCACGCCGAGGCAGGCCAGGATCGCGGACACGATGAGCCCGGCGCGCAGGGCGTCCAGGAACGCGGGCAGGGTCTGCGGGGTCACGGCCGCATCGCCCAGGAACACCGAGAAGATGAAGGCCACGCAGGTCAGGTTCGTGGCCATGCCCAGGGTGCGCATGACCCCGATGAGCCCGGAGGCCAGGCCCAGGCGGCCGCGGTCCACGCTGCCCATGATGGCCGTGGTGTTGGGCGCGATGAACAGGCCGAAGCCCGCGCCGATGAGCATGAGTTCGGGCACGAGCACCCAGAGCGCGGTGTCCGGGCCCGTGGTGGCCGCGGCCAGGAGCAGGCCGCAGGCCGAGAGGAGCATGCCCAGGCTGGCCAGCTTCGCGGGCTCGAAGCGGTCGGCCAGCCGCCCGGACAGGGGCGCGAAGAGCACCTGCATCACGGGCTGGGCCAGGAGCACGAACCCGGCCTGGCGCGCGGACAGGCCCTTGGCGAACTGGAGGTAGAGGCTCATGAGGAAGGTGATCCCGAAGGTGGCCGCGTAGTTGCCGAGCGCCGCCAGGCAGCTCAGGGACAGGTAGCGGTTGCCCGCGAACATGCGCAGGTCCAGGAGCGGGTGCTCCAGGCGGCGCTCCAGGGCCGCGAAAAAGCCGAACACCGCCAGGCCCGAGACGATCATGAGCGGTCCGGCCGGGACCTCCCGGGCGTGGGCCGCGCCGAGCATGACCAGGCCCACGGCCAGGCCGAAGAGCAGGGCCCCGCGCCAGTCCATGGGCTCCTCGCGGTCCGAGCCGGAGAGCGGCACGCCCGCCAGGCACAGGAGCACGGCGGCCAGGCCCAGGGGCGCGGACATGAGGAACACGCTGCGCCAGCCGAAGTGCGTGGTCACGAACCCGCCGATGACCGGGCCGCAGGACAGCCCGGCATAGGTGCTGGCCGAGACCACGCCGATCATCCGGCCGCGCACCTGGGGCGGGTAGGCCGCGGCCACCAGGGCCAGGCTGCCCGAGAGCACCATGGCCCCGCCCAGGCCCTGGAAGAACCGCTGGATCATGATCATCTCCACGCTCCGGGTCAGGCCCAGGGAGATGGTCATGGCGGTGAAGACCACGAGCCCGGCCAGGAACACGCGGCCCTGGCCGCGCAGGTCGCCCAGGCGGCCGAAGGTGAGCATGGTCATGGCCAGGGACAGGGCGTAGAGCTGCTCCACCAGGCCCAGCTGCACGGCCGAGGCGTTCAGGTCGCGGCCCAGGGTGGGCAGGGCCACGCCCACGGCCGTGAGCATGAACGGGGCCATGAACTGGACCGCGCAGACCGCGGTCAGGGTGAGCAGCGGCGAACCTTGGACAGGCTTGGTCATGCGGGCACTGTGGCGCAAACAGGGGGCGCAGGCAAGTCCCGCGGGGGGAGGGGCCGTGTTGGACCATCGCGTGACAGGGCCGCGGCCCCTCTTTACTCCGGCCCGGACTCGGGGGATACTTGGAAAAGTCGTCCCAACCGCGTCCCGGAGGTCCTCCATGTCCCGTGCGCTGCGCGCCCTGTGCCTGGCCCTGCTCTGCCTGACCCTCTTCGCCTGCGGCGGCAAGTCCTCCGCGCCCCAGGACCAGCCCGCGCCCCCGCCCAAGGACCAGAAGTCCGCGCCCGCCTCGGCCACGGCCGAGGCCCAGGGCTTCCTGGGCGACGAGACCGCCCTGCTCCAGCCCGTGCCGGACCACAAGCCCATGATGCTCTGGCGCAGCCCGGACTTCGTGCCCCAGCGCTACAAGGCCATCCTCCTGGACCCGGTCACGGTCTGGCACCTCACCGAGCAGGCCGACAAGACCGGGGTCAAGCCCGCCGAGCTCCAGGCCCTGGCCGCGCACTTCCAGGACGTGCTCACCAAGGCCCTCACGGACATCAAGTTCCCGCTCACGGACAAGCCCGGGCCCGGCGTGCTGCGCCTCTCCGCGGCCATCACCGAGGTCCGGCCGAGCAACCCGGTGCGCAACACCATCTCCTCGGTGCTGCCCATCGGCATCCTCCTCTCCCTGGGCGAGAAGGCGACCATCGGCCGGGACGTGAACGTGGGCAGCTGCGCCGTGGCCCTGCGCTTCAGCGACGCGGGCACGGACAAGACCATGGGCCTGTTCACCGACGACCGCCAGGGCGCCAAGTACTCCTCGGAGAACTTCTCCGAGCTGGGCCAGGCCCAGAAGGCCCTGGACGACTGGGCCGCGATGATCCAGAAGCGCATCCTGACCCTCTGGGGCTCCAAGCCCGTGGCCCAGAACTAGGCCGGACCAACGCGAAACGGCCCGGGAGGCGACTCCCGGGCCGTTTTTTCATCCGTTGCGGCTGCGCGCGAGGCCGCGCCTAGTGCACGGTCTGACGCACCTCCAGGAAGTCCAGGACCACCCGGGCCAGGTCGTCCGGGGCCTGGAACATGAGCCCGTGGCCCGCGTTGCCGAACACCGCCAGCCAGGCCGGGCCGCCCAGCAGACCCGCGGCCTCCCGGCTCTTGGACGGCATGGTCACGGAATCCCCGGCGCCCACCACCAGGAGCACGGGCGCGTGGATGCGGCCCAGCCGGGAGCGGGTGCCGCCCCAGCGCACAATGGCCTGCTTCTGGCGCTCCACCGCCTCGGCGCTGGGCGGGCGGCCCACCGCGGGCATCTTCTCCAGATAGTCGGGGTGGGCCGTGCGCCAGGCCTCGGGAAAGAGATGGGCCAGGGGCGCTTCGCCAGGGGCGGACATGCGGTTCAGGGCGTGCAGCACGTCCGTGTTCTCGATGTCCGTGGCGTAGAGCACGAGCTTGTCCACCATGTCCGGATGGGCCAGGGCCAGTTCCTGGGCCACGGTGCTGCCCATGGACCAGCCGAGCACCGCGGCCCGCTTCAGGCCCAGGCCGCGCAACAGCCCCGCGGCGTCCTCGGCGAACAGCTCGATGCTGAAGGGCCGGGCCGAGGCCGTGGAATAGGCCATGCCCCGGTTGTCGAAGACGATGACCTTGCGGCTGCGGCTCAGGTCCGCGAGCAGGGCCTCGGGCCAGGCGTCCATGGTGGCGCCGTAGCCGGTGATGAGCAGGAGCGGCTCGCCGCTGCCGTAGACCCGGTAGGCCAGGCTGGCTCCCTGGACCCGCACCGAACCCGCCTGGTCCGGGGTCAGGGCCAGGGCCGGAACGGCCAGTTGCAGCAGGAGCAGGGCCGTGATCAGAACGCGGCGGAACATGGCTGGGCCTCCTTGGGTTGCGCGGGTTCCCCAGGGTTGTAGGCCAGGGCCGGGCCAGCGTCCAGCCGGAGCGGCCCGCCTGGCCCAAGGGCACATATTCATTGACGAACACTCTGAACATTACTTACGTGTAATTCTTCATGGCGGCGCGGCTCCGCAACCCCGCCGCCTCCGCCATTCCGGCCAACCCCAACCGAGGAGGCCTCATGCTCCACCAGATGAAGGGAACCGGCGCGCTCCTGCTCCTGCTCTTCCTGCCCCTGCTGCTCTGGGGCTGCGGTTCCAGCGCCACCGTGGCGGTCAAGCCCGCGGAGCCCGTCCAGGCGGCCCAGGCCGCGGACACCGAGGTGGAGCCGGGCGAACCCGCGGACCTGGACCAGGACATGGACGTGTCCAACTCCATGGGCCCGGTGGTCAAGAACGCCGTGGACCAGCTCCTGGGCCAGGTCAAACGGACCCTGTACACCAACTCCGACTACGCCACGAATCCGGAATGCCTCCTGGCCGTGGACTGCTCGTACTACGTGAAGCAGGTGCTCAAGGGCCTGCCCCCGATCTACTACACGCTCCTGCAACAGAGCTCCGGCAAGACCACGGCCCTGGCCGAGGACTACTACGAGTTCTTCAGCGGCCTGCCCACCGAGTTCAGCGGCACCCAGTTCTGGATCCGGGTGGAGCACATCAAGGACGTCCGGCCCGGCGACATCATCGCCTGCAAGTACAAGGACCAGGACGGCCCCACCACCGGCCACGTCATGGTGGCCTACACCCGGGCCGTGCAGTCCCGGTGCTCGGACAAGGACCAGCACTGGCTCTACGTCTCGGACTCGGCCAGGAGCGGGCACGCGGACGACACCCGGAACAGCGCGGGCCGCTACGCCAAGACCTTCCAGTACACGGCCTACGAGGGCGGCGGGGGCGAGCCCTCGGGCGCGGGCATCGGCAAGATGTGGTTCAACACCGGCAAGAAGCCCTCCTACCGCTGGAAGAGCTGTTCCGGCGCGCAGCACGCGGACTTCTTCATCGCCATCGGCCGTCCCATGCAGCCGGTCAGGCTCAAGTAGGACCCGGACCATCCGCGCAAACGAAACGGCCCGGGAGGTTCCCCTCCCGGGCCGCGTTTTTTCGTCCGTCCCGGCCCTACTTCTTCTTGCCGCCCTTGGCTCCGGGCACGGGCAGGCCCAGGGCCTTGGCCACGCCCTCGCCGTACCTGGGGTCGGCCTTGAAGCAGTTGCCGATGTGCCGCAGCTTGATCTCCCTGGGCGCGTCGCCCATGGCCCGGGCCGTGTTGCCGAACAGGGCCTCCTGCTGCTTCCTGGTCATGAGCCGGAAGAGCTTGCCCGGCTGGCTGTAGTAGTCGTCGTCATCCTCGCGGAAGTTCCAGCGGTCGGCCGCGCCGTCGATGGCCAGGGGCGGCTCGGCGAAGTCCGGCTGCTCCTGCCACTCGCCGTAGCTGTTGGGCTCGTAGGCCAGGGTGCTGCCGTGGTTGCCGTCCACGCGCATGGCCCCGTCGCGGTGGAAGCTGTGGAACGGGCAGCGGGCCTTGTTCACCGGGATGAGGTGGTGGTTCACGCCCAGGCGGTAGCGGTGGGCGTCGCCGTAGGAGAACAGCCGACCCTGGAGCATCTTGTCCGGGGAGAAGCCGATGCCGGGCACGATGCTGGCCGGGTTGAAGGCCGCCTGCTCCACCTCGGCGAAGTAGTTCTCCGGGTTCTTGTTGAGCTCGAGCACGCCCACCTCCATGAGCGGGTAGTCCTTGTGGAACCAGACCTTGGTCAGGTCGAACGGGTGGTACGGGCAGTTCAGGGCGTCCTTCTCGGGCATGACCTGGATGTACATGGTCCAGCGCGGGAAGTCGCCGCGCTCGATGCTCTCGTAGAGGTCGCGCTGGTGGCTCTCGCGGCACTTGCCCACCAGGGCCTCGGCCTCGGCGTCGGTGAGGTTCTTGATGCCCTGCTGGGTCCGGAAGTGGAACTTGACCCAGAAGCGCTGGTTCTTGGCGTTGATCAGGCTGAAGGTGTGGCTGCCGAAGCCGTGCATGTGGCGGTAGGTGGCCGGGATGCCCCGGTCGCTCATGACGATGGTCACCTGGTGCAGGGCCTCGGGCAGGCTGGTCCAGAAGTCCCAGTTGTTCTTGNNTGTTGCCCACCAGGTCCCAGTTGCCCTGCTCGGTGTAGAATTTGAGCGCGAAGCCGCGGATGTCGCGCTCGGCGTCGGCGGCCCCGCGCTCCCCGGCCACGGTGGAGAAGCGGGCGAACAGCTCGGTCTTCTTGCCCTTCCTGGAGAACAGCGCGGCCTTGGTGTACTTGGTGATGTCCTTGGTCACGGTGAACGTGCCATAGGCCCCGGAGCCCTTGGCGTGCATCCGCCGCTCCGGGATGACCTCGCGGTCGAAGTGGGCCAGCTTCTCCAGGAACCAGACGTCCTGCAGGAGCATGGGGCCGCGCTTCCCGGCCGTGAGGCTGTTCTGGTTGTCGGAAACGGGCGCGCCCGCGTTGGTGGTCAGTTTGTTCTTCTTGGCCATATGCACCTCTCAGGGTTGGCCGCCGCCGGAACAGGAAGCCCGGCTCCGCTCCAGGCCGCGGCGGGTTATCGATACTGAAACCTTATGGAGAATCGTTCTCCATTGCAAGGAAAAATTTTTATTTCCCGGCCCCGCGGCATTTGGGGCAGAGTCCGAAGAAGTCCAGGCGGTGGGAGCTGATGGCATAGCCCGTGTCCCGGGCCACGCGCTCCACCAGGGCGGTGAGGTCCGGGTCCCCGGGATCGGCCACGGCCCCGCAGCGGGTGCAGACCGCGTGCGGGTGCGGATAGGGCCGCAGGATGTCGTAGCGGTTGTCCCGGGCGCCGAAGTCGATCTCCAGGATCAGGCCCTGGGCCTTGAGCAGGGCGATGGTCTTGTACACCGTGGCCAGGCTCATGGACGGGTAGTCCCGGGCCAGGCTCGTGTGGACCTCCTCGGCCGTGGGGTGGCGGCCCGCGGCAAAGGCGCGGATCACGGCCAGCCGCTGGGGCGTCAGGCGGAAGCCGCGGCCGCGCAGGGTCTCGGCCAGGGCTTCGGCGACGCGGGAGGAGGGGTTTCTGCTCACGGCCCCCCTCTACTCCCTCCCCGGGTCCAAGACAAGGCCCGCCGCGACCGGGCTCTTGCGCGGATTTCGCGCCGGGGATAGAGGATCATCCATGTTCCTGTTCATCGAGCGCCTGGCCGAGGAGGCCATCGCCAAGCACATGCGCGAGGGCGGCTTCGACAACCTCGAGGGCCGGGGCAGACCCCTGCCCGAGGAGGACCTCTCCATGGTGCCCGAGGACCTGCGCATGGCCTACCGCATCCTCAAGAACGCGGGCTGCCTGCCGCCCGAGCTGGAGCGCGAGAAGGAGATCCGCACGACCCTGGACCTGCTCTCGGGCCTCGACGACGAGCGCGAGCGCTACCGCCAGATGCAGCGGGTCAACCTGATGATCCGCAAGCTGAACATGGGCCGCAACCGGCCCGTGGACCGGGAGCTGCCCGAGGTCTACTACGGCCGCGTGGTGGAGCGCCTGGGCCGCGACAAGGAGGGGGCGTGAACGCCGAAGCCTGGAACATGGTCATCGTGGTCTGCATGGCCCTGGCGGGCACGGCCGCGGCCCTCCTGCTCCGGCGGCGCAGGCCCCACGGCCTGGACTTCCTCCAGCGCAACCTGCTGGCCACGAACATCAGCTACTTCGCCACCCTGTACACCTTCTTCCTGAGCTTCGCGGTGATCACGCTCTGGAACAACTACACCCAGGCCACCGAGGACCTGGCCCACGAGGCCTACGTGGCCACCACCCTGGCCCGCACCTCGCGGCTCCTGCCCGACGCCGGGCCGTTCCAGGAGGCCATGGCCGGATATCTGGAGAGCGTGGTCCAGGAGGAGTGGCCGGCCATGTCCCAGGGCGAGCGCAGCCCCACGACCCGGGCGCGCTACGAGTCGGTCTGGCGGTCCTGGGAGAACCTCAAGCCCCGGAACATGGAGCAGACCGCCTACCACGTGCGCATGCTCGAGGACCTGGAGCAGCTCTCGCACATGCGCCACGCCCGCCTGGAAAGCATCCAGGGCAGCCTGCTCTGGCCCTTCTGGGTGCTCATCCACCTGGGCTTCGCCTTCACCGTGGTGGCCCTGTTCTACACCGAGCTGGGCCACGGCCTGGCCGACACCTGGTACATGGGCATGATGCTCTTGATGGTCATCGTGATCATCTGGCTCATCCGCGAGCTGGACACGCCGTTCACCGGGGTCCTGCACCTGAACGCGGACCGCTTCCTGGAGGCCGCCGAGCGGGTGCGCGAACTCATGGGCCACTGAGGCCCCGCTCCCGCCTTGCCATTCCCCGGGTTTCGGGATAGCGCTGCCTTCCGGAGCCGCCCCCGCGAAATCCCATGACCACGCACACGCATGTCCTGACCCCTGGCGGCGAATTCCGCGACCCGGAGCGCGAGGCCGTTTTTCAGGCCGAGCACCTGCCCGAGCGGCTGCGCCAGGCCCGGCTGGCCTTTTTCTGGGCCTTCCTGCTCAACCTGCTGTTCTACGTGAGCGACTGGCGCTTCTTCGACCAGGCCCACTTCCTGGCGGCCATGACCGCCCGTTCGGCCATCGTGCTGGCCTCCCTGGGCTGCCTGGCGGCGGCGTCCCGGGTGCGCGGGTTCCGCGGGCTCCAGGTCCTCTGCCTGGCCTGGTGCGCGGCGACCATCCCGGCCTGCGCGGTCCTCCTGGCCCCGCACACCGAGGCGGCCCTGTTCATGCTCTTCGTGCTGCCGATCATCTTCTCCCAGATCCTGCCCCTGGGCTTCGGCCCGGCCCTGGCCGTCAGCCTGCTGGGCAGCGCCGTGATCCTGACCGGCTACCTCTCGGGCCGGACCGCGCAGCCCTGGGACCCGGCCCTGGGCCTGGGCCTGCTCACGGAAAACACCCTCCTGCTCCTGCTCCTGGTCCGCTCCAACCGGCTCCAGCGCCAGGAGTGGGCCGCGCGCCGGGCCGAGCGCCAGGCCAACCAGGAACTGGCCGAGGGCCGCCGGATGCTCCACGCCCTGCTCCAGGCCGTGCCCGCGCCCCTGCTGGTGCTCTCCCGGGAGGGCCGGATCGTCCAGGCCAATGCCGCGGCCCAGTCCTATTTCGGGGAAACGGCCCTGGCCGACCCCGAGGCCCTGCGGGAATGCTTCGGCCCCGAGGACTACGCCCGGATCACCACCCCGGAGCCCCACGGCCGGACCTCGGAGTTCGAGGCCCAGGTGCGCCTGGCCGACGGCTCCACGCGGGACGTGCTCCTGAACGTCAGCACGGCCGCGCTCCAGGGCGCGGCCCACAGCCTGGCCGTGTTCGTGGACATCTCCCGGCGCAAGGAGATGGAGGCGCGCCTGGCCGAGCTGGCCAACACCGACCCGCTCACCGGCCTGGCCAACCGCACCCGCTTCTTCGACGCGGCCGGCACCGAGATCCGCCGGGCCCAGCGCCGCGGACCCCTGCCCGCGGTGATCATGCTGGACATCGACCACTTCAAGCGGATCAACGACAGCTGCGGCCACGAGGCCGGGGACCTGGCCCTGCGCCGGGTGGCCATGCTCTGCCGCACGCTGCTGCGCTGCCAGGACCTGGCCGCGCGCCTGGGCGGGGAGGAGTTCGCCCTGCTCCTGCCGGAAACCGACCGCCACGGGGCCCTGGCCCTGGCCGAGCGCCTGCGCCTGGCCGTGGAGGGCCTGCGCCTGGACGGCCCGGCCAGCATGACCGTGAGCCTGGGGATCGCCGAGGTGCAGCCGGGCGAGAACACGGTGAACGCGGCCCTGGTCCGGGCGGACAAGGCCATGTACGCGGCCAAGCGCGCGGGCCGCAACCGCTCCGTGTGCCACGGCAGCGGGATCTACGCGAGGAACGAGGGCTAGGAGGCCAGGGTCCAGCGGTCGATGCCGCGCAGGACCCAGACGTCGAAGGCCACGGCCGCGAGAATGAGCGCGGCCCAGGCCAGCTTGCGGGTGAACGGCGGCAGGAGCGAAATCCTCCGGCGCAGGAGGAAGAAGGCGCTGGTCAGGCAGAAACACTCCAGGGCGAAGGCCGGGAACCCCAGGTAGCCCAGGAGCGGCATCTCGAAGAGCTTCGGCCCGGCGGGCACGGGCAGGTCATAGACCCACTTGGCCCCGGCCCGGAAGTTCCACATCTCCCAGAAGAACCCCGTCACCAGTCCGGCCGAGGCGATGAGCAGCGGCCGCCTCGGCCTGCCCGCCTCCAGGTCGGCCAGGAGGCAGTCCCCGCCCTCGCGGTGGAGCCAGGGCTCCAGCAGGAACACGAACCCGCCCCAGACCAGGGGGAAGAAGATCTCCGGCCAGGCCAGGGGCAGGACCAGGCAGACCACGCCCGTGGAGGCCAGGGTGCCGTAGAGGGTCTGCGGCCGCACCAGGGGCCGGGTCCGGGCCTTGGCGAACAGGCCCAGGTGTTCGAGCACGTCCGCGGCCGTGACCAGGGCCGGAAGCACCGAGGCGAAGGAGAGCACGTAGCCCAGCCAGCGCAGGGGCAGGGATTGCGGCAGGTTGAGATAGGCCCAGTCGCCGAGCCGGAAGTTGCAGGCCTCGAAGATGAGCCAGACCGTGAGCGAGAGGAACGGGAGCTGGGCGAACAGGCGCGGGTCGTCCCAGAGCGTGGCCCGGCCGCCCTTGAGCTTGATGCCCGACTGCCCGGCGAAGATGGCCGGCCACCAGGCGAAACTGTAGTACCAGGTGAGGAAGGGCTCCACGCCCTGGGTCAGGCCCAGGGAGGCCACCCCGAACACGGCCAGACACCCGGCCAGGATGAGCACATGGGGATTCATGGGGGCCGAGTGTACGCCCCGGCCGCCGGAAAGGCCAGACCCGCTTGACCCCTGTGGGGCGATCTGTCATCGGATTGTCATGCGGACCGTCATCACAGGAGGCCCTTCATGCGCAAGGTGAAATCCGTGCGGGTGCCCCGCGAGCTGGAGTCCCTGGACCTTTCGGCCGTGATCCAGGAGTGCGGGCACTATCTGCGCGACCTGGAATCCGCCACCCTGCTCAAGTCCCAGGGCGACAAGCAGGCCGCCGAGGCCCTCATCAAGACGCGCCAGTCCGACCTGGGCCGCAAGGTCGGGATGCTCGTCTGGGAGGCCCGGGTGCGTTTCGGCAAGACCAAGGGAGACTGACATGGAACCCAAGACCCCGGCCCAGAGCGCCGTGACCATGGCCCACCTCATCCTGCCCTCGGACGCCAACCCCGCGGGCAACTGCCACGGCGGCGTGGTCCTCAAGTACATCGACACCTGCGGGTCCATCGCGGCCCAGCGCCACTGCCGCAGGAGCGTGGTCACCGCCAGCCTGGACCGCACGGACTTCCTGGCCCCGGTGCACGTGGGCGAGATGGTCATCTTGAAGGCCAGCCTGAACTTCGTGGGCCGCACGAGCATGGAGGTGGGCGTGCGGGTGGAGGCCGAGAACCTCATCACCGGCGAGGTGCGCCACACGAACTCGGCCTATCTCACCTACGTCTGCCTGGACGAGAACGGCAGGCCCCAGCCCGTGCCCCCGCTGGTGCTGGACAACGACGTGGACAAGCGCCGGAACAACGAGGCGGCCATGCGGCGCCAGGCCCGGCACGAGGCCATCGCCCGGGAGAAGCAGGGGCGGGAATAGGTCCCCATGGACATCCTCCAAGACGTGCTCGTGATCCTGGCCCTTTCGGCCGTCATGCTCTACGTCTGCCATTATCTGCGCGTGCCCTCGGTGGTGGGCTATCTCCTGGCCGGGCTCATCGCGGGCCCCCACGCCCTGGGCCTGGTGTCCCACGCCCACGCGGTCGAGATTTTGGCCGAGGTGGGCGTGGTCTTCCTGCTCTTCGCCATCGGCACGGAGTTCTCCCTGCCCGACCTGCTCGCCCTGCGCAGGCCGGCCCTGCTCGGCGGCAGCCTCCAGATGGCGCTCTCCATCGGCGCGGGCTTTTTGGCGGCCCTGGCCTGGGGCTACCAGCCCGGCCCGGCCGTGTTCCTGGGCTTCATGCTGGCCCTGTCGAGCACCGCCGTGGTCCTCAAGGTGCTCCAGGAACGCCGCGAGGCCGAGGCGCCCCACGGCCGCGTGGCCCTGGCCGTGCTCATCTTCCAGGACATCGCCATCGTGCCCCTGATGCTCCTGGCCCCGCTCCTGGCGGGCCGGGCCCACAGCCCCGGGGCCGCGCTCCTGACCCTGGGGGCCAAGGCCGTGCTGGTCCTCGGCGTGGTCTATGTCTCGGCCCGCTGGATCGCGCCGTTCCTCTTGAAGCGCATCGCGGCCACGCGCAACAACGAGCTCTTCCTCCTGGCCATCGTGGGCCTGTGCTTCTCCATCGCCTGGCTCACCTGGCGCATCGGCCTGTCCCTGCCCCTGGGCGCGTTCCTGGCCGGGCTCATCGTCTCGGGCTCGGCCTACAGCCACCAGGCCCTGGCCCGGATCCTGCCGTTCCGCGACGTGTTCTCCAGCCTGTTCTTCGTGTCCATCGGCATGTTGCTGGACGTGCAGGCCGCGGCGTCCCGGCCCCTGATGGTCCTGGGACTCTGTTTGGGGGTGCTGGCGGTGAAAGCCTTCCTGGCCGGGGGCGTGGTCCAGGTCCTGGGCTATCCCCTGCGCGCGGCCGCGCTCACCGGCCTGGCCCTGTGCCAGGTGGGCGAGTTCTCGTTCATCCTGGCCCAGACCGGCCTGGACCAGGGCCTGCTCGTGCGCGAGCAGTACCAGATGTTCCTGTCCGTGGCCGTGCCGGGCATGGCGCTCACGCCGTTCATCATGGCCCTGGCCCCGCGCGTGGCCGACCTGCTGGAAAAGCTCCCCCTGCCCGGGCCCTGGCTCCGGGGCATCCGGGCCCCGGCCGCGTCCCACGGGCATTTCAACAATCTTTCCGGGCACCTGGTGATCATCGGCTTTGGCCTGAGCGGCCGCAACCTGGCCCGGGGCGCGCGCACCTGGGACATCCCCTACGTGATCCTGGAGATGAACCCCGAAACCGTGCTCCAGGAGCAGGCCGCGGGCGAGCCCATGGTCTACGGCGACGCCTCCTACCCGGCCCTGCTCGAACACCTGGGCGTGCCCCGGGCCCGGGCCGCGGCCGTGGCCATCTCGGACCCCGCGGCCTCCAAGCGCACGGTGCAGGCCCTGCGCCAGATGAACCCGGACCTGTACATCGCGGCCCGCTGCCGCTTTCTCTCGGAACGCGAGGAACTCCTGGCCCTCGGGGCCAGCGAGGTGATCCCCGAGGAGTTCGAGACCTCGGTGGAGCTGTTCTCCCGGGTGCTGGCGCGCTACCATGTGCCCCGGGCCGAGGTGGAGGCGTTCATCAGCGAGGTGCGCACCGAGGGCTACGACATGCTCCGGACCATGGCCCCGGCCTCGGCCTGCCCCGTGGACCTGCGGCTGCCGGACGTGGAGATCGCCCGGCTGCGGCTGGAGCAGGGCTGTCCGGCCCACGGCAAAAGCATCAAGGACCTGGCCCTGCGCAAGAGCTACGGGGTCACGGTCCTGGCCCTGCGGCGCGAGGGCCGGGCCCAGTCCAACCCCGGCGCGGCCGAGGTCCTGCTCGCGGGCGACTCGCTGCTCGTGGTGGGCACGCCCGAGCAGATCAGCGCGGTGACAACGCTGTTCAAGGCGGGAACATGATCCTCATCCAGAGCGTGCTGCGCTTCCTGCGCCGCAAACCGGACCAGCCCGCACAGCCCGGGCCGGACCTTCACCGTCCCAAGGACCGGCCCGAGGACAAGCCCGCGGAGCCCGGCCAGGACAAGGACCGCGAGCGCAAGGACCAGGACAGGCCCTAGCTCCCGGCCTTTCCGAGGGTTTGACCCTTTTCGCGGCAACGAGGACAGCAGAGAATTTTCAACGGCCTTTCACCAGGACCGTTCAAAAACTCCAGCCGCAAGGCGCAAGAAAAGGCCGGGCCCGACGCGTATTCGGACATACGCGAGGGTTTGGGATTTTTGCGGCAACGCAGCGGATGGAGAATTTTCAACGGCCCTGCCAGGCCCGGCTAACCCACTTCCACCCGATTGCGGCCGCCTTGCTTCGCTTTATAGAGCGCCTGGTCCGTGCGCTTGAGGAAGTCCTCCAGGATCTCGTCCTCCTGGAGCAGGGCCACGCCCAGGCTCACCGTGATGCCGAAGGCCTCGCCGTCGGCCACAAGGTTCATGGACTCGGCGGCCCGGCGCAGGCGCTCGGCGGCCCGGGTGGCTGCCGGGAGGTCGGTCTCGGGCAGGAGCACGGCGAACTCCTCGCCGCCGATGCGGCCCAGGATGTCGGCCCCGCGCAGGGTCTCCCGGGCCATGGCCGTGAGCGCCCGGAGCACCTTGTCGCCCGCGGCGTGGCCCCGGGTGTCGTTGACCTTCTTGAAGTGGTCCACGTCGAACATGATCAGGCTCACGGGCCGGCCGTAGCGATGGGCGCGGCCCAGCTCGTCGTCGGCCAGCTCCATGAACCGGCGGCGGTTGAAAATGCCGGTGAGTCCGTCCGTGGTGGCCATTTCGCGGAGCCGGGCCTCCACGAGCTTGCGGTCCGTGATGTCCCGGGCCGTGCCCACGGCCCACCAGCGGCCGCGCAGGCGGAAGGCCGAGACCGAAAGCTCCACCGGGAAGGTGGCGCCATCCCGGCGGCGGGCCGTGAACTCGTTGAGCACGCCCACCACCGCGCCCTCGCCGCGCGCGGTAAAGCCCGGGAACCCGGCCTTGGCCTTGTCCAGGTCCTCGGGCAGGGTGACCAGCTCGTGGAGCCTGCGGCCCAGGGCCTCCTCCCTGGAATAGCCGAACATCCTCTCGGCCGCGCGGTTCCAGAAGGCCACCAGGCCCTGGTCGTCGAGCATGACCAGGCCGTCCTGGGAGGCCTCGCTCATGGCCCGGACCTTTTCCTCGCTCTCGGCCAGGGCGTCGGCGGCCAGCTTGCGCTCGGTCACGTCCTCCTTGACCGCCACGAAGTGCACCAGCTGGCCCTCCTCGTCGAGCACCGGGGAGATGGACATGTGCTCCCAGACCTCGCGGCCGTCGCGGGCCCGGTTGCAGACCTCCCCGCGCCAGTCGCGGCCGTCCAGGATGGTCTGCCAGAGGTCCTCGTAGAATTCCGGGCCATGGCGGCCGGACTTGAGCAGCCGGGGGGTGGCGCCCTGGGCCTCGGCCAAGGTCCAGCCGTAGACCTGGGTGAAGCGCGGGTTCACGTACTCGATGTGGCCCCGGGGATCGGTGATCACGACCATGACCGGGCTCTGGTCCACGGCCCGGGACAGGGTCAGCAAGCGGTCCTGGGCCCCGCGCTCGCCGGTCACGTCGCGGGAGACCAGGACCATGCGGTCCACCGCGCCGTCCTCGCCGCGCACCGGGTACAGGGAGTTGTCCAAAATCATGCCGTCGCGGCGGTCGTCGAAGCGCAGGGGCTCGCCCCGCTCGGCGCTGAAGGCCACCAGCCTGCGCCGCTGCTCGGCCAGGTTCGGGGGCACGATCTCCCAGAAGTTCTTGCCGGTCAGGCCGCCCTGGACAATGGGCTGGAAGCGCTCCTCGGCCGCGGCGTTGGCCGTGAGGATGCGGCCCTTGAGGTCGAACAGGAAATAGGCCGCGTCCGAGGAAGCGTTGAGGATGGCCCGGGAGGTCTCCTCGCTCTGGCGCAGGGCGGCGGCGGCCTGGTCGCGGCGGGTCCGGCTCTGGGCCAGGAAGCCCGCGCCCGCGGCCAGCAGGCCCAGGAGCCCGGCGGTCATGGCCCAGAAGCGGCCTCCCCGGGGCGAGTCCAGGCGCTCGGGGCCCAGGCGGGAGATGAGGATCCAGCCCTCCTCCGGGATGACCCGCACGGCCTGCCGCATGCCCGCCGGGGCGTCGGTCCGGGCCGTGGCGTAAGTGTAGAGCGCGCCGTCATGCTGAAACTGGCCCTGGTCGCGGCGGCGGAGGACGTCCCAGACGCCGGGCCAGACCGAGGCCAGGGCGCGGTTGCCGCGCTCCGTCAGCTGGAAGCCCCACTCCATGTCCGGGCTGGGGCCCAGGAGCCAGTGGCTCTGGGGATTGATGAGCACGAGCCCGTCGCTGTCCGCCACGCGCTGCTGGCGCAGCCGGGCCAGGGGCAGCTCGCCGTCCAGGTCCAGAATGAGCACCCCGGCCAGGCCGTAGTCCGGGCCCAGCACCGGGCTGGCGAAGTGGATCACGGGCCGCAGCGGCTCGATCACCCGGCCGTCCTCCTCTTCCAGCTCCAGGCGCGAGACGTAGACCTGGCCGAAGGGGATGGCCACGGCCTTGCGGAAGGCCGTCTCGCCGGAACGGTCGCGCAGGGCCTCGCCGTCGAGGAGCGCGGGTCCGGAGGCCGAGTTCTCCAGGCGGATCTTCTCGCGGCCCGTGGCGTCCAGGAAGCGGACCTGGGCGTAGCCGCGCTTGAGAAAGGCGAAGGTCCAGAGGATGTCGCGGATCTCCTCCAGGGCCTCGCGGGGGTGCCGGGTCAGCTCGTGGCCCAGGCGGTCGGCCAGAAACCCCGCGTCCACGGCCCGCGAGGTCAGGACCGCCTCCATGATCCGGGCCTCCTGGACCACGCGGGTCTGCTCGACGCGGCGCAGGCCGTCCACGTGCAGGCGGCGCTCCTGGCTCTGCCAGACCAGGGCCACGGCCAGCACGATCCCGGCCAGGGGCAGGAAGATGCCCAGGAAATGACGGAGGGGAGAGATCAGACGCGGCATGGCCGTTCCGGATTCAGGTTGTTCGGAGGCTCCGGTAGTCCTGGAACGACGCGGACACAAGGGGCCGGAACGGGCCGCGGATCACGCGGCCGAGAGGCCTTCGCCCCCGGAAAGCCCGGCCTCGCCGACGCTCGCCGCCTGGGCCCGGGACAATCCGGTCTTCAGGCGGGCCAGGAAGGCGTCCGGTGCGTCGTCGCCGGACAGTTCGCCGGAGCTGACGCTCACGGTGATGTGCAGGCCGTCGTCGAACTCGGCCTCGGCCACCTCCCGCCGGACCTTGTCGGCGAAGCGCCCGGCCTGGCCCCCGTCGATGTGCGGGGCCAGGATCACGAAGGTGTCCCCGCGCCAGCGGAAGACCATGTCGTTCTTGCGCACGCGGCGGCGCAGCAGCCCGGCCAGGTTCACCAGGAGCCGGTCCCCGGCGCGGTCCCCGTGATCGCGGTTGATCCCGCCCAGGCCGTCCACGTCGAGCATCACGGCCGAGGCCTTGGCCTTGTAGCGGCGCACGTGCTCCATCTCGCGCAGCAGGCTCTCCTCCAGCTTGGCCCGGTTGTACACCCGGGTCAGCTCGTCGGTGACGGCCAGGCGGCGCACGGCCTCGTCCAGCTCCTCCAGGCGCTCCTCGTCCCGGGCCAGGGGGTGGATGAAGGCCCGGAACACGAGCAGGGCCTGGATGGCCAGCAGCACCAGCCCGCCCCCGGCCACGGCCAGCCCGGCCTGGGCGGCCCAGGCCGCGGCGTCGGCGCGGATCTTGAGCACGAACTCGTAGTAGCCCATGAATCCCAGGGCGAAGAGCAAGGCCAGGCCGATGATGGTCAGGCCGTAGAAAACGGCCGGGCGGGAACGCTGCATGAGACCCCCTGCGGGTGGCCTGAAGCGGCCATCCTGCTTTGTTCTTACCCTGTGCAGGGGGGTCTAGGGAAGCCCCTTGAGGGGATTTCTAACGGGCCGCTCAAAAACCGCGCGGGCGCGGCGCGAGGATTTTGCGCTGTTCGCGGCAACGCGGCCGGCGCGGATTTTTCAGCGCCCTCCCCACGGACCGCTCAAAAACCGCGAGAGCAAGGCGCGAAAAAAAACCAAGCCCGAGGGTGAGCACCAGGGAGAAGTCCGGCCAAACCCAGCCGTAGTGCGGGCCGCGCTGCACGCCCGGGCCAAAGGCCTGGATCAGGGCGTCCTGGACCAGGAAGATGTTGGCCTCGCCCTTGACCGCCAGGCCCACGCCCGCCAGCTTGCCCTTGCGGGCGTAGTAGGCCACGGACACGAGCTTGCCCTGGCCCAGGGTCAGGTCCTCGTCCTTGCGGAAGAAGGTGTCCTTCTGGCCGGGCACCGGGGTCAGGTTCAGGGGCGCGATCTCCGCGCCGAAGACCAGGCCGTGGAATTCGCGGGGCGCGGGCTTGCGGGCGAAGCCGTCGTCCGCGGCCGCGGCGGGCGCGGCGCAGAGCAGGCAGACAAGCAGGCAGCAGCACAGGACGGGACGCATGGAGGGGCTCCGTGTTTTTCCGATGATAGCGCGAGTTTCCGGGATTGCAAGACCCTGGTTCAGTCCGAGGCGGCCTCCAGGGCCCGGTCCAGGACGCCCAGGAAGTCGCGGGCCATGTCCCGCACCTGGGCCAGGAAATAGCGCAGGCCCTCCTCGCGGCTCTCCGGGTCCGGGGACTCGAAGACCTGGGCGTGGAAGCGGCGGTTGTCGAAGTCACCAAAGCGCTGCACCAGATAGCTCACGTTGCCCCGGTCCAGCTGTTCGAGCACGTTCATGGCCGCGTCCACGAACCCGGGCCCGCCCTGGCCCAGGAGCATGTCCAGGGGCCCGGCGGTGTTGGCCCAGATCGCGCGCTCGCGGGCCAGGAACCCGCGCACCCGGGCCGGGTCCCGGCGCACCGGGGGCAGCTGGCGCAGGGCCGCCAGGGTCTTGTCCAGGCCGGGCCGCTTGGGCAGGATCGGGTTCTCGTCGATGTCCACGCCCGGGCCGTGGATCAGGCTTTGGCGGCTCAGGTTCACGCAGCGGGTGTTGGTGGCCCGGAGCTCGTCCACGAACCAGAGGGCCGCGTCCCGGAAGTTGAGGCTGGTGTAGAGGGTCTCGCCCGAGGCCGCGCGCGCCGGGCAGAGCTGGGGCCAGGCCCCGCAGAGCTGCCGGGGCGGGGCCGGGGCGGCCACGTGGATCGAGCCCGGGGCGTAGGACAGCCGCCAGGGGTCGGTCCCGGCCATCTGGACCCCGGCCAGGACCACGCTGCGGCAGTCCAGGTGCCGGGCCAGGGCCAGGGCCGCGGTGATCACCGAGCCGTAGATGCGCAAGTTGGGCATGGCCCCGAAGACCTCGGGCCGCCAGGTGCCGAAGAAGAAGGTCCGGCCGAACAGCGCGGTGGGCGCGTGCGAGAAGCAGTGGGCCGCCAGGACGGTTTCGGGCAGGGGGTCCAGGCCCTCGAAGGAACGGGCGCAGACCAGGGCGTTGTCGTTGATCACCGCGAAGTGCGGGACCACGCCCAGGTCCTGCAGGGGCTTGAGCGCGTTGTTCACCGCGATGAGCACGGCGCGCTCGCGGTTGGCCCGCAGGAACTCGGCGCGCTCGGCCAGGTCCGGCCCGGCCGCGATGAGCACCGCCGGGAAGCCCCGGAGCGCGTCGCGGACCTGGCGCAGGTTGCCCTGGTGGAAGCGGGGCGCGTTCTCGTAGGCGTGGCGCTGCTGGTCGAAGAACAGCTCGCGGGTGATGGTGCGCAGGGGCAGGCCCCGGCTGTTGAACTGGCCGGACACCGGGTAGATGCGGTGCCGCCAGCAGAGCAGCTCCAGGCGCTCGCGCACGTCCCGGACCCAGTCCGGCCGGTCCTGCTCCAGGCCGTCGAGCACGAAGAATCCCGGGCAGCCGAGCTTGCGGAACAGGTCCTCGGGCAGGAGCCGCTCCAGGGAGGGCCTTAAGCCCGCCGGATCGCCCAGGAAGCAGACGATCCCGCGCTCGGCCAGGGTCTTGGCCGGGAACCCCGCCAGGAAGGCCTCCAGGCGCTCCTCCTCGGGCTCGAACACGAGCAGGCCCGTGGGCCGCCGGGCCAGGGCCGCCTCGAAGACCCGGGACCGGACCGCGCCCAGGAACACGGGCAGGCGGCAGCGCCCCAGGGCCTTTTCCGGGTCGCGCGGCAGGAGGGCCGTGTCGTACAGGGGGGCGCCGTCGGCGAACGGCTTGGCGAAACGGGGGTCCTCAAAGGCCCAGAGCGGGGTGTGGCCGGAGACCAGGTGGTCGCCGCCGGACACGGCCCCGGACGGGTCCAGGCGGCCGCCGATCCGCAGCACCCCCAGCTCGGCGAGGACCTTTTCCTTGACCGCGTCGCGCATGGAGGAACTGTAACCCGGTGCCGGAATCCGCACAAGTCAGGGGGCTTTGCGCGGCGCTCCTGCGGAAAACGTGTATTCATGGTCCTTTTCCAGGCGTATTGCACATTCCTTGCATATTCCGTATCGGCTGATGAATTTCTTGACAAAAATCTCATTGACAGGCTCGGACCGGGGGGACAGGGCATTGTCGGCGCAGATCATCGGACACGTGTCCCAGCTTCATGGGCTGGCCCTGGCGGTGAACGACGCCGGGGTGCGCCTGTTGTCGCCGGGCGCGCCGGTCTTCGCCGGGGAGTCCCTGCACGCCTCGGGCGGGACCCTGGTCCGCGTGGTCCTGATCAACGGCCGGACCCTGTCCGTGACCCAGGACGAGCCCCTCCAGCTGCCCCAGGAGGGCGAGGTGCTCCCGGCCCAGTTCCAGCTGGCCGCGACCCGGGGCCAGCCCCCCCAGGACGAGGGCCCCAAGGCCGGGGACGGCCAGTCCGGCGATTCCCAGGACAACGGCCAGGGCCGGCAGGGCGGCCAGGACCAGGACGACCAGGACCAGGACGGCCAGGGCCCGCTGTTCCCGAACTCGCCCCTGGGCCTNNGCCAGGGCCCGCTGTTCCCGCATTCGCTCCTGGGCCTGGACCCCACACCGCCTCCGCCCCCGTCCCTGCCGGAGCCGCCCCCGCCTTTGCCCCAGGGCTTCCTGCTCTCCCTGGCCGCGTCCCTGGCCGCGGGCCCCGGCGGCCAGGACCAGATCTTCACCCCGCCGTCCCCGCCGGCCACGAGCCCGCCCCAGCCCCTGGACGGGAACAACCTGCTCACGGGCACGGCCGGGGACGACTCCCTGTACGGCGGCAAGGGCAANNCGGCGGCAGCGGCGACGACCTGCTCCAGGGCGGGAACAACGGCGACACGCTCATCGGCGGCACGGGCAACGACCTGCTCCAGGGCGGCAGCGGCGCGGACCTGGCCGACTATTCCAGCGCCCCGGCCGGGGTCCTGGTGGACCTCACCACGCATCTCTCCTCGGGCGGGGCGGGCGAGGACACCCTGGACTCCATGGAGGCCGTGCTCGGCTCGGCCTTCAACGACACGCTCCTGGGCAGCGCGGGCA